>JAUYJC010000600.1 GCA_030688735.1 Deltaproteobacteria bacterium
GACTCGCCGCGCCACGACGGAAACTGTCCGGTTAAGGATAATAGAATTACACATCCAATAATCATCATAGTTCTTTTCTCTCGGCACTAACGTTCGGGATCATATGGCACTCGGGTGTTCGACATCAGGTGGCAGCTGCCGTCTTAGCAGTGAGATTGCATGCTTGAGAATGTGCGTATCCGAACTGCCCTCAGTCGCAACCAAGAAAGTTTGGTTACGGCGCGCCCCATGCGTGAACTCACTTTCGCTTGCCCAGCCGGCTTCTACCAAGGGTCCATACTGCCACACGACGTCCGTATTTAAGTTGTACGTGTTCTGCGCCAGCATCCGGAGGAGGGAGTAAGGGTGCAGAAAACCGATCAGTCCGGCGAAATAGCTGCGTGCAGAGTATGCGTTCGCGTCACTTAGTGAGAAATAAGGAAGACGACGTGTTACCGTCATGTCGCCAAATCGGCCTCGGATTTGCGCCTCGCTCCTAGCATCGAATGAAGAGATAAATGTATCGTCCAGAGTTTCCAAAGGATACGCTGTGGCGAAAGCACAAAACTCCGCGAAGGTCATCACATCCGGAACTGACTCTTCCTCCTCATCCGCCATAGCTTGGCATTCTTCGCGCCAGCTCTCAGCGCAGTTCGCGTACTCGCGTCGGACCTGATCGAGGGTGAAACCGAGGAGTTCAATCCGAGGAACGACCTCCTTGAGAGGTCTGCAAAAAGCCATCTCCATGGGTCCTGGATCTTCATCGTTTTCTCTGAAGTAGTCGTAGTTAACTTGGTCAGAGTGGATGCGTTTTCGATCCTTCGCCTGAAAAAGCATACCGTGGTCGAGCCCACGTGAATTCTTGCACCAATCTAGAGTGAGCCCACCGACCTCCAATGTTATCTCAGTCCCCACGAACAAACTCCTTCCAAATGCATGGTGCTTCCTGTGTCGCTACAGCCGGGTTCGTCCAAGAGCCCAACCAGTAATATACAGACTGGCTTTCGTCGATATTAATATCGGCAAAGGCCGCCTGCAAGACGAATGCGTTTGCCTCAAGAAGGAATTGGGGCCTGGCCGTGGTTTTCATTTGATCCCGCCAATCGTTGCTGATCGGCATCTCGCCGCGCACTGTGCCGCTGCGGGTGGATTGACGCACGCGCCGCAGCGACATCATCGCACAGGACGGCGGGCGCGACGGCTCCAAGCCGATATTAGCTCGCCAGCCTGTGACCCATTTAGGAGAGGCTTTCCCACGCGCAGGGCACCACCTTTGATCAATGTCTCGACCTCACGCGCCTTCGGACCGCTTGAAACCTCTGCGTACCGATACGACATGGTTTTGATGATGTAGTTCTGGGTCATCTCATCCAAGGAGACTTGGCCCTTGCCAACACGATGCAACTCCTCTCGAGTTAGGGTTGGGAGGATAAGGCGGTCGCAGACAAGGAGACAAAATGATCACCACCGCGCCTGCCTGACGCGTGGTCGTTCACACGCTTGTACAGGGCTCGTCGGCTGCCATCGTGCCGGCTCAGTGGCTCACCCCGATCAGTTACGTTCTTTCCCGACATACCGACGTACATGTGCGCAAATGTGCGCAAATTGCGCAAATTGGGGTCTGGCGCAAATTGCGGCGCAAATTGGCGCAAATTGGGGTCAGAGAACTTTTTCGATGGCACTCGCATTTACCTTTTCAGGTCGTCCCCGCGCTTCCCCTACTAAACGTCGACCGGTCATTGCCGCCACCTGTCTCTGAAATGTCTTTCGTCCCATCAAGCGGCCCCGCTGCGTCGCTTGCCGAATTTCCTCCCATTCGCTTTCCTCGCTGAGTGACGTGACGAGGATAAGCCGGAATTGTGATTCGCGGCAACCGTGCCATACGGCATCTCAGTGTCGTCAGAATTTGTGCAGGCCGTATCGCTAGAATCCAATATCGTCAAGAAAGAAGTTCTCTGATCCCAATTTCGCAAGTTCGATTAGTTAGACGGCCAACTTATTTTCAAATACTGAATTCAGATGTTCGTACGCCGGGAACTCGCGTGGATTGATCTGAAACTCTCGGACGCTGGCCCATCGAAGACGACCGTTTACAGCTCTCAGAGCAACATCAGAAGCGGGCACACGGAAAATACGCCTCACGAGAAACAGCTCGGAGAACACGACAATCACGAGTTCATCGTACCGATCATAGTTCGTCGAGACAGATGTCCACTGACTCAAGTTATCGGCCGCTTTCGCATGAGAACGAACTTGAAGCCTCCTGCCATCGTAGCTGATATCCCAGTTATCCTGGACCTTCGAATCAGCCAAGCGCCCTCCAAAGAGGTTGGCAACAATCCACTCTCCAAGATCTGACACGAGTTTCTGCGAACGAATTACCCCGAGTGAGCGAAGACACACCATTGAGTCTGCGATCTTCCGGATTTCTTCGGCGGCGGCGAGGCACGTTATTTCCGTTGAGGGTGGACTGGTCATGTTTTGTCGGCTGTCTAACGTAATATACAGACTGGCTTTTGTCGATATTAATATCGGCAAAGGCTGCCTGCAAGAAGAATGCGTTTGGTGCAAGAAGGGATTGGGGCCTGACCGTGGTCTTCATTTGATCCCTGCCAATCGTTGCTGATCAGCATCTCGCCGCGCGCTGTGCTGCGGCTGGCGGTTTGACGCACAGAAAAAAGTTCTCTGACCAAATCGCCACGCAGCCCGTGTTAGGTGGCTTCGCGCAATGCTTTTAAGAGCTCGGCGGAAAACCGGTACACATCTTCAACCCGTGCAGATGTATAACTCCCGATCGGCACCTCGCCGACGTGGGGCGGTACCGCGCCCAAATAGTCCAGCGATTCACCTGAATTTTCAACCCGGATTTCGAACATAAGCTGCTGGGCACCGCGAACAGGGTGGACCAGCATGTCTCGTGATGCAATCGCTGCGTCGATCCAAGCGGCCTTGTGCTTCATAATGAGAGCCTTGACCGTAGCAGCAATCGCCTCCTTCCCGTTCCGGACGTTGTTGTCGAGGGCGTTAATAACGGTGCCTCCATAAACATCTTTCGTCCGATGAAAACCATCAAGCCCAACGCCAACAACACACTCTGTTGTCAACAGCGCGAGTCGAGGTCCAACAAACTCTTCAAGCCAGCAAAGAAACTCTCTATCAGAACGTGCAGCTCCGGCACCTGGCCAAAGTAGATTGACCTACCCAAGTCCCACGGCGAAATCTGCCACTGGCCATTCAACGTCTCGAAGTGATGGCGACATGCATCCTTCGCGTCCGCGCAAAGGCGGTCGATGCGAACGACGCTGTATCTAAGGACGGACAGCTCGGTCGCGCACGACTGGACGACGCCACGACTTTGACCCGTCCAATCATTGGGATTGAAGAGGCTGAACGCCGCGACTGCTGACCGGTCCACACATACGACGGGGACACGATCCTCGTCATTCATGTAACGAAGCCCTGAACATCTGTAAGTCGCCTAACGCTTGAGGTTGACTTGCCCGTGAGGTCAGTCCAGCCGACGATTAGGGCTGCAACTTGGTTCATGTCAGTTCTTCAAGAAACTCGACATCTTTCCGCAGCAACTGGCTGACCATCTCGCCAACGTCCTTGCCTTTCCTGCGGGCAATACGCTCGAGTTTGCTCTGTAGTTTCGAGTCTAGGTAAATGGGTAGTCGCAGTTCGGCGCCTTTCCGATAAAACTTTCCGCGTACGGCTTTCGAAAAATTATATTCTCGTCTCATATATTATTTCCTCTGATACTGCTTCGCTTCGTTCTTTGTTGCTTTTCGCGCTGATATCAGACGTACTCGCGCTCTGTTTTCCGCTTCTTCATGATAAGTATGGCAAATAACCAGCAACGCGCCAGCCTGATCCAAACCCAGAGTTACCCACCTTTCTTCGTCTTTACTATGTTGCTCATCGAACAGCGACAACGCGTTTGGATCTAAGAACACCGTGGCTCCACGTTCAAATGTAATGCGGTGTTTTCTGGCATTTTGCCGGGTCTTAGCGGGGTCCCACTCAAACTGGTATTGAAAGGCCACGAGGAATTATCTCACAAATGACGACACAAAAGCACGTTAACAGCGGTCACGATCACGAAGCCCTACCCAGATTACGGACTGGCTTTTGTCAATATTACTTCCAGGAAAGGTCGCCTGCAAGAAGGTGTTGGGGCCTGACCGTGGTCTTCAGGGAAAAAAATCTTCCCTGAGCTTTTTCTTGTCGATTTTGTAACCCGAGGCAACTCGCGGCAGCGATGTTACGATCTCCATGCGCTCCGGCCATTTAAAACGCGCGAGCCCTTTTGACTCCAAGAACGATTTGATTTCGATTAGATCGACCGGCTTCCCTTCGCCGCAAACCACACACGCACAGACCCGTTCGCCCATTTCCGCATCAGGGATACCGACTACCGCAACTTCGACGATTTTCGGATGCTGGGTCAACACCGCCTCGACGTCTGCCGGGAAAATGTTCTGGCCGCCGCGGATAATGAGATCGTGCTCTCGTCCCATCAGGACGATATTTCCATCTTTATCTCTTTTGCCGAGTTCCTGAAGATCGAAGTAACTGTTGACGCGGCGGCCGGCGTCGAGTTCCGGGTTGTTGAGAAAGCGCGCATCGGTGTGAAGTCCGCGCACCAGGAGTTTTCCGACTTCCCCCAAAGGGACCTCTCGGTCATCGGAATCGATGATTCTTATCTCGTTGCCATCGAGAGGTTGCCCCAATGTCCCCAAACGCACTTCCTGCGGATCAGTCCAGCAGGTGGCCGAGATACCCCCGCAGTCGACGCTTCCGTAGGCCTGGACAATCCGGCAGCCGAGTTTGTTTTCTATTTCTTCCCCCTGAACTCGTGGGAGACTCGAACCATGATTAACGATCACTCGCAGCGCGTGGAGATCGTAGGGCGTAAAATCCGGCATCGCCAAGATCCTCGCGATCATCGTGGGCACAAGGGGCATAACGGTGACGCGCTCTGCCGCCATCAGGGAACAGCACTCCGCGGGCGCAAAATGATCCATCAAAATGACAGCGGCTCCGACCGCGCAGCCGCCGTTATAGACCAGCGCGTCGGCGGTGCCGGTGACGATGGAGGTTGCGGCGGCGAGCCGGTCCTCTGCGCTCACGCCGAAGCGTTTGAGGTGAATCCAGCCCGTCAGGAGCCTCGTGTAAAGCGGCACTTCGACGCACTTGGGGATCCCCGTGCTCCCGCTGGTCGTGGCGATTTGGCAGACGTCGAGAATCGTATAGCGTCTATCCTGGAGCCTTTTCGAATCTTCCCCACCCGGAGCGCTGGCAAGCATCTCTTCAAACGAAAGCGTTCCGGCAGGCACATCATCGCCGATAAGAACGACGGAACGTAGATCTTCCGTACGCGCGGCTTGCAACAAATCAAGGTAATTAACTTTCCCGTGGACCTTGGGAATAATGGCCGCCTCGGGCCGGGTAAAGCGAATAATCGGTGTGAGTTCCGCCAAACGGAAGGTCGGCGTCACGGTCACGAGGCAAATGCCGGCTTTTTCACAGGCCAAACGGGTAAGAAACAACTCCGCACAGTTGGGAAGTTGCGCCAG
This sequence comes from Deltaproteobacteria bacterium, assembly GCA_030688735.1. Taxonomy (GTDB): domain Bacteria; phylum Desulfobacterota; class Binatia; order UBA9968; family UBA9968; genus JACPFE01. The sequence goes on from JAUYJC010000600.1 coordinate 5,559, forward strand.
GATTTTCGCATCGCGCTGAAGACCCAGCTGCACTAGGCTAAGGGCGAGCCGGTCGGAGAGCAGTTTGACCTGCGACCAGGTCAAGCGGCGCCGGCGGTCCACCAGGGCCTCACGGGCGCCGAATTCTTGGGCGTTGCGATCGCAGAAATCAGCCGCCGTCATGAGCGGCATGATCCGTGAAATTCTCCCCGCTAGATTTTGTGAGTCCCTGTCCAAAGTGAGAAAACGCCTCCCGCAGATAGATAAGCTTAGACTCTTTCCCAATAGAGTAACCGAGCACAGCTGTCAATTGCGCGTCCGCCCGTAAAAGCATATGGTTCTTCCGGGTTTAGTGTGAAAGATTATTCACCACGAAGGCCCAGCGCGGCTAAGCCGCAACCAAAAAGAAAATACAACTTTTACCACGAAGGCCACGAAGAGCACGAAGTTAAGAACTTTAAAAATATCAAGGTCCGAACCCTTCGTGTGCTTCGTGAACTTCGTGGTGAGATAGTTTCTTTGATTCAGGAACTTAGGAAAGATGCGTCAGAAAATTTGCGCAGGCCGCGAAAATTCTCCAGGATAATAGTACGAAGGACACGAAGGTTTTCGTAGGGTGCGCTTCACGCACCGGTCGATCTCGGAAGATCTCTCGCAAAGACGCAAAGGCGCAAAGGAAGAGCATTGTCATTTCGAACGAAGAGAGAAATCTTTCCTAGATCCCTCGCATTGCTCGGAATGACAGGCATTGGGCCTGTCGCTTAGCGTCTTTGCGCTCCTTCGACCAGGCTCAGGACATGCTTGGCGAGAGGAATGTTCGAATCCGAGAATGTTCGAAATCAAGGTAATCGAGCCAAGAATTTAGAGAGTTACGACTTTGTCTTTGCGCCTTCACAGGAGGATTGGGCCGTGAGCAAGATCACTTTGACCGCTCTTCTCATATTCGCCTTGGGCATCACTTCCTTGGTTCCGCCAAGCTCGGCGCAACCATTGAAGGTCGGCTATACCTCGAAGACGATTTTCTTCTTGCCGCTCTTCGTAGCACAGAAGAAGGGTTTTTACGACGCCGAAGATCTGAAAGTTGAGCTGATCCACATGGGAACGCCGGCGGTAAACTTGCAGGCGCTGGTCGCCGGGCAGATCCACATTAGCAACATTAATCCCGACGGGATCATCATCGTCAATGAAAAAGGCGCGAACCTAAAGGCGATCGCGGGCATGATCAACGGAGTGGCCTATACGCTGGTGGGCGGCAAGGCTTACAAAAAACTGGAAGATATTAGAGGAACCCGCCTGGGAGTCGGTAGCCTGAAGGGAGGTCCGACGACTTTTCTTTTGGAATACCTTCGCGCCAAAGGGCTCGTTTATCCGCGCGATTACACCATGGTGCTCGTCTCCGGGGGAACACCGGCGCGCCTAGCGGCGCTGGAGAGTGGCACTGTCTCAGCGGCGGTCTTGGGCGTGCCCCAATCCGACATGGCTCTCGACCGTGGATTCAACAGGCTCGGCGACGTCCTTGACGTTCTGCCGTCATTTCAATTCACCACCGTCAACGTAAATCCCGCCTGGGCGGAGAAGAACCGCGCTTCGGTTGTCAAGTTTCTCAAGGCCCATATCCGAAGCATGGGCTGGATTCACGATCACCTTGACGAGGCCGCCGATCTCATGACGCGTGAGATGGGTATAAAGCCGCCGTACGCCCGCAGGGGAGTGGAATATTTCACGAGCAAAGGGCTTTTTCCCAAGGACGGAGCGATAACGATGGAAGGAATGAAAGTGAATATCGAAGTGCAGGCGCGGGACGGGCTTATCTCGCCTCCCTTACCGCCGCCGGAAAAGCACATCGACCTCAGCTACCTGAAACAGGCGCAGAAGGAGCTGGGGAACTAAACATCGCAAGGCGTGACGCTCAACTTGCCCCATTCGAAATCTCATCACGGAGAACGAAATCATCAACCCCATCACCGTTTCGGTGCCGCACCGCTCCTGTCCTTGCCGCATCGCCCGCGTCGATTAGGGCCGCGCTGCGGCGTCGTCAGGGTAAGACGAGCATGGCGGAAAGGGCTCGGAGTCAGTTTGACTCACTTCTGTAACTAACGGCAAAAAGAAATTCCTGCCATTTCTTAAGGAGGCGCCATGGAGATATTCGATATCCATCATCATCTCGGTTCGCTGACGGGAGGAAGCCTGCAGGAAGGAGATGGCTGGCAGGAGCGGGACTACGACAACCGTGTGCGGATCATGCAGGCGAACGGCGTGACGATGTCGGCGATCCTGGCGGCGACGGGGTACATCCAGGCGGACGGCATCAAGGACACCATGCGTTGCAACGATACGGTGGCTGCCTATCGCCAGCGCGACCCCAAACGCTTCCCGGTGGCCTGCGGCACGGTGGAGCCGCTCCACGGTGCGCGCTCGCTGGGCGAGTTGGAGCGCATGAAACATGAACTTCATCTGGAAGGAGTGGTGTGGCATAACCGATTCCAGGGCGTCGCGGTCGACCATCAGCTCATGCGGCCGCTGCTCAAAAAGGTGAGCGAGTTGGGGCTGGTGCCCATCGTTCACACCAACGCGGAGTCGAACCTGGAAGCGGTCTGGCGACTGGAGCGGTTAGCGCTGGAGTTTCCGGAGCTCACCTTGGTAGCGATGGACGCCTTGACGACGAACGTCAATAGCCAGGTCGTGCTGGACATCGCGAAGCGGACGCCGAATATCCTGTTCGACACGGCGCATGTTCGCGGGGCAGGCTACGTCCGGCAGTTCGTCGAGACGGTGGGGTCGCATCGGTTGGTGTTCGGCAGCCTCTTCTACTCTCACCCGGCCAGCTATGAGCGTTGCGCGACGCTGGAGGAGGTGAAGGGGGCGAAGATTGGCGAAGAGGACAAGGCCAACATCCTCTGGCTGAATGCCAAGAAGCTGTTCAGGCTGTGATAATCGCGCGCTGCGCAAAAAACCGGTTCTTCCGGATTTACTGTGAAAGAATATTTACCACAGAGACACGGAGTACGCAGAGTTCGGAGTATTTCTTAATCAAGAACTCTTTTCTCTGCGGCCTCTTGCCCCGTGGAATATTGCTATGGTTGTAGGCTTTGTCTCAATCGTGTTGTTATTCCACGGGGGTGTAATCTCCGAGTGTTGCTTCACCGCAAACTGGCATAGCGTTGGCGCGGTTACTCACACGGAAGCCTGAAGACCCAAATAACTGGACAGGGATTATTCCATCGGATATGGTTTCCGAAACAGTTTGAGGAGGGCAGCATGATCAATGTTGAAGGGGAAAAAATCGAGGTTATCGACGCGCACTCGCATATGGGCGCCAGAAAAAAGCTCGCCATTCACCAGATTCCGCCGATCATGAAATTCATGGCGGAGGATATGATGCAATCGATGGACGGCGCCGGCGTGGACGCTGTGGTTACTTTTGCCATCGGCATCGGCGAGCCATCGGATTACCGGGAGACCAATCAATACGTCGCCGAAACCATGAAAAAGCATCCGCAGCGCTTTCACGGCTTTATGAGGCTGAGTCCCGGCAACGGCCCGAAGGATACGCTTCAGGTGCTCGAGGAAGGCGTCAAGCTCGGTCTCAAGGGCATCAAGATTCATCCGCTGATCGAACATTGTCCGGCCAACGATAAGGAGAAGGTCTATCCGCTCATGGAAGCGGCGCAGCACCACGGTCTCACCGTCCTTTTTCACTGCGGCTTAGGCGAAGATGCCAGTCCGAAACGGGTCGGCGAAGTGGCCAGGGATTTTCCCAAGCTTCCGGTCATCATGGGTCATTCGGGGCTTGTGGAGGGCGTCAGAGAAGTGGTCGAGATCGCAAAGAAGTGCGAGAACGTCCATATGGACAGCTCCGGGGTGGGTTGGCTGCCGTTTTTCTGTGAATCGATCGCATGGGCCGGGCCCGACCGGGTTCTCTACGGGTCGGATCATCCATTCAACCCGATGGACTGGGAAATTGAAAAGATCGTCAAACACGCGCAGCGCCACCTCAAGCTCAAGATCGAAGATCTCCGCCTGATCATGTCGGGTAACATCAAGCGGTTGCTCAAATTGAATTAGCTGGACGTCGCGGGTTCGATCCCCGTCGCCCGCTCCAAAATTTCAATCTGGTAAGAAACCAGGTGCTCAGAAATCAGCCGAATTCGGTCCAGGCTTGGTTTCAGCAAAAAGTCCCAAAACGTTCCCATAAAGAACGGGGGACAATACAATCTGAACTCCCTGGTTCTCTGAACGCATCTCAAGCATAGCTCAGTCCAAATTCTTCATATACCTGTAACTTGCTTTTTCCCCGGATGTGGACATAGAATCCGGGCCGTGACCGGACTTTGCTAAAACCATTCTCCTCACCGCAGACGCCCGGCGCGTGGGGCGCAGATCAGGAGAGGGCGAAATGCGTGTTGATGCTGTTCAGCGCAAGCAAGGACCTTCCAGCCAATATATTCCTCATATTCCTCGAACGGGCGACGCGCGCAGAGCTAGCCTCGATTTCCACAGTACCGGTAATCACCTAACGCTCGTGTACCGCCGTGTTCCGGCACAGCCCACGGGCGTGTGCCCTCCCGCTTAATTGTGTTAGTGAATTCGAGTACTGATCCATAACAAACCGGACTTCTA
>JAUYJC010000601.1 GCA_030688735.1 Deltaproteobacteria bacterium
CTCCTTAACCGCAACCCACATTGCCGACTGCTCTTCGTGTGTTCGTTGTCCCATCGCCATGCAGAAAACTTTAGTACAACCTATCCTTCGTGTCGATCCTTATCACCACCGGTCACCCAATTTATTCTCGACTTTCACCACGGGCTGCTAGACCGGAGGGCGATCGATTGTTAATCGAGGAATGTTACTTGGTCTCCCACATGAATCTGCCCGCCGGAGCTACGCGGGAACATCGCCACTGCAAACGTCGGGTTCTCCTGGCCTATCTTCTGGGTCAGTGTTGTGAGAATCGGCAAGTCCCGTTCCCCTGTTTGGGGATTCGCGTGCGTAGCCAGGCACCTCGTTTTCGGCTTGACCACGTCAAATTCCACGTCGCCTATGAGGATCTTTCGGCCTACCCAGCATTGCTCCTCCCACGCTCCCAATCCATCGACCGCAATGTTTGAGCGAAAGCGCAGCTCACTGACTTCGGCCCCAAGCGCAGCTGTAAGCGCTTGGAGACTCCCGCGGCCGTGTAACGTTACCCGCCCCGCCTGGTCGTCGTGGTAGCGCGGCGTGAGGCCGTCGCCAATCACCCGCAGCGGGAGCCGCTCCGGGTGGCCGGAAAGCGGATTGTCGTCGAGTTGGAGCACGTAATCCGCCACCGTAGCAGCGATCCGCTTTCTACCTTCAGGATTCAGCGCTTCATCGACCAACACGGCGTTCCCTAAACTGATGTGCAACCGAAATGCCTTTTCCTCAAAGCTAACGCGCAGACGTGCCAACCCCGGCGTGTTTACCAGTGCCACCATGCCTGTTTTATTGCTCCAGACGTCGTCGGCCGCTTCCGTATCCGCAAACCGAATGCCGAGGACACGGTCACCGGCGACTTTCCCCTCGTCGAGAACCGTCAACGTGTTGCGCTCTTCAGGAGTGAAGCCCTTTACCGGATAAAGGTATAGCGCAGCTACGCGTGGCGGCATTCGCATCTCGTCAGGTAGATACTTACCTTGGGAATGTTGAACCGAACGACTCCAGGAAAATTTATCCCGCCAAGGCGCCAAGGCGCAAAGTTAAAAAGATTCTTCGAATTCTCCGAACCTTGGCGCCTTTGCGCCTTTGCGGGAGTCATCTTCTTTCCGATTCCGAAATCCGTAATTCTGCTGAACAGTTCCAAATATTTTTGGCTAGAACTTGGTCATGATTACCTGAGCTGCGTGTTAACCTACCAGAGCGAATGCGCGCGTTATGCTCCGGTTCTCTCTGCTCAACCGATCTCCTGGTGGACAAACTCGATGATCTTGTCGATCGCCGTCCGTGCGTTGGGCGAAGACGAATTCCTGGTGATGAACGCTTGGCCCTCGCCTTCGTACATCTCCAGCGCAACCCGGCCGCCGGCCTTGCGGTACTCGGCGACGAAGCGGTCGAGATCGGGACGCGGGTGGGCGAGATCCTCGGTTCCTTGAAGGTAGAGTGCCGGCGGCAGTTCGACCCGCTCGCCGCGATCGAGGGCGCGCACCGGGCTTCCCTCCGCCATCGCCTCCTCGGTCTTCCAGTATTCATCGTGACTCGGCAGCACCTGGTCCACGAGGTCCGGGTACGGTTTACCGCCTGCTTTGAGCTTCTTGGCGTAATGATAACGTCCCAGCGGGTCGATGACCGGCCAGCACAAAACGACGCAACGCACAGTGGCATCGACGGCCGCGGTAGTGGCGGTCAGCGGTACGGCCGAGTAGCGGGCATCGCGCGGTCTCATTCCCAGCAGCATGGCCTGATGCGCGCCGCTCGAGACGCCCAAGACGCCCACGCGGTCGGGGCGACTGCCCAACTCGGCCGCTCGGGTCTTGAGCCAGCGGATTGCATAGTTGATGTCGGCCAGCGAAGCGGGATAGGCCGCCACGGGCGGCATGCGGAAATCCAGCGCCGCCACCACTACGCCGCTCCTCGCCAGCGATTCGTTAATGATCGTGTCGTTCAGGCGGTCGCCATGACACCAGGCGCCGCCGTGCAATTCGACAATGAGCGGGAACGGTCCCGCGCCGCGTGGCTTGAAGAGACGAGCCAGCAGCGGGTTGTCCGCGTGACGGAGATATTCGACGTCTTCCGTATCGGAATCGTAATTCACCAGTGCTTCGGCTTTCATGATCTCCTCCTCTTGCTGCTAACGTACCACCGTCATTTCCCACGGATAACCATCGACGCATTCCGGCTCGCCGAAGGCGTTACGGCTTTGTCGCTGCGCAGCTCTATCGCGCAGCGTCCGTGTTGACTGCCGGGTTAGAAAACTATTTCGCACGAAGGTACAGAACCTTCTGATTTGACCCCGGTGCTTGCCGTTCTTCTGTCACGAAGAGATCTGTCTTTGCTTTGACGAGATCAGAGAGCTTCTTGTAGCCGTATAGCCTGGAGTCAAAGTCGGGTTGTAGCTTGGTAAGGTAGTTCCCGAAGGTAGCAAGATGTGCCCATCCAGCATCGTCAATTGACTGCTCAAGTGCAGTTAGGACGAACTTCTTGGGGAATTCAAGCTTTGGCTCTGTCGCCTCGGTAGGTGTCTGAGGCGGAACGGACTTTTTCTCACTCTCAACTATTGGCGGCAGGCCGACCGGCTCGGCTGCTGTGCTTGGACGAAGGATTTCAGTGAACACAAACTTGTGGCAGGCATTGCGGAACGCCTCCGGCGTTTTCTTTTCGCCAAATCCAAGAACCGTGAGTCCCTCTTCACGCAATCGCATCGCCAGGCCCGTGAAATCACTGTCGCTTGTGATCAGGCAAAAGCCATCGAATTTTCGCGTGTAAAGCAAGTCCATCGCATCGATGATCAGCGTGCTGTCCGTGGCGTTCTTTCCGGTCGTGTACGCAAACTGTTGAACCGGCTTGATAGCGTATCGCTGGAGCACCTTCTTCCATGAGGAACTCGTTGGGGCAGTGAAATCACCGTATATGCGCTTCACAGTTGCTTCCCCGAATCTTGCGATTTCCGCGAGAAGACCTTCAATGACGGCTGCTTGAGCGTTATCAGCGTCAATTAGAACTGCCAATCGAAGGGTTGGCTCTTCGGACTCAATTTTTGCGGCTGGTCGTGGGGATGCCAAGATGACTCCAGTTTTCTAACGCTACGAATGAGCCGCGCGCCCCGGCGACATCATTGCACGAGACTGTTGGCGCGTCGGCTCCATTCGTTTGGTTATGCGGCATTGTGCGCGGTCCTCGCTGTTTGAAGCAGAAAGATCCCAATACATATCGACCATACTAGTACCGACAGGCTACTGGGCATTCTTGCCGCCATCGCCACTTCGGAGAAGCCCGTGTGCGCCTGAACGACGCTCGATATCGCCGTTGCCACTCCCGCGAGAGTGCCGAATACACCAAGCCAGCGCGGAGCCATAGGGCTGAGCATCAAAGCGATGCCATAAAGCAAGACGGTCAAGCCGAAGAACGCACCCATCAGGCTCGCCAAACCAACCTCGACCTGACGTACCGCATAAGCAGCTTCGAACGCCGCGGCGCGCGCGCTTTCGGCGGAAGCCGACCACCGATCGACCGCAAACTTCAGCGCAACACCGTCGACCGCTTGAAGTACCCCGGCCAGCGACACACTCGCAACGGCGGCGAGGCATGCCAACAACGCCCACACGCCCGCGTGGCCTGCGCGAAGTTTCCATGAGAATGCCACCAAACCAGTGGCGATCAATACAACCCCAAGAAGTTGTCCAAGATGAGTGGCTACCCAAAATCTGTCGCGGGCGTACTCGGCAAAAGCAGCCGGTGCATCACCCGGGTGTGCATCCATCGGGTGCAGCATCGTAGCCACGAACAGTACGACCGCCCCAACAATTGCGGAGATTCCGCCTACGCGTCCCAGGTGCTTGTCAGAGGGCATCAGACTCTATGCTGCATAACGTATAGCGTTTACTGCCGGCTCTTCCCGCAGTGTATTCGGGAGCTCCGCAATCTGAGAAGAGCGAATCTGCCGCAATATCCATCATTAAGTTACACCTTGTCAATCTCACTTCCCGACAATTGCCGCCCGTAGAACGGTGTGTGCAGATATCAGCTCTCAATGTATTAGGATATTGGAGCGTTGTTCAAAGGCGATCCGCGGGGGTGTTGATACCTCGGCCGCCTCGATTGAGAGCGTTCGTGTAGATCATTGTCATGCCCATGTTCGTGTGACCCAAAAGATCCCGAGACAGACGAACGTCGAAGAATCACACGCTCTCGCGCGATTGCTAACGTACCACCGTCATTTCCCACGGATAACCATCAACACACTCCGGCTCGCCGTCGGTGATGATGAACGTGTGGCCGAAGAAGATGCCGAACATGCCGTCGGCGGTGACGGCGTTGGGCTCTATGACCAGCACCATGCCGGGCTGGAGCACCCGCTCGTACTCTTCGGCCTGGATGTGGTCGGTGAAGATATGCGGCTCGGAGCTGACGAAGTCGATGCCATGAACATGAATCGGCCGGGATTGGGCGCCCTTCTCGCGGTATATGCGGCCGGCGTCGCGCATCTCCTCGAGATGATGGCCGGGCCGCGCGACTGCAACCATGCGCTCGAAGCCGGGCAGGACGATGTCGTTGAAAAAGCGGCGCACTTCTTTTGGCGGCTCGCCGACGCAGATCGGCGAACCGATCTGCGCGCTGTAGCCGCGGTAGCCGGCCGCAAGCTCCATGATGACAATGTCACCCTCTTTGAGCACGCGGCCCGAGGGGCGCGGGTTGCCGAAAATCATCGCTGGGCTTCTCATCGGCGTCGAGCCGATGATCGCAAAATCGACGTCGCCGCCGCCGTCGAGGATAGCCCCGGACGCCGCAGCTTTCAGCTGATACTCGGTCACGCCGGGTTTGCAGCGCGCCGTCAATGCCCTCATCGCGTCTTCACAAAGCTTTCCCGCCTTGCGGATGCACTGAAGCTCTTCGGCACTTTTCTTGTAGACGAGCTCATGCATGAACCCGGATTCGAAGCTAAAGGTTGCGTTGGGGAGCGCTTCTTTAAGCGCGTTGTACTGGTTCACCGGCAGATAGTCGTGAAAACGCGGATCGACTTCTAGGATGCCGATCCTGCCGCGATCGAGCCCCAGCTCCTTGATGCGCTCGACCATCACCTCGGCGAAGCGCCCGCCGCGCGACTGGCGCACGTCTTTGATCGCGCTTTCCCGGCGCGTCGCTTCGATATGCGTGCCGCCCATCGAATAGACCAGCGTCGACTCGCCTTCGAGTGGGAAGACGACGTAGTTAGCCATCGCATGCCATTCCCAGTGGCCGGAGAGCCAGAGCATGCCGCCGCCGAAGCTCCAGTGATTCGGTCCGCCCGGCACGATCACGCAGTCCAGGCCGCGTGAGCGCATTTTCTTGCGCAGCGCGTCATATCGCCGCTCGTATTCGGCTGGTGAGAATTGCTCGTAGATTGCGTCGCGGTAGTACGGCGAATCCACCATGTTGTTGAAGACCCGCCAGTCGTCGAGGCGATCCTTAATCTCCGCAAATGGATAGCCCGGAATCATGTTCTCTCTTTCCCATTCATTTCATTCACCACGAAGGACCCAGCGCGGCGCAGCCGCAATTGAATTTCGGAGTATCTCCCGCAAAGACGCCAAGGCCGCAAAGGTCGGAGATTACGGGTGAAAATCATTCGTAAGAATTTCTATCTTTCTCTTCTGAACTTGGCGTCTTTGCGCCTTTGCGAGAGGCGTATCCCAATCAGAGAGTCTTCGATCACCGGACAATTTACCCGGCTACGCGTTATGACAAACATGTTGGTCTTTGTTTTCGGATAGTAGTTCCGAACCCTTCGTGTCCTTCGTGCGCTTCGTGGTGAGTGTCTCTCTAACGCGAAACTCGAAACTCCAAACTCGAAACGGTGATCTTAGTCCGCGCATCCTTTAATCTTGGTCGGCCCGCCGGCGGCCTTGAGCGCTTCTTCGCCGAGCTTGACGTCGACGACCTGGTCGTAGGTAGGCTTCTTGTCGGCCTGGATGTCGCCGTTCTCGATGCCGTTGTCGATGGACCACTCGGTGCGATCGTTGGAGAAGCCGGTGTTGACGCTCCAGACGCAATTTTTCACGAGGTAGTCGTATGAAAAGTTGACCGCATCCGGCGGTTTCTTGGTCCTCTCCACCATGATCGGGAGAACTTTTTCTTTCTGGTTGTAAATGGTGCGATTGGCTTCGATTAGCGCCGTCGCCACGTTACGCACCATGGCGCGGTCCTTGGCGAGTATGCTCTCCGCGGCGCCGTAGGCATTGAAGAAATATTTCGGCATCAACTCCGCGAGACCCACCAGGACGTGCAGGCCGGGTTTTTTCTGCTGAGCCAGGTAAACGTCCTCGGGATGGAGCGCCACGCCATTCAGTTGGCCTGCCAGGAGCCCCGGAAGCCTGCCCGCGGTGGCCGAGGAGACGAACTGGGCATCCTCGACCGTAAGGCCGGCGGTTTTTAGCACTTCGCGCCCCATCACCCAGTTGAATCCGCCGACGCCGCCGCCGGTGGCGCTGAGCCGTTTTCCTTTCAAGTCTGCCGCGGTCTTGATTTCCTCGCTTACCATATAGGCCTGCGGTAGGCGGGGCGCCATGCCCCAGAACTGTTTCGCCTTGAGGCCCTGGGCAATAGCGACCGTGTTGATCGTGGCCAAGGCTTGGCCCTGCACCACTGAAGCCAGGTTTGCCGCGGAAGCGCCGCCTTCGAACTCGACGATCTCGGCGTCGATACAATGCTTCGCAAAAATCCCCAGCGAGCGCGCCACATAAATCGGTGTGTGCACCACATTGGGCGGCGAGACCGAGATGCCGAGTTTAACTTTACGCATTTCCTTGCACGGCGCTTTGGTCTGCGCCGCGACGGGACCGGCGCCCGAGATGATCCAGGATAGCGCGACGAACATCATGAACGCGGCGCGTCCCGCAAACATAAAACGACTTCGAATAGCTTCATGAATCATATTCCACCTCCTAGATTCTATCATTCTTGATCCGGTTGGTGCATCCAGGGTGCCACGCGCTTCTCGACGAAACGCAGCAAGCTGGTCAGTGTAATGCCGAGAAGACCCAAGGTCGCAATCGGCACGAACATCGAGTCGGTGCGGTAGGTGCTGGCATAGCGCGAGATCAGATAACCGATGCCGGTGATCGCCGTGTAGAGATGCGCGAGCACCATGCCGATCAAGCCGCGGCCGATGGCGAGCCTAAGGCCCGTTACGATGAACGGCACCGCCGCCGGCAACACTATGTGGATCCAGAGTTGTCGCTCGCTGCAACGGAAGGCACGGCCCACCTCGGTCAGACGGCCGTCGACGTTTTTGACACTCTGCTGCGTATTGATAACGATGGGAAAGAAAGTAAAAAGAAAAACCACGGCGATCTTGGCGCTAATATCGATGCCGAACCAGAGCACCAGCACCGGCACCAGCGCGACCGACGGAATCGAATAGAGCGCCGTGATGTAGGTGTCCAGCGCGACGTCGATCACCCAGAAGCGCGCCATGATGAGGCCGAGCGCGATGCCGAGGGCGGCCGCCAGACCGAGGCCGGCGAACAGCACGATGAGACTTTGCTATAAATATTTCCACAGCTCGCCGCTGGCGATCATCTTGACGGCCGCGGCGCCCACCGCTGTGGGGTAGGTAAACAGCACCGGATTGATTTGCCGGCCGATGTATTCCCACGCGCTGAGCACGACGAGAAGAGAAATGATCCGAATGGCGATTTGCGCAGTCGTCCAGCGGCGCTGCACGGCCTGCGCCCGCTCCTTGGCCGCCCGCTGTTCGGCGGCGAGCTCGTCATGCGCGGCAAGAGCCACCGCGGTGCCCGATCGTTTTTCGGTTTGACTAATGCTCATCTGTCAAGCCTTTATCACAGGATTGAAACAAACTCTCTTCAGGCCGGTCAAAAAGGTTCCAGGTGCGAGGCGCGCGAGAAACCGACGAGCGCAGTCGTACTCTTGTGGGTACGTCGAGCGAGGAGGTCGAGCGCAACGAAGCAGATGGGCCTTTTTCAACGGCCTGTTCACATTGCCACCGTGGGGCGCAGTTCCTCCCAGATATGATTGCGCATCTCCGTATAGCGCGACGCGGCTCGAACCTTGGCCGGATCGCGCGGCCGCGGCAAGTCCACGGTCAACACTTCTTTAACCCGGCCCGGCCGCGCCGCCATGACCGCCACCCGGTCGCCTAAAATAATCGCCTCGTCGATCGAGTGGGTGATGAAAATCATCGTCTTGCGCTCGCGCTCGTGGAGCTGGAGCAATTCCTCCTGAAGCACCTCGCGGGTCTGCGCGTCGACGGAGGCAAAGGGCTCGTTTATCAACAGGACCTCCGGGTCGATCGCCAGGGCACGCGCCAAACCGACTCGTTGCTGCATGCCGCCGCTCAACTGGTAGGGGTAATGGTTTTCAAAACCGGCGAGGCCGACCAGCCGGATGTAGTGATCGAGGCGCTGGGCGATCAGCTCGCGCGACGCGCCTGCGATCTTGAGTCCGAAGGCGACGTTGTCGATGACCGATTTCCACGGCAGCAGGCCGAAGTGCTGAAAGACGATGGCGACGCCCGCGCGCGGGCGATGCACCGGCTGGCCGTCGATCAGAACCTGGCCGGCGCTCGGCGGGAGCAGCCCGCCGATGCAGCGCAACAGCGTCGTCTTGCCGCAACCTGATGGGCCGACGATGCAGAGCACTTCGTTGTTCCTCACGTTGAGATCGACGTTGCGAAAAGCCACGACGGACCCTTCGAGGAACAGCTTGCTGGCGTGGTCAACCACGATCTTGGCGCCGTTAGGCATCTAAGTCAGGTTAGCGTTTGGAGTGAAGTCCTCCGACCTCTACAAGGCGTCAGAGAGCTGTCAAGCTGATGAGAAAGGGTCGAGGATGGAAGATGGAGGATCGAAAATCGTGATTCTCAATCCTTGATCTTCCATCCGTCTGCAGCACGCTTTACCGCCCCCAAAGCTCTTTGGTCGCGAGGCGGGCGCCTTCGGCCATCGCCTCGAATTTCGCCCAGGCGATCTGCGCATCGCCGACGCGCGGGCCAAGGCCGCAGTCAGTGCCGCCCATGATGTTTTCTCTGCCGACAATCTTGGCGTAGCGCACCAGCCGGTCGGCGATCGCCTGGGGATGTTCGACGATATCCGTCGCATGGCCGACGACACCGGGCACGAGCACCTTGCCCGCCGGCAGCTTTACCTCTTCCCAAACGCGCCACTCATGCTCATGGCGAGGGTTGGCCGCTTCGATGGAAATGGTATTCGCTTTGACTTTGAGAATGAGGTCGATGATGTCGCGCAGCGGGATGTCGTATTTGTGCGGGCCGTGGTAGCTGCCCCAGCAGGTGTGAAAGCGGACGCGATCGGCGGGGATGTCTCTCAGCCCATGATTGAGCGCGTCGACGCGTAGTTCGGCGTACTTGCGGTATTCCGGAACGCTCATCTTGGACATGAACTGCCAGCCGTCGGGCAAGTCCGGATCGTCGATCTGCAGGAGGAAGCCCGCGTCGACGATGGCTTTGTATTCCTCATGCATCGCGTCGGCGATGGCGACGAGGTAAGCCTCGTCGTTCGGATAGTAATCGTTTTTCATCCAGTGCTCGATGGTGCCGGGCGCGATGGCGGGAAGAAATGCCTCTTCGTATTTCTGTCCCTCAAGGCCGGCCTTGAAATCCTCGATTTCCGCTTTTAGCGATGCGTGGCCGATATATTCGAGCGGCGCGTTGCAGAAGACGCGCTTGACGTTGTCGCCGCGATGGACGCTCCGCTGATTGAAGTAGTCGGCGAACTCGACCATGTCGCGCGCGAAGATCGTCGAGACCCGATCATCTGGTTTGGCGTCGCGCTCGACGAATCCGCTCAGACGCTCGCGCGCGTAGCGGGAAAAGTTCGACTTTCCTGCCTCGCCGTCGTTGATGATGTCGAGGCCACAGGCGATTTGCTTCTTGACGACTTCCGCTACGGCTTCGCGCACGCGCTTGGCAAAGGCAGTTTTATCAACCGGCCTACCCGCGACCTGCGCGTCGTGCATTTGTTTCAAGTCGGGCGGTTGGGGCAGGGCGCCGGCGTGGGTCGTCAATATACGATCAGTGCTGTATTTCATGTGACCTCCGTAAACGAATTGTTGAACGATTGGAACGACTGGAACCGTTCAAAACGTTCAAACAGTTGATCGCGAACTCGAAACGAAAGACCCGAAACTCGAATTTTCCATAGTGGCCTTCCTAACTGGGTCGCCTGAGCAACTAGGAGAAGAAGCTCTCAAAGCAGAACGGCTGTGTCAAGCAGATACAAATTACTTCTTTTTCTTTAGCGCCCGGTAGGTCCTTTCCGCTTTGACGGGCCGGTCGAACAGCCGCGTGTACCGCCTGAAAGGTGTCCCCACAGTGCAACGTCTCATCGCTTTGGCGCGGGGAAAGGGCCTGCTAAAACGGAGTGGCTGAGCCTGCTTTCACTCAAGCTTTTCTGCGCCGTGTTATTGAAGTTGAAAAGACGGCTACAACGACCGAGCTAGGGGGCACCTTGCAATTCCAGACATACTCGAATAATTATTCGAGTATGGTCGAAGCCAAATATTGCCTTGACTACAAGGGCTGCCGAGACACATTACTAAAGCGGCTCAGTGAACCGGCGCCGGCACGCATCCAGCTTCTCACGGGTCCCCGCCAGGTAGGCAAGACGACTTTACTCCTGGACTTGGCACGGGAGCTGGGAGAAAGGGCAAGTTTCGTTGCAGCCGATGATCCGCACGCCGGATTGCCGGGTTTTTGGGAAAGAACATGGCTCGAAGCCGAGAACCTGGCAAGCCGAGGAGATGCGGTGCTTTTTATTGACGAGGTTCAGCATCTGGCAGATTGGGCTGCCCGCATTAAAGGGCAGTATGATCGACTCAGACGGAAAAAGATTCCGTTGCATGTTGTTGCTACAGGTTCGTCTGCCCTTCGACTGGGAGCGGGTTCTCGTGAGAGCCTTGCCGGCCGCTTTGAACGGTTGACATTAAGCCATTGGTCGGCTTCCGCATTGGGGCAACGGTTTGGCTTTCCTCCTACCGACGCGACGCTGATTTCAGTACAACTCGGCTCGTATCCGGGCTCCCTTCAGTTTCGAGATGACTTGTCTCGCTGGCGAGCCTACGTTCGAGATTCCATTATCGAGCCTGCGATTGGCCGTGATGTGCTTGCCTTGGGGATTGTCCGTCGTCCAGCGTTGCTCCGACAAATATTTGCTGTTGCCGTCGGGGCCCCAGCTCAGATCGTCTCTCTGCAGAAATTGCAGGGTCAACTCCAGGATCGGGGGGCTCTCGAAACTGTCGCTCATTATCTCGCGCTTCTGGAGGAAGCTTATCTCGTCGCCTCACTGCAAAAATTCAGCGAGCGCGAACATAGGCGGCGAGGGGCGCCGCCTAAACTTCTGGTCTTGAACAATGCTCTAATGTCGGCGATGCATCCGGAGGGCTCTCCGGACCCAAGCCGTGAACCGGCGCGATTTGGCTTGTGGGTGGAAAACGCATGCCTGGCTTTCGCATGGAATTCGGGCCAGCGCGTGACCTACTGGCGTGAGGAGCCTCTTGAGGTCGATTGCATAACCGAGGGAAGTTGGGGTGAGTGGGCGATCGAGGTCAAGACGGGAGGCTTCGATTCCAAAGACTTGCGCGGATTGCTGGAATTTTGCAGGCGCTATCCGCGCAAACGTCCTTTGGTCATAACCGCGCCCGGTAACGAATCTCAGGCAAGGTCTCTGGGTTTAACATCAATCAGTTGGTCGGATTTTCTTCTGTCCGGACCTCCCATCTAAAATAGTTGGGAGTCCGTGGCCTAACAATCGACGACCTGCCAAATGGTTTCGCAGCAGAACGCCGTCGGCGCCCAGGCCCTTTACAAAGTTCATCTTCTGTACGACTTCCCTCGGATTGGGGCTGGTGCAGCCGATGAAGAGCGGCACGCGTTTCTTGACCGCCTCGACCGTCGTCATCGCCAACGTCTTAAACTCATCAAACAAAAGATTGTAGCACTCGCCGTAGGTTCCCGTCGTGGCGATATCGTTAACGCCGTCTTTGATAATCTTGTCGACGCCTTCCTTGAGATTATCGACGGCGATGGTCTGTGTCGCCCGAATATCCACCGCGTCGGGCGCAGCGAAGCCGGGCATCATTCCAAGAACACCGTTCATCTCACCGGCGGTTAACATAAATTGCCTCCTTTCAACTCCGATACCGGCCTTGTTAACAGCGCCCCGAAGCGCTTGTCAAACAGGAGCGGCGGCGGGGGCAACACGCACGCGGCTCACGCAGGAAAATCTGGAGCCACCTGCCGGAGTCGAACCGGCGACCTCCTGATTACGAATTCCGCCGAGGGCCAACGATTGATTGAGGTAGGCAGATCGGATCTAAATCCTACAACCTTCCAACGGGTGAGGCTTCGTCGCTGACATATCCGGTCTCGGTGTGTTAAAGGATGGGGCCGATGACTGTTTAGGCAATGCGGGAACGAGAGCGAAAGTCCTACCGTGCGAGAAAAAGCGCAAAACCGAGCTGCGCTCGGAGTAGCTCAAAATCTGATCGATTAGCAGTAACGATCGTCGCACCATGGTGGCGCGCAGTGAGTGCAATCAAGGCATCGTTCTGAAATTCTCGCCGCTTATTTACGTCCCAGTCCTGTTGATCGCCGATGATGCGCACAAGTCTGCCGGCCTCCCACCAGTCAGCGGCCGACGGTTCCCAGCGAAGCGTAGCCAGCTCATAAAGTTCTGCGATAAGTCGTTGGGCCTCACGCGTTCGCGCTCCTCGGCGAAGTTCGGAAAGAACCACTGCGGAATGGCGGATGATATAAGCGCGCCGCAGGTTTTCCAATGTCTCTTGAAATAGCCCGCGTTCCCAATGTTCGATATAGACATCGGTATCGAGAATGGCGAACGCCATGTCAGGACTTCTCCACGCTTCCGGGCTTGAGCGTGCGACGACTCTTATTCATGAATTGCCAAAAGTCCTCCATTTCAGCAACTCGCTCGACCGATAAGCGGATCACCTCGGCGCCGGTTTTGACTCCGAGAGCCTTTTGGGCTCGCGCTATCGCCCGCTCATCGACAAAATAGGATTTACGCTTCAATTTCCCTTTTGCGGCCATCTTGCCCTCCGTATTCATGCCACAGAAAGCTGTATGCATAATATAACTAGATTAGGCATACCGCGCAAGGCTGCATTTTCCGCTCCAGATCCTACAAACTTTCCAAAGGGTGAGGCGGGTGAGGGATCATCCGGCAGCTGCCACCTGATGTCGAACACCCGAGTGCCATATGATCCCGAACGTTAGTGCCGAGAGAAAAGAACTATGATGATTATTGGATGTGTAATTCTATTATCCTTAACCGGACAGTTTCCGTCGTGGCGCGGCGAGTC
>JAUYJC010000603.1 GCA_030688735.1 Deltaproteobacteria bacterium
CTTCCCCGTCTTCGCATAAGGTCGGCGCCCGCTTGACCACCCTGGCCGGTTCTTGGCGTGGTTCGTGTAACGAGGCTGCAAAGTTCGCTTTATGCTACGGCCCGATGGAATTGCTAGCCCTACTCCGGCAAGGGCGTTTACTTTCGAGCTTTCACCTCCTGGGTCACCCCTTGGGGGTGTCGAGTATCACTACGCGGGCAAACAACCAATTCCCGCGGCCGGACTTACACCGGCTAGACAAGCAACCGTATAGGCTGCGAACGAAGGACACGAAGGGTTCGGATGTTTGTGAACCAAAACTTCGTGCCCTCCGTACTACTGAGAAGGGTAACCACAAGGCGGAAGCCCCACAGATCTGAAACCTAAATCTTTTGCGCTTTTTGCGGTTAAATCTTCTTTCCTTCGCGCTCTTCGTGTCCTTCGTGGTGAATCCTCTTTCACGCTAGACCCGGAAGAACTCAACAATTGTAATGCGAAAAAAGATTTTCGCGGTTGACTTCCGGGCGTCTCTTCCCATACTTGGTCGATATGGGCTTCCGGTTTGTGTCCATCAAACATGCTTTCGGCCTCGCCGTTGGCAGCGAAACTACTCTGCGCGGCTGGGTGCGCTCGCGCCGGGACTCCAAAGGCATTACTTTCATCGAATTGAATGACGGCTCGCGTTTCAAGAGCATGCAGTTGGTTGTAGATGCCGGGGCCGTACCGGACGAGACGCTCAAGCAGGTAACCACCGGCAGCAGCATCGCCGCCTCGGGCATCCTGGTCGAATCGCCTGCCAAGGGACAGGCGGTCGAACTCAAAGTCGCCGCGATTCAAATCTACGGCGGCGCCGATCCTGCGACCTATCCGCTGCAAAAAAAGGGGCACTCGCTTGAGTTTCTACGCGAGATCTCTCACCTGCGCGTGCGCAGCAACACCTTCGGCGCCGCCTTTCGCGTGCGCAACGCGCTGACCCACGCGATCCACACTTTTTTCCAAGAGCGAGATTTCATCTACGTCCAGACGCCGATCATCACCACGTCCGACTGCGAAGGCGCCGGCCAGATGTTCGGCGTCACGACGTTGAACCTGCAACAGCCGCCGCGCACGCCGGACGGGAAAGTGGACTGGCAGCAGGATTTCTTTGGCCGCCCCGCCTACCTCACGGTGAGCGGCCAACTGGAAGGTGAGATCTTCGCGCTAGCGTTCTCCAAGGTCTACACCTTCGGCCCCACCTTCCGCGCCGAGAACAGCAACACGCCGCGCCATTTGGCGGAATTCTGGATGATCGAGCCGGAGATGGCCTTCTACGAG
Organism: Deltaproteobacteria bacterium; assembly: GCA_030688735.1. Classification (GTDB taxonomy): domain Bacteria; phylum Desulfobacterota; class Binatia; order UBA9968; family UBA9968; genus JACPFE01. Next base: position 1,294 of record JAUYJC010000603.1, read on the forward strand.
CTGGCGGACGATATGCAATTGGCCGAGGAATTTCTCAAGTACACGATCCGCTATGTGCTCGATCATTGCCGCGAAGATCTGGAATTTTTCAACCAGTTCATTGAAAAATCGGTCCTCGCCACGCTGGAGCATGTCGCCGAGTCGCAATTCGGCCACATCACTTATACCGACGCGATTCAGGAACTGAAGAAGTCCGGCAGGAGCTGGGAGTTTCCCGTCGAGTGGGGCAGCGATTTACAGACCGAGCACGAACGATTTCTGTCGGAAGAGGTTTTTAAGAAGCCGGTAATCGTCACCGACTACCCCAAAGACATCAAAGCGTTTTACATGCGCGTCAACGACGACGGCAAGACCGTGCGCGCGATGGACGTGCTGGTGCCGCGTGTCGGCGAAATCATTGGCGGCAGCCAGCGCGAAGAGCGCCACGACGTGCTCCGGCAACGGCTGCGTGACGCCGGCCTGGATGAGAAGCCTTATTGGTGGTATCTGGATTTGCGACGCTACGGCTCCGTCCCCCACGCCGGCTTCGGCCTTGGCCTGGAGCGCATGATGATGTATCTCACCGGCCTCAAGAACATCCGCGACGTCATCCCCTTCCCGCGCACGCCGGGGAACGCGGATTTTTGATTTAGCCGTAAGCTCCACCCAAGCCAAACTCAGGGTTTTCGGATCGCCTTTTAACGACAGCAGGCGCCGCGAAGCCGTTCCCCATCCATTGGAATATTTCTCAGGTTTGGCGCCGCGGTTCAGATTGGCTCGTATACAGCAGGCGCGGGAGTTCCGCTTCGGCGGGAGTTATCCGTGGATTGGGGAAACGGAGCGCGCGCCAGCAAAGCCAGACAAGCGGCAAAGCGCCGCCTACAATGAACAAAATATCGCCCGGCAGCCGCGCCCATTCAAGCAAGTTTATCCAAGGCAGCATGAGAAAATCGAGACTGCGCGCGTACCAGTAGCCGGTTTCCACTGAGTGATAGAGTTGGACGATCCCCAGCGGGAAGAGATTGAAAAACGCCATCCAGGTCAAGCCGATGTTCAAAGACCAAAAGGAAATCTTCGCCGCGCGATCGCTCCATTTATCCGGTTGAGTAAGATACCGAAGGCAGAACAAGAGAAGCCCTGCGGCCAACATGCCGTATACTCCCATCATCGCGGTGTGGGCGTGATTGGCGGTCAGCGCTGTGCCGATCTCATAGTAACTTACCACCGGCAAATTGATCAGAAACCCAAAAACGCCGGCGCCCAAGAAATTCCACACGCCGACCGCGACTAGAAACCGGACGGACCAGCGGTGCAAGTGGTAGCGCTCGACGGCCCTTTGTTCGCCGGATTTGATGAAGCCCCACGCTTCGAGCGTAAGCAACATCAGGGGAATGACTTCCATCGCTGAAAAGGTTGCGCCAAGAGCTAGATGGGCCACGGGCGTGCCGCTGAAATAGAGATGATGCATGGTGCCGATCACGCCGCCCATGGAATAAAGAATGATGTCCAAGTAGATCACCCGCAACGCCGTCGCTTCGCGAACGACGCCGAGCAAGACGAACATGTAGGCGACCATCACCGTGGTAAAAAGCTCCAGAAAGTCCTCCACCCAGAGATGAACCACCCAGAAGCGCCAGAAATCATTCACGACGAAACTCGCTCGCGGACTGGTCAGAAGCCCTACCGAGTAAAAAGCCGGTATGGCGAGCGCGGCGTAGAATATCATCCACGGCATATTGCCGAAATGTTGCTCGCGAAGCGGGCCGCGCAGACCACGAAACAAAATGAACACCCAGAGGAACAGGCCGACGATGAGGAGGATTTGCCACAATCTTCCCAGGTCCAAGTATTCCCATCCTTGGTGGCCGAGCCAGAACCAAAAACCCTCGCCTAACCAACCTTGAGCACCGGCATATTCGCCGGCCAGGCTGCCGAACACCACGATCGCCACCGCCACCAGGAGCATCACGGTGAGGACGCTCTGACCGCGCGGCTCTTTACCCGCGATCAGCGGCACGATAAAAATTCCGGCCGCGAGATACGATGCGGAGACCCAAAAGATCGCAAGCTGCACATGCCACGTGCGGACGATGTTGAATGGCAGCACGCTCGACAAATCGACGCCGAAGAAAACGTCCGGCTCCGCCCGATAATGAGCGATCAGCCCTCCCGTGAGTGTTTGTAAGACAAAGAGCAAAGAGGAGACCAGAAGAAACCAGACCACGGCCCTTTGTGCGGGGGTGTTGGCGACATCCTCGACCGGTCTGAACCGAACCGGACTCGACTGCTCAGCGCCCCACCCCAACCAGTCGTAGCGTCCAAAGAAATAAAAAACCAGGCCCGTCCCGCCCAACAGCGCGATGATCGAGATAATGCTCCAGATGATGGCGTCGGCGGTGACAAAATTTCCCGCCAGCGGTTCCGGCGGCCAATTGCTCGTATAGGAATAGGTGTAGCCGGGCCGGTTCGCTGTTGCCGTCCAAGCGGTCCATGCGAAAAACGCCGTCAGCCGGCGAATGTCGTCGCGATCGGAAATCCAGTTTGCCTGCGCGCCGCCACGGCTGGACTTCGACTGAAAAACAGTTCGGTAATACTCGATCAACGATTCGTGCGCCTGTGCGCGGGCCTCGCTCCAGCGAAGCCTGTCGTCGGAGGGGTCGTAGCTGTTTTGGTGGAGCTCGGCGACCACGCGCTCGCGCGCTGAAAGACCAGGTTGCACGGCTCCTTGATAACGACTGACGAGAAACTCCGACGACTTGTGAAGATATTCGGCGGTGAAGTCCGGACCCAGATAAGCGCCGTGGCCATAAACCGAACCGTATTCCATCAAACCATAGCGCTGAAAGACGTTCATGCCGTTCATGACGTCATCGCGGGTGAAAACGATTTTGCCGCCCGCCACGACCTCTCTGGGTACCGGCGGCTGATCGCGATAAACCAGATACGCAAGAATTCCCAGTACCGTAAAACCGATTAAATAGGTTATCACCGCGCCTTGAAACCAGCGATTGGAGATCGGCATTGATATACGGGCCATGGCATTTACCTCGATATTTTTAGTGGAACGAAACCCGCCGCCCCCTCAGATGTCCTTACCCGATTGCAAGGTCGACTGCATTATCAACGGCGTGTGCCATCTTTAAAACACAACCGGAAGCTCAAAAGCAACCCTGGGTTCGAGACTCTCGAGCCAATTTCCACCTGCGCTCATCGCACCAGTCTACAGATTGTTTGTTTTCAAACGAATCTCGCATTTTGCTGTCGCTTTTTCAATTCGCTTTGATGAATAGCGGTCCCCATCGAGTTCACCATCGCGACGGTGCGAGCATTCACCATACCTCGCTGAACTGGCTTGCTTTCCATGCGCGTGTTCGCTAGAAGCAGCTTCCAGCTCGATGCTCTCAAAATTCGTAGGAAGTGAACGTCATCCCCTTCCCGCGCACGCCGGGCAACGCGGACTTTTAGCACCATGCGGAGGTAGCATGAGATTACCCCAACTGTCGTGGCACTTCATTAAAATCGGCAGCGCAGCTTTCGGCGGGCTGGGCGTTACTCTCAGCCTGATCGAGCGGTATTTGGTTAAGGACCAGGGCGTGTTAACGGCACAGGATGTTACTGAGAGCCTTACGTACACCAAATTCCTCCCAGGCTCCACGGGAGTACAGGTGGTCGGCTACCTGGGGCATCGCCTCGGTGGCTGGCCCGGCGCCGCATTGGCTACCGGCGCTTTTCTGCTCCCCGCATTCCTTTTCATGCTCGTGCTATCGATACTCTATGAGGAAGTCACGGGTCTGCTGGCTGATACGGCCGCGCCCGCCCTTAGAGGCCTCACTGCCGCGGTGGCAGGAATATTGGTCGCTACGATTTATCGCCTAGCCAAGCCAGCTATTACGACGCTTACCGGCGGGCTGGTCGCCGTGGCGGCATGCGCTCTGGGGATCGTTCTGCGCGTCAATCCCGCTTGGATCGTCCTGGCCGCCGGGATTCTTGGCATCCTGATGCCGCAGCGATTTGCCCAAGGACAAAGTGCCGGCTCCAAAGAAGCGAATCCGGACAGTCATGGGAATAAGCGATGATTCTTCTCGAACTGTTCGTCTACTTTGCCATCATCAGCATGCTTGCCTTTGGCGGAGGCAACGCAGTTATCTCGCTCCTCGAACGAATCTCAGTGGAGGAAATGCGCTGGATCACGCCGCAGGATTTTGCGGCCGCCATCGGCTTCGCCTACATAACGCCGGGTCCCGTATTGATTACCTCGGCGTTCATCGGTTATCGCGTCGCGGGTTTTTCAGGGGCTCTGGTCGCAACCGTAGGGGTTTTTTTCATTCCGTGGTTGCTGTCAGTTCTGGCTTCATATCAGGTGCGCCGCTATCTCGACCACCCGTGGTTACAGGGCTTCGGTCTTGGGGCCGCTCCGGCGGTAATCGGCCTGCTTGGGATAACCGTATTCACGCTGGGTCGCTACGCCTTCTTTGGTTGGTTGTACTGGGTTATCGCCGGAGTCGCCCTTGTCCTCACCCTGTTCACCAAAGCAAGCCCCATTCTTATCCTGATAGGCGCTACGGTGCTCGGTGCTTGGGCCGGTCCCCTACTAAACGACTAGCGGTTGGCCCAAAACGACCAGAGCCACCACGCCGCTAAACCAAGAAGCGCAAGCCAAACCGTAGCGATCACGATGGCAGCCGTGCGGTTCCGAGGCAGCTCGGACGCAAGCTCCGCCCGCGCTTGGCTTTTGCAATCTTCCCAGACATCGCGCGGCATCAGTTTTATCGCCAGGGCGATGCCCATCGGCAAAAGCAACATATCGTCTAAATATCCGAGCACCGGAATGAAGTCCGGAATCAGATCGATGGGGCTTAATGCGTAGGCCACGACGAGAACAACCACAAGCTTCGCGACGACAGGCACTCGCGGATCGCGCGATGCCAAAAAAAGGGCATAGGTGTCTTGCTTGAGTATCGCTGCCCTGTTCTTCCATGCTTGCCACACGGTCGATCGAGAGGACGATCACCTACACCGTGGGCTGGCTGCTCGGCGTCTCGGTGATATGATTTCTTGGAACATGTAGGTTACGTTTGAAATTTCATTCGGATTTTCCGTCCCATGGGACCGGAATGGCTGGCCGTGGGTTCTCTTCGAGGTTCGACGCGATGGTCGATACTTGGCAGATTGAAAAGAGCACAGACAAATTGTTTTTGTTCTGCTTCGGTTTGTGGTCCCGCGAGAAACTCGCGGTAGAGGCTCTCGACGTCAGCGGAACCATTTTCACGCTCGATCAATCTCATTGGAGCCCCATCGCAGCCGAAAGTCCACCTCAACGATAACTTGCCGTTTTCGAACGGCGGCCTGACAGAAACACGCAGGTCAAAAGCCATCGTGAACGATTCAGGGGCGAGCTTAAAATCATCTTTGCTCACCATGCTGAGCCACTCGGTTAACTTTTTCTTTGAAATCCAACCATCGTCCATATTAGAAAAATGCACGGTCCCGGCCCCTGGCATTTTCACGCGCACGTCCGAATAAAGATCCCGCGCCATCACAGGACCCCGATTCCAGATCTTGAACCCGAGCGTTACGTCTATTACGTCGGGTCTGATGCCTTTGGCTTTCGTGACTTTAACCGCCTTGGATGTGTATTCCTCGAAAAGGATAGGCTGAGGTCGTCTTCCAAACATCCCAGCCAGCACCCCGTGCGGAACAGGCTTAAAAGTGGAACCCGCTCTCATATAATATTTTTCCTTGGGGATTGCCTGGTGAGGAACGCGCTCGCTTTTAGGAATGAGTGTCGCCACGAAGCCGTTACCGGACCCGATATCTATAGCGTGATTCTGGACCCCGATATGAGGAGGAACCGTTCGACCCGATACTGCTCCTTCTAACCAGCTAAGGAACCGTGCGACGTTATAGATGGGCTTTCTCGCCTTCGCCACATCCGCGTCATCGATATCCGGTGACGCGTCTACGCCCCAAACAATGACACCACCTTCGGAGTTCCCAAACCCGGAAATAGCCTTCGCTAGATTGTTCAAGTCGTTGATATGTAGTCTTCTTCCCTTCCCCGAATCGGCTGAACGTTTGAAATCTAAGAAGAGCTCCTCACTCTGGCGCGTAAGGATGAACTCGTCAATCGCCGCCTCTCCGTCGCTCTTCACCTTCTCAAAGATATCTTCTGCTCGGCCCATGTTCCTGCTCGTGTTCTTACGCCAAATGATAAAGTTCCGGAAATGCTCCCGACCCCTTTATTATCTATTTTCCAATTCCGCACCTTGTTATAAAGCGGAATCACCCGATCCCATCCGGCAACATTTCAATGAGTTCCACCAACGAACCCGACCCTTTCGTCGGCTTGATGATGCCAACCATTCCCCGCCAGCAGTCGTAAGGCATAGATTCTCCGGTAGCTAGACCGATTTCCCATCCACTCAGATATTTGGTTGAATATAGAAACATCACCAATTTCCGCGAAGCTAAACAGCGATTACGATTTCTTAAGCTGTATGATCGCAAATCTCGACGCTGCTTTTCTCGTCGATTCCGTCCCAAAGCGACCTGCCGTGTTATTCTAAAGACCCCTTTATTATCTTAAACGTCAGGAGTGAGAGGCACGGTCTGCCGCGTACTTCTCAACTAATAGCTAGCTTCCTCACTCACCATCGAAGTAGTCGTCGTCAACTCTTGGTAACCGGAGAACTCGATAGTGCGTAACCCCGACACCGTTATCAATCATCAACGATGTAAGCCGCGGCCCATCGATCAACACGATGGTGTCGGCCATTTGACTCCCGAACTCTCGGGCTTCCCGTGTAAAGCCTGAGGTGGTGATGAAAACCCCCTTTCGTGCACGCCGCCCTGCAAGCGCGCCGTAAAACGCTTGCACTTCCGGTCGACCGACAGATCCTTGCCAGCGTTTCGCTTGGACGTAGACCCTCTCGAACCCGAGCTTGTCAAGCGAGATAACTCCGTCGATCCCTCCATCCCCGGAGTGGCCCACCCGCTCCAGGTCCTCTTCGCTCGCTCCGTAACCTAAGGCGTGCAATAGATCGAGCACCAAGTCTTCAAAGAACACCGGCGGTGCTTGGGCGATTTTATCGAGCAGTTCTTCGGCGACCAAGCGATGAATCTCCCCCAAAGCGGTATCAATGCGCTCGTCTGGAGTCTGCTGGATAGTTGCGCCGACCTCACCCAGCGGACTACCGTCAGAAGCATCCTCTCCTTGAATCTCCCTACGGCCTTCGCGAATGACTTCGCGTGCGGTCTCTGTGTCGAATCCGTCTGGATAACGAGCGAGTAAAGTCCTACCACGGTCCGTTATCCTCCAAATTCCGGGATCGGGAGAGTCAACATATCCAGCGGCCTTAAGCATGCTGAGCGCCCAGCCGCTTCGATGGCGGTATCGAAGGTGAGGGAGATTTGCGAGTCGCTCTGTGCGTTGCACCTCATTAAGACCCATCAGATCGGGCACGGCCTCGTGAATGTTGCGTCGTCGATCACCATCTGGATGAAGAGCCAGATGACGCAAGACCGCGTGATGGAAGGCCGCCTGAGCCGGCAGCGTTGAGTTAGTGGACACCCGTGTCATTGCTCTTCCTCGGGCACTTCACGTTCCTGTTAAAGGAGCAAGGCAAGCTCCTCTTCAGTCCTTTTTTAACCTTTATTCCGTTGCGCAAGGTCTCTTATAAAATTCGCTTCTCCCGTCATCACCCATAGGCCTGAATCGTTTTGGTAAAGGCAACCGTGAAAAGTCGCTGTGTCACACCCAACCGGCCTTGTCTACCCGCTAGTCCAGCCGTGCTCTTCTAGCTCAAGTTGGCGATCACCGTCGTACCATTGATGGCACTTGAGGTGAGGGATCAACTCACCCTTCTCGTTGACCCAAGTGACATCGCACACAATGAATGTCGTGGGTTGCCCTTGAGCCAATCTAAATTCAGAACCAATGTCAACGAGCTCCCCTACTCGGGGAACGTGATCACCGTTGAGGACGTACGGATCGCCACCCTCATAGATTGCCCAGTTCTTCGAGTGAAGCTTCAACTTGATTTGCATGCTCGCTCCTTATTGTTTTTCGGTGACTGGTTGCTAATTTGGTGACGCCCGCGTTCACGCGCGCACCGATTCTCGCGCGTCGCTTCCAACGGGTTGTCATGCGTCGCGCTCCCACATCGGCTTCAGCTCTCGGCCAGTCACTAGTGTGTGAAGAGCGCACATGGCTTCATGAATCTTCGCCGTTGCCTCCATTATGTCGTGTATCTTGACGACTTCCACGCTGGTTTTCATTGAGCCCCGAGCCGTTACGTATGAGACTTTGACGTCCTGCGTGTCCTGATTCCAGACAATCGGGTTATGAGCAAACTTGTTTCTCGCCTTTTGAGCTGCTTGAATCTTCGCCACGACAGACTTATACACTTTCAATCGTGGATACTTAGGGACCAGCTGTTCGCATAAAGAGCTAATAATATTGACCCGCTGTTGGAAGTTTGAATGCGCAACCATGATCACGGCTCGAAAATCCAAGGGTGATTGAAAGCCAGCGAATCTGCTGATAGCTATATTAACCGCGGATTCGAGACTGCCCCAAACGGTTGTCATGCGGCCAAGTTCCAGCAAATAGTCGTTAGGTGCTGGCCAGTTATCCCTGAATTTATGTTTCTTCATGAGCGTTAGATATAACAACACTTCACGGCTCGCGGTGCATGTGATTCCTACCGACCTACGTTTTTCATCAAGTTGGTAATCGCTACGGTTCTGAGACTCACCGTCGTCACCCGCATCAGCAAGTCAATCACCTTCTCTTTGTAGTCGGCGAAGCGGTAGGTATTGAACTTCTCGCGGATAGTTGGGTCTTTGGGTTTCTTTTCTTTGTACTGGTCGAGAATCCATTCGAGCGCCGAGCGGTTGCCGAGTCTGTAATCCCAAACTTCGGGCGGGATGCCGGTTAGCGTGGTCTCGCTGTCGATGAGGATGCGACCGCCATCCTTGTCCGATTTTAGCAAACATTTCGGCGACAGGTCGGCTTTGCGCGCTTTGTCGTCTGGGACGTCGATACGCTTCAGCTTGGCAGGCGTCACCGACTCGTAGCCGATATGCAGGTCCATCAGCTCCTTCCCCCAATCCGACCACTGCCAGAAATCTTTGTAAAAGGGAATGCGCGGAAACTCTCGCTTCAGGTTAATCGCGTACTTCTCTCGATATGCCGGATCGTGCAGCACGCCGTAGACGTAGTGAAAGATCGCTTCCTTCGTAACCGAGTTTGTTTTGCCGCGGCCGACCTTGTAGCGTTTTCGAAACTGGTCGAGAGCCCAGTCCGTGATGTTCTCAACACTGTGGCCCGAATCGTCGTAGCGGTAGAACGGCAGGCATTCAGTCCCGGCAGCAGCCCCCACGAAGTGAAGATCGCAAACGCCTGCTACCGCCCCTACCATGAAAGGTTTCTGTGAGCCTGGCTGTGTGTAGAGAATGAGCCGGTTCTTTGAGTCTCGGTGGGGCAAGATGCTCGACCACTGATAGACCATACCGTTGAAGTGCCGGTCGTAGTAGAAGAACTGTTTGAAGAATGGGCGATAGGTGCTTGTTACGATCGCTTTCTTGTCAAACGCTTTCTCGACGCCTCGCGCCCGGTACTTTTCGAGCTCACGATCCCACTTGATGGAGGCGGCGTCCAAACGCGACTTCTCCCGTCTAGCTCTTTCATAGCTATCTACGAAAAAACGCATCTTTCGTTCGAGTTCTTCCGCTGAGAAGTCATAAACCCACTCGTCTCGTTGTGTAGCGACACCCCGCGAGAACAGTTTGAATACTGCCCTTTCAGACCGCTGGTTCTTTCCTGCCTTGGTATTCTTGTCGATACACGGCAGCAACGAATCGAAGTCGTTATTCGTGAGATCGATCCAATTCTGCTTCACGTCTGGCCGGATCTCGTCCAGCTGCAGCCCCCGGAGGGCGGACGAACTAAGGAACGTGAGCTTCTCCTCGCCAGTCTCAAACTCAGGCCGCCGAGCATAGAAGATACGGCAATTTTGTTTTTAGGCTCGCTTCACCATGAAACTAATCGCCACACCCGTTTGAATGCCAAACACGTTATGCTTGCTTCCTGAAAGTTTCGGATTCTCCCGAACGTCGCCGCCGAGGTCCACGACTGTGATCTCGCTAAACTCTTCGGTGACCACTTTGCGGAAGCCGTCAAAGCTCCGGCTATCGAGGAAGCTGCGATTGGTAATGAACGCCAGTATCCCGTTCTCGTCGATTCGGTCAGCGGCCCAGCGAAAGAAACGAACGTACATATCGTAGAGTGCGATCTGATTCTGTGCCGTGCCTTCTGACTGGTAGGTCGCACGAATGCGATCGTCGATCTCACGATATGGCCGATTTGGGTTCCTAAGATTGAAGTTTTCTTGCCAGGCGTTGTACGGCGGGTTGCCGATGATCACGCTGATCTTTCGGCTGTTTTGGCGGCGGATACGCCGGACGTTGTCGTCGCTCACCGAGCCGAACAGGTCGTCCATGTGGCCGCGGTATTTGCGTAGGGCGAAGGTGTTGTCGAGCGTGTCCACGAAGCAGAGGTTTGGGTATTCGAGATACTCGCCGGTGATCGCGGCGTAGGTCGCTTCGATATTCAGGTTGGCAACGTAATACGGCAGGATCGCGACTTCGTTGGCGTGCAACTCTTCCAGGTACTTGTGCTTGAGTTTCGCCGGTTGGCCTCGGAAATGTTCCAGCAATTCGCAGACGAACGTGGCCGTCCCGGCTGCCGGGTCGAGAAGCTCTACATCCTTGTCGATCAAATTCCGCCCGAAGTGCTTCTCGCAGAGGTAGTCGGCGCTTTCGATCATGAAGCGGACGATCTCGTTGGGCGTGTAGATCACGCCGAGCCGGTCGGCGGCTTTGGGGTTGTAGACCTTGTAGAAATTCTCGTAAATCACCTTCAGGAACGTCTGCTTCTCGTGGTGGGTTGAAATTTGCGACGCCGCCGCGCGGATCGCGGCGTAATAGGGCGCCATGCCCTTCAGCGTCTGGTACTTGGTGTCGCCCTTGAAAAAAGTCGCCTCCAGCTTGTACAGCTCCCGCGCCACGTTGTTGTCCTGGTGGAATGGCGTGCCGGGAAAGACGGCGGCGAAAACGTCTTCGGTCAAGATGTGCTGGATCAACATCTCGCGCACGTCGGCTTCCGTGAGGCTCGGAGTGATCGCTTCTTGGGCGTGCTTTAGAAACTCTTCGGCGGCTTTTCTGAATTCCGGCTCCCGCTGGTGCGCCTGTTCGATCATCGAGCGGAGTGCTTCCAAGACCATCGGCAAGTCGGTCTTGAACTGCTCGACGGCTTTGCGGAACTCGGTGATCTCGGCGCGTTCGTATTGAAAGAAAAGATCGAGCAGCTTTTCCAGAGCGTTGACGTTATCGACGGGGCAACGGTAGACCTCCTGGCGTTCTTGAACTAAAACTGCTTGGGTCGAGTCCTCGAAGATGATGTTGTCCTGCGGGTAGCCGCGGCGCAGCTTGGTTTCGATCTCGGCGTCAAGATCGTCTTTCTCGTCCTTGGCCTCCCAATAGCCGAAAGGCACCCGCAGGGTATGAACCAGCGCGCCGTCCACGTAGCGCCGGTCTTTGGCTGGCGTCTCGATCTCATACTCGGGAACGAAAATGAGGTCCTGCGACCGCGCCCAGCCCTTGAGCAAATCCTTGAACGCTTCACGCACCACGGATTCGCGGATGGTGCCCGAAACCTTGCGCAGGTCGCGCAGGTTGTTGAGGTATTGTTGGATGAGTACTTGGCTCATTGACAGGATGAGGGAAAGGTTTGAACTAATTTACCGTAATTCAAAGGAATTGGCGAGACATATTCCTTACAGCGTAAAGCTGCTTGACGCTCCGCGTCCCTTGCCGCTACTCCCCACTTCCGCTCAGGCTCTCCACGTGATATCCAGGTGGCACGCTTGAATGACTGAAAGTCCGGCCTCGTCTAACGAGCAACCCGTTGGAGAAACCGACAAAGTAATAAAAGGAGAAATTTATGAAAAAACTGCTACTTGCCTTTGCAATGTGGTTCGCGATCTCCGGTGTCGCCCTGGCCGTGGTCAACATCAATACCGCGACCAAGGAGGAACTGACCTCCTTGAAAGGTGTGGGCGAAAAACGCGCTCAGGAAATCATCAACTACCGGACCAAGAACGGCCCGTTCAAAACCGTCGATGACCTGGACAAGGTCCCCGGCATCGGCCCCGGCATCATGAAGCAGATCCGTTCCGAGCTCACGACCAGCGGCAAGACGAACATCGAGAAAGCTGCGACCAAAGATGCCAAAGCCGCCGACGCTAAGAAAGTTGAACCCGCCAAGGGCGCGGCCGCGAAACCGGACGATAAAAAAGTGGAGAAGAAGTAGCCCCTCGCAACTCTACCCACCCACGCTGGCGGCAACGTCGCGGGGTTGTTTTTCTAGTTCAAAACTTGCGGCCCCGGTTATTCTTCAATTTGAAGCGTGGGACCGTGCTATTAAAAATGAAAGGACCGACGGTTTCCCGTCGCTCCTCTTTGTTTTTGCCGGTTTATGGAAGAAACGGGGCTCTATCCCGGTCGTGCCGCAGTCTCTACCATCTACCGACGACTGGAACATCGCCTTCTGCGCCGAAACCCGCGATACACAGATCCACATCGCAGCCGTCCCAGCTCCCGTTGCCATTCAAATCCAGCATCCACTCTTGGGTCGAAGGTCGAAAGATTCCGATTTTGCTAATACCATCCCCGGACCAATCGCCGGCTATCGGCAAATCTCCCGGGGCGCCGAAGTCATTGACGCAAGTGTCCTTCGAGCAACCGTTCCAGGATCGACTACCGTTGCGATCGAGGAACCACTGACCGGTCGAGGGCCGGTACAAACCCACACGGCTGGTGCCGCTCCCCGTCCAATCGCCCGCGACGGGTACGTCCCCACTGGCGTAATTGCTGAAGCGGAAGCAATAGTCCGAGAGGCAATCCAAATTCCCATTGCCGCTGGCATCGAGATACCAGGTCCCATTGTCGGTCCGGAATGTGCCAATGCGGTCGGATCCCGCCGTTGTCCATTTTCCGGCAACCGGCATGTCCCCCGATCCGCCGAACGATTCTTGACACGTGTCGAGCGCGCAGCCGTCCCAATTGCGGTCGCCGTTCATGTCGAGCTGCCATTGAGAAGTACTCGGCAGGAACAATCCCAGTTTAGTGAATTCGGAACCGTCCCAGTCTCCGACTACAGGCAGCGCGCCCGCCGCGCCGAAGGACTGCACGCAGACATCGATCTCGCAGCCGTCCCAAGTCCCGTTGCCGTTTTGGTCGAGGAACCACTCGCCGGTGGAGGGCCGGTAGATACCTACCTTGTCGACTAGGTCATTGACGACGTTGGTCGTTAAACTTAGAGTCGTTTGCGTCGTCCCAGCCGTCGACGTCCTAGAAGGCGCCGTCGTGGACGCAAGCAACGGTGATAATGATGAAGTTAATAAAATCGTCGGATCAAAGCCCGTCGAATCGCAATTCCAATAGCCGTCTGCCCCCCGATTGATGCCAAAATCGATGTTGTCTCCTACCGCAACCGCCGTCGTTAGATTGAAGGAGACCCCTGTAGTGTTGCCATTGGCGATCGCCTGCTGCCATAGAATGGTGGAGTTCTTCTTGATGTAGACGCTCGCTCCTGACCCACAACTAGTGTCCATATCAAAAGCCTTGCCGGTGATGTTGATTGAACCCGCTTGCGGCGCTTTCCACCGCCTGATGGCGTCCGAGGAGTTGCCCGGATGCCCCCCCCTTGCCCACAGCAACAGGTACTTCTCATTGCCCTGCCAGTCACCGTCGACAAACGTCATTGGGGTCCCCGAACCGTACAGGTAATACCAGTTGCGAAAGCCCTGGGTGGAAGAAAAATCAACCGAGGCCTGGTACGTCGTGGTGTCCGCAGTCGACGCAAGCGATGTCGTCGCGCAGCGTTCGTTCGAGTATGCCGAAGTGCCGGTCGAATTGTAGGCCTGCACACGATAACAGTAGGTCGTATTACTCTGGAGGTTGGTATCCGTGTAGGAAACGACGTTTACGCCGGCGCTCGCAATCTTGGAGTAGCTTCCCGTAGTGGAGACACGCCGTTCGATATTGAAACCGTTTTCGTTCGACGAGTTGTCTGACCACGTCAAGGTCAGCTGCGCGGCAATCGCCGCGCGGTGTATTCCAACGACGCCTAAGGCCAACGTCAAAATGATAGCGATTCTGCGTAGTGTTTTCTGAGAAATCACTGCACACCTCCTGTAGGTTTCCCGTACGGCGCACGGTTCCCAAGGGAGATGTGCCATCGTCCGGCAGCCCTGCCGCCATATCTCGTTTGAGACTTAGGCCAGACGCTTTGCGTCCCACGCTTTCGCGTGGTTTGCTTTTGTGCTTGGACGAACCTCTTAGACTTCTGGCCCGCCCGAGCCGATGTTGACGTTTAGCAACTCGCGTGCCAAAGTGCAAAGGAGATGTCAGCAACGTCGCGAAAATCAATCTTCCGCGCGGACATGTTGAGTAGGTTCCTTAAGAAGTAGCAGCTGCAGTTGACTGTTAAATCTCCTTGCCAGCGGCGGTAAAATTGTGGAATTTTGTCGAATGTTCACCTGAGGGGGGACTCGCGGCGCGGGAGAACGTAGGGAATATCCGTCACTGCGCACAGGAGATCGCAGGGGATATCTGTCACGCCACCATCATGTCCGAAGAAGCCGAGTCCCCCAAAGGGGAACTCAACTGAGCAACGGTCCGGCAAAAATTTGCCGACAAAGCGGAACTCGACAAAAAGATGACGGAAAGAAAGTCCAATGGAATTTGTCCCGCCGATGGAGTATTAGGATATCCATTGTGCATGCTCTCTTCAGATACTCTCCGCAGCTTTATTTAGCATTGCTACCGCTGCTTCTCGGCTCCTTGCCCGATTCCTTCGCCCAAACAGCCGCGCCGGAAAAAGCCCTCATTGCCGTTCCCTCCCCCGCTTTGAGCATGCTGCCGGTCTACTTCGCGCAGGACCGCGGATTGTTCAAGAAAGAAGGCATCGATCCCGTCCTCGTCATGATGGCCGGACGCTTGCAGGCCATCGCCCTCGGCACGGGGGAAATCGACTACGCGGCGTCGGTCGAGACGATTCTCCGCTCCACTATGCAGGGGATGCCGTTCAAAATCATCCTGTACACGAACTCGAAGATGTCCGTCGTACTCGTCACATCGCCGGACATAAAATCCGTTGCCGACCTGCGCGGCAAGGCCGTCGGGGTCACGTCCCTCGGCGGCGGCCTGGAGTACGCGCTGCGCGAGATTTTGATTCAACAGGGGAAGCTGAACCCGGACCGAGAAGTGCGCGCCGTTTCGCTCGGCATGCCTGAGCAAATGGCCGGCTTGGCCGCGGGCTCGTTGCACGGGGCAATGCTGGTGCCGCCCTACGACGGTATCATGGCGCGCAAGGGCTACCGGCGATTGGTTTCGGCGGTCGACCTACTGGAATATCCTCAAGGCGGAATCGCGACGACCGACAAGAAACTTAAAGAAAAGCCGGCGCAGGTGAAACGGGTCATTCGCGCGATGATCCAGGCTTTGAACGAGATTCGCAGCGAACGCGAACGAACCGTGAGCTATATCGCGACACGCTGGAAAATCGATCAAGAACTGGCCGCTCAGAGCTACGACGTCATGGTGCGGTCCTTCAGCAAAGACGGCAGCGCGAGCACAAAATCCATCCAGAACGTCATCGATTCGACTAAGTCGCGCCTGCAAATCGACCGCGCGATTTCGGTCAACGATGTCGCCGCTTTTTCTCTATTGGGAGAGGTTCAAAGAGAGCTGAGCCTCAGATAGGCCGCGGCAAGCCGAATGGCGCAGGCGGCGGCAGACCCGTGACTTCGGACCAGATCGTCGCGTCGTAAAATCGTTCAATGGGATCGTGGGGAGGATCGTAAAGTCCCATTTCGATTCGCAGTTGGACGACTCGATTGATCTCGCTCGGCTTGATCTCCGCCTTGGGAATCATCTGTCCGAGCTTGATCTCGGCCTGCGGTCGAGAAATCTTTTGATAATCCTGCAAGAGCTGCATGGCCTGTTCTCGATTCCCAGGCTTTAGCGTCCAATCGGTGGCGTCCACGAAGGCGCGCACGAAGCGGCGCATCTTGTCTCGATTCTGTTCGACCCAAATCCTGCGCGCCCAGCAGCCGGTGGTCACGTAATCGGGGATGTGATCGGAAGCTTTGGCCAGCAGGTTGAACCCCTCACTCAGAGCCTGGGCGTCATAGGGCGGCGCTACCATGCAGGCGGCGACCCGCCCCTGGCGCAGCGCGTCCAAACGGAAAGGAGAAGTGCCGATAATTTCCACGTCGTATTCGGACTCAGGCACGCCGTGGTCGCGCAGAATCTTGCGCCGGTGCAGATCGTAATTGGAGTCGCCCGGATCGCCTGCCAGCTTTTTCCCTCTAAGATCCGCCGGCGATTTGATCTCCTTGGCGCCGACGAGTTTCACCTGCAGCCCTCTTTCCGGAACTAAATAGAGGACAAAATCATGACCGTCGCGCGTCGCCCGCGCCAGCATCGTGTCGGGGCTGGTGAGACTGATATCCCATCGCCCCTCGGCCATGCCGCGGTTGTGCTCGGGCGCGAATGTCGCGATCTCAAAGGTAACGCTCAACCCCTCCCGAGCAAACAACCCGTTTTTTTCCGCCGCGACGAACGCCGGTAAAGGGTAATAACCAACGATGCGTAGTGGTTCCATGGGTTAGTCCTGAGTAATGAGTCCTGAGTGCTGAGTTCGGAAAGACCTAGACTCGGTTGAGTTTCTTTTGTTTCTGTTTCGCTACTGACGCTCTAAGGCCACCGATAATTCGGCCGACCTCTTCGGACTGAGTCCTTAAATCTTAAAACGTACGAGCATCGATATAACCCACATCGAGTGCCACGTAAAGTTGCGATCGGAGTTCAGCACAAGAAGCCTTTGCCGTCGAAAGAAATTGATGAAACTCACCCAGCCCGCCCCTTTCAAATCCCTCCGCAATGTTAGACATGATCGAAACCGCGGCTCCCTGAATCTGACCTGACAGACGAAAGTCTTTTCCAAACTCACCATGCCGGCTGATCCGATAGATCTTCGGCGTCAACTGCCGCGCTTTTTGCCATGCGATCAGGTCTTCGAACCTCCGTATCTTCCCCAATGTCTCAACCGTAGCCATTTTGCGCCCCCTCCCTGCCAGGACTCATTACTCAGGACTCAGGACTTCCCAGAGTAGTTCCGCCGGATGTTTCGCCTGCCGTCCCGCGAGATGATCGATCTGTTGGCGGCAGGAAATGCCCGGCGCGACGATCTCCACGTCGGCACCCGCGGCCTTCACCGCAGGTCCAAGACGGCGGTTGCCGATGGTCAGCGACAGATCGTAATGTTCTTTTTCAAAGCCGAAGGAGCCGGCCATGCCGCAGCAGCCGGAATCGACTTCGCTGACTTCGAAGCCGGCGGCTTTGAGCATCGCCACTGTCGGCCCGGTGCCGACCAGCGCTTTCTGATGGCAGTGGCCGTGCAGCAAAACCTTTCGTCCGTTGCCGCTGCCCTTGATCGTCAATCGACCTGCGGCTTGTTCTCTCTGCACGAATTCTTCCAGCAGAAAACTGTTCGCAGCGACCTTTTTTGCGGCACTCGTCCGGATGAACTCGGGGTATTCATCCCTGAGCGTAAGCAAGCACGATGGTTCTAAGCCGACGATGGGAATTCCTTTCTCGGCGTAGGGCGCGAGCCTATCGACGTTCCACGCGGCGTTTTCCTTTGCCGCGCCAAGCATGCCCTTGGAGATCATCGGCCGGCCGCAACATTTTTTGTCGATCAACAGCACCCGATATCCGGACCGTTCGAGAAAGCGCGTGGCCGCGATCGCCACGTTGGGCGTGTTGAAGTTGTTGAAAGTATCGTGGAACAAGACGACTTCCCCATTGGCGCCGTCGCCATCGGGTTTGTGGCTGCGGAACCAATCTTCGAAGGTCTCGCCGGCGAATTGCGGCAGCGGCCGCCTGCGGTCGACGCCGGTGAACAGTTCCATCAGCCAGCGGTTCAACGATGAATTTACCAAATAGTTCGACAACGGCGCCAGGCGCGAGCCGAGACGATTCAAAGTCTCAATGCCGCCGAAGATGCGGTTGCGCAGCGGCAAGCCGTTGGCGCGGTGGTAGTGATCGAGGAATTCATACTTGAGCTTCGCCATGTCGACGTTGGATGGGCACTCCGCCTTGCAGGCTTTGCACTCAAGACAGAGGTCCATCACTTCATAGAGTCGCTTGCCGGTGAATTCTTCCTTGGGCACTTTGCCTGAAAGCACGGAACGCAGCGCGTTGGCCCGGCCGCGCGTCGAGTGCTCTTCATCGAGCGTGCCCATGTAGGACGGGCACATCGTGCCGTCGAGCTTCTTGCGGCACTCGCCCATGCCGCTGCACATCTCCACCGCCCTGGCGAACCCGCCCTGCTCGGCGAAATCGAGCGTCGTCTGCGGCTCCCAGGTCTTGTACTCGGGACTGATCCTGAGCGACTCGGTCATTGCCGGCGAATCCACAATCTTGCCGGGATTCATGAGATTCTTGGGATCGAAGGCGCGCTTGACGTCGCGGAAGGCATCGTAGAGGGCCGGCCCGAAGAGCCTCGCGTTGAAGTGGCTGCGCGCCAGGCCGTCGCCATGCTCGCCGGACAAAGCTCCGTTGAACTCGAGCACGAGCTCGGTGATCTGGTTCGCGATGGAGACCATCTTGCCTACCTCGCTCGTCTCTTTGAGGTTGATGAGCGGGCGGATATGCATGCAGCCCACCGAGCAATGGCCGTAGTATCCCGCGGTCGCATCATGGGCGCCGAGGATTTCTCTGAATCGTTTGATGAACTGGGGCAGCTTTGCCGGAGCCACCGCCGTGTCTTCCACGAAAGCGATGGGTTTTTTATCGCCGCGGGTGCCGAGCAACAGGCCGAGTCCGGCCTTGCGCACGCCCCAGATGGTTTTTACTTCTTCCGGCTTAAAGGCAAGCGTGGACGCGTAGCCGATTTTTTCCCGCTTGCGCAGCTCTTCGAGCTTGGCGACCTGCGCCTTGACCTCCTCTTCGGTCTCGCCCGCGTACTCGACCATCAGCAGCGAGCTGGGGTTTCCCTGAACGAAGCCCAAGCGCTGCGATTGCACGATGTTGCCGCGCGCCAGCCCGAGGATCATCTGGTCGGTGGATTCCAAAGCGTAGGGCTCCGTTTCGAGAATCGCCTGCGCGGCTTCCAGCGCTTCGATGTCGTCATAGAAATGGATGACATCCATACCCGTCCACTTGGGCTTGGGCACCAGACGCATCTTGGCTTCGACCACGGTGCCCAAGGTGCCCTCGGAACCGACGAGGATGCGCGACAGGTTGAAGGGTTGCGCTTTGACGAACTCGTCAAGATTATAGCCGGACACGCGGCGCATGATTTTCGGATAGCGCGCGAGAATTTCATTTCTATGCTGTTGCGCCAAGCGCCCGATCTCGCGGTAAATCCTCCCCTCGAGCGTATCCGCCCTGCTCTTGCTCTCGACGGCGTCCGCCGTGAGATCATTGAGCACGACTTCGCTGCCGTCGGAGAGCAGCACAGTCAACTCGATGACGTGATCGAGCGTTTTGCCGTAGGTGAGCGAATGGGCGCCGGCGGAGTTGTTGCCGATCATGCCGCCGATGGTGGCGCGGTTGGACGTCGAAGTATCCGGGCCGAATTGCAGTCCGATCGGCCGGACGTGGGCGTTCAACTCGTCTTGAACCAGGCCCGGCTGCACGCGGCACCAGAGTTCTTCCTTGTTCACCTCAAAGACATTTTTCATGTATTTGGAAAAATCTAAAACAATCGAGTGCCCCACGGTCTGCCCGGCCAGAGAAGTGCCGCCGCCGCGCGCCAGCACGGATACGTTTCGATTATTTGCGACTTCGATGACCGCCTGGACGTCGCCCTTGTGGCGCGGCACGACCACGCCCACCGGTTCGATCTGGTACATCGACGCGTCAGTGGAATAGAGCAGCCGCGAATAGCGGTCGAAACGAACATCGCCTTCGATACGCTTCTTGAGCTCCGCCTCAATCTCAAAATAGTCTCTGCTGCCGCTCATTGCGTCCTCCCGAAATCCTACACTCCGAAGTAACAAAATATGTTATCGCGCCAAGCATCCAGCGAAACAAATCCGAATTTCGAATATCGAAATTCGAAACAAACCGCAGCCAAATAAATCAAACCCGAGCAATTCCAAAACGAGGAATCCGAATCAGCGTTGTTTGGAACATTGTGTTTTTTGGTCATTTGAAATTGTTTCGTATTTCGGTCCGCGGGGCCTCTTTCGTGCTTCGAATTTGTTGTCCTTGGTGCCTTTGCGTCCCTTCGACGTGGGTCAGGGCATGCTTTGCGGGAGTCACGGTAGTTTGAATTCTCTTGCGCGAAAGTTCGCCAAGATTTTAAGTCTTCTTGACGCGATACTTATTTTTCGTTGACCACGCTGCTTGCAGCGTGGAACCATTTAAATGGAGATTCCAAGGGGGGTGAGCATCTCCTTTGGTCCATTGTATTCTACGGCGGGGGCAATACCCCACTTGCGCAGTGGCTTCGTTAATTGAGGTTAGGAACGAAGAAACTTACTCGAAAATGTCACTAACGGCGCAAGCAAAACCGGGCAGAAATTCCGTAGTGAGGACATCGTTAGTTTCTTTGCTCAGCTCTGAGGCGCGTCCGTATCCGTGTTGCGTTCGCTTGAAAATCTTTACGATCTCCAATTCCGGGTCGACAATCCAGTACTCCTGGACGCCAAAACGTTCATAGAGCTTGCGCTTGGTCACTTCGTCCTTTTTGCGGCTCGACTCGGAAAGGATTTCGACGATGAGATCAGGAGCGCCCTGGATGTTGTCTTCCGTCACGATGGCGGCGCGTGCAGTGGAGACGAACAAAAGATCGGGCTGGACCACGTTCTCATCCGAGAGGATCACGTCGCATGGTGCGGTGAAAACCTCACCTAGCTTATGTTGTTTAGAAAAGGATATCATAGCCGTTGCTAGGTTGCCCGATATTCTCTGGTGCTTCGTTCTTGGCGCGGGAGTCATGTAGTGATCCCCCTCGATGATTTCGTGACGTTTTCCATCGTCGGGAAACTGAAGGTAATCCTCATAGGTGAGCCGGCAACTTTGAATCTCTTGCTTAACCATGGCATCTCCGCCCGCGCATCAAATACATATTCATTTCTACCAAAGGCCTCAGAGTAGCGCAAGGAAGCATCCGAAACGCTGCACAAATGGACGGCCACCGTACCGCGGCCGGTTCAGTTCTTCTGGGTTCCCTGCCAAGAGATACTCACAGCAGAGACACGGAGTTCACAGAGGATTTGTTCAAGTTGCTATTTTTAGCCGATCTTCTCTGCGCCTCGGCGGTGCAAACACCGATCCCCGCTTCACAAAAAAGCCGGAAGAACCTTAATTTTCAACTATTCATCCCCACCGTAGCACCAATACGCCCACCACGACCAGCGCCGCCGCGACGCCGTCTCTCAACGTAACCTCTTCGATTCCCTTGAGCGTCGCTTTGGCGAGAAAGAAGCTGACGATGGGCTGGGCGCTCCAGATCGGCGCCACCACCGAGGCCGGCGCGAGCACCAGCGCCTTCAGGGTTAGAATGGAACCGATCGCATAGAGCACCCCAGCGGTGACGAAACAGACGACGCTCTTCGTCGCCGTCTTTTCCCATTTAAGCTCGATCTTGAGCAGGCTTCCCAAGGTCAACAGCAGCACCAGCCCGGTGGCGTGCATGACCAGCGCTCCCAAAACCGGCGGGCCGCCGTTGTCAGTGCCGAATTTTTTCATCACCGGAACCACACCGTAGCAAAGCGTCGCGAGAACGGCTGTCGGCGTGAGTCTGCATCCGGTCGTAGTTCCGCCCGCATTCGTTTCAGCTTGGACAACAAAAAACACGCCGGAGATGATGAAGGCGACGCCAACCAAAACCGCAAACGTGAGGTGCTCGCCGAGTAGCAGCGCGGCCAAGAACACCGTAATCAGCGGCGCAGAATTGTTTAGCGACTGCGCGCGCGACGCGCCGATCTGATCGACAGTCCTTACGAACAATGTTCGTCCAAGGTAAGCGCCGACGACTCCCGTTCCGGCGAAAATGATTATGGCGAGAGGCGCGATCTGTCCGGCAAACAGGTCGCCTTCGAGCAACGCAGCGGCAAGCAAGGTTACGAGAATCGTCCCTTGTTGGTAGAGCGTCGCCGCACTGACATCGGCATCGACCAGCCCGCGCTTCACCAACACGGGGCTGGTGCCCCAGAACAGGCCGGCCAAGATGGCGTAAAAGATTCCCTGCTCCATATTGTGAGGCTAGTAAAACACGGCCGCCCTTGTCTGCTCAAAGACACGATGAAACATCACCCGGGTCAGTTTGCCCGTAAAAGTGTTCTGCTGGCTGGGATGGTAGGAGCAAATCAACCGCAAGCCATCGGCAAGCGGCACCGATGATCCATGGCCGAATTTCGGCCGCGGCTTGGGTAGAACTCCGCCGTTTTCCCGATAGGCCGAGAGGAAGGAATCGAAGGCGATCTTGCCAAGGACGACGACCACGCGGAGATTCTTGAAGAGCTTCAACTCTTGAACCAGATAGGGACGGCAGCGCTCGAACTCGGCGCGGAGCGGCTTATTCCCCGGCGGCGCGCAGCGCACCGCCGCCGTGATGTAACAATCCTTGAGATCAAGACCGTCACTCCGATGATCCGAATTCGCTTGATTGGCGAAGCCGAAGGCGTGCAGCGCGCCATAGAGCCAGTCCCCGCTCCGGTCGCCGGTAAACATTCTCCCGGTCCGATTCCCGCCGTGCGCGGCCGGCGCCAGTCCCACGATGAGCACCCGCGCGTGAGGGTCACCGAAACCCGGCAGCGGTTTCGCCCAATACCGCTCACCCTGATATCTGCGCGGCGGTTTCTTCGCCGACGCTTCGCGCCAGCGGACGAGCCGCGCGCACTTGCGGCATTGGACGACGGTTTGATTGAGCCGACTGAGGGATGTCATCGGGTCACTTTGGTAACATAAAGGTTGGCAAAGGGAAAGAATAGGTAAGGCCACTGCTTTGTGTGTTCATCCCGGATTCGCATCCCCCTTGCTCGGCTGCGCGGTATTGCATAGAATTGTTAGCAGATGCGTTTTTATGTAGACACCTCGGTATTTGGAGGCTTGTTTGACCTGGAGCCGCCGGGGCGGAGCGAGAGGACGAAGATGTTTTTCCGAGCGATAGAGCAGCGCGGGGATAATCTCTATATCTCCGATGTCGTCCTTGACGAGATCGCCGCCGCGCCTATGCGTCTCAGGCCCTCCCTGGAGAGAGTGCTGAGAGAAGCGCAGCCGCGGGTGCTGTCTGAATCCCCGGAGAGCTTGCGGTTGGCCGAGGCCTATGTTGCGTCGCGCGTCGTGCCCGCGAGATTCCGCGACGATGCGAGGCACGTGGGCGTCGCAGCAGTCGCGGCAGTTGACGCGCTTGTCTCCTGGAATTTTAAGCATCTTGTCAATCTGCGTAGAAAGCGGCTTTTTCATTCGGTGAACGTACGTTTGGGCTATCCACAGATCGACATTATATCTCCTGAGGAGGCTCTCTATGAGTGAGCGTTGGGAAAGCGACTCCCTTCGTTGGATCCACGAAGTGAGGGAGGAAAACTACAAGCGGGGAAAAGGCAAATCATTGGATAAGCTCATCCCAGGACCGAGCCGTAAGGCGCGGGTCCTGATCCGGAAGCTACGCTTACAACGCGTCACGCTCCGGCCGGAAGCCAAGCCTCTGCCAAAGCGTCAAGCTGGATCTCGATGAAGCATCTCTCAAGCCGTTTCTCGTCGTTCGCATTTCGTATCTCGTATTTCGTCGGACGATAGACGACACCGGCTCGTCTAACTAAAAACCCTCCCCCTATGTCAGGATAGACCTTTCTCTTCCGCGCTTTGCCATCGTCCATCCTCAATCCTCCATCCTCGATCTTCCCGCGTCGTGTATCGTGCATCGCGCATCCCTTCTCTTCCAACTAAAAACCCAAAACTGAAAACTGTTAGTTCTCTTGCCTCCTGCCTTCTGCCTTGCCCCTCCCCTCACCTTGACACCTACCCCCGGCAGGAGGATACTCCACCGCAGCTAATACGGTATTGGGCTGGCGGATTCGGCCGAGCTCCGCGCGTTTACACCAGGATCGATTAACCATGAGCCCGACTGGGTTATCCCAGCCGGGCTTTTGTGCCTGGGGGATTCGTCGTTCGTATTTTATTCCCCGACGAAATACGAAATACATAGTACGATCCGATGAAGCTCCGCACCTATCTCATCCTGCTCGTCGCCGCCGCCTCGCTTCCCGCTCTCGATCTTTGCCGGCGCGGTGGTCGTCATGTTGCACAGCCAGCAACGCGCCACCCAGGAGCAGCTATTGGTCCAAAGAGCCGATGCCCTGTCGCTCGCCGTCGACCGCGAGATATCCGCCGCGATGCGCGTGCTCGAAGGGCTGGCAACGTCGAAATACCTCGACACAGGCGATCTAAGACAGTTCCACGAGCAGGCAACGCGCGTGCTGAAGGCCCACGGCGGCTGGGAACCCCTCGTGCTGACAGACGTCTCGCGTCGCCAGGCGGTCAACACCCGGTTCCCATTCGGCGCTCCTTTGCCTCGCGTCAATTCCCCTTTCATCGAGGAAGTCTTTAACACCAAGCGACCGGTTGTTTCCGACCTCTTTTGGGGCACGGCCGTCAAGACGCCGCTGCTCGCCGTAGGCGTGCCGGTCATTCGCGCCGGCGAGATCCGTTATACGCTGGCCGCCGGCGCTTCGCCCGGGTTTCTCGCGGAACTGCGTCGCAGCAGAAGCTGCCCGCCGGTTGGATCGCGACCATCATCGACCGGAACAAGACCATCCTAGCGAGAACGCAGAACCTGGATAAGTTTCTCGGCCAGCCTGCGGGGCAAATTCTCGCCGCGAAGAGCAAGGAGGCCGAAGGAGGATTTTTCTACGGCGTGACGCGAGATGAAATTTCGGTCGCCACGGGATATCGCCGCTCGGAGCTGACCGGCTGGACCGTGGCCATCGCCATTCCGGTCTCGCAGCTCGAAGCCGCCGCGAAAACGGCGCTTTTGTATGCCGCGGGCGGCGGGTTGCTGCTTATGCTACTAAGCGCCGGGCTTGCAGTCTTCTTCGGCAGGAAGATCGCCGCTTCTGTGGCTGGCTTGGCGAACGCAGCCAAGACACTGATAGGGGGAGATCCTGCTGCTGCTGCTGCTGCTGCTGCTGCTAGCACGAATAGTACCAGCGATCGGCAAATTGCTGAGGTGACCGAGGTCGCCCGAGCAATCGAAGATGCCGCCATCAAGCGTCAGCGAGCGGAAGTTGCGGTGCGCGCAAGCGAACAGCGGCTGCGCGAAATCATCGACGGTCTCGGTCCGCAGATGTTCGTCGGCCTGCTCACCACCGACGGGAAGGTGATTGAAGCCAATCGACCCGCGTTGGCGGCAGCCGGCCTCAAACTCAAAGACGTATTGGGCAAGCCGGTCGAGCAGACGTACTGGTTTGCCTACTCCGAATCGGTCCAGCGCACAATGCGCGAAGCGATCGAAAGTGCGGCACGCGGCGAGCCATCGCGCTACGACATAGAGATCCGCGTCGCTGAGAGCCAATTCATCGTTATCGACTTTTCCCTGCAACCGTTGCGGGACGAGACCGGCAAGGTGGCCTTCCTCGTCCCGTCGGCCAACGTCATCACCGAGCGCAAGCGGGCGGAGGAGTTGCTCAACGGGCAAAAACAGGTATTGGAGATGATCGCCGTCGGCGCGTCGCTGCCCGAGACGCTGACCGCCCTGGTGCGTCTGATCGAGGCGCACGCGCCGGGTACGGTCGGTTCGGTTCTGATTCTCGACGAGGATGGCGTGCATGTCCGGCACGGTGCGGCGCCTGGTTTGCCTCCGGAGTATGTGGCTGCGATTGACGGCCAGCCCATCGGGCCACGCGCCGGTTCTTGCGGCACCGCGGCGTATCGCAAGGAGGCGGTATTTGTGCAGGACATTGCCACCGATCCGCTCTGGGCCGAATACAGGGCGGCGGCGCTGCCGCACGGTTTGCGCGCGTGCTGGTCCACGCCCATACTCGACGAACAGGGCCGGGTGCTCGGCACCTTCGCGATCTATTGTCGCCACCCCGCGCTTCCGCAACCGGAGCACGTGCGGCTCATTGATGTCGCCACACACACCGCTGCAATCGCCATCAGCCGCTACCGCACGCAGGCCGCGTTGCACTCCAAGACCGATGAGCTGGACCGCTACTTCAACAGCAGCCTCGATCTGCTGTGCATCTCGGATACCGAGGGCTACTTCCGCAAGCTAAACCCGGAATGGGAACGCACGTTGGGTTATCCTCTGGCGGAACTGGAGGGCCGGCGGTTCCTGGAATTCGTCCATCCGGACGACCAGGAATCCACGCTCGCCGCGTTGGGCCGGTTATCGTCGCAAGATCAGGTCCTCAACTTTGTGAATCGCTACCGGCACCGAGACGGTTCCTACCGCTGGATCGAATGGCGCTCCTACGCGGAGGACAGCCGCATCTACGCGGTGGCGCGCGACATCAGCGAGCGCAAGCGCGCGGAGGAGGCGCTACGGGCCAGTGAAGAGCGGTACAGAACGCTTGTGGAACAGGCGGCCGATGCGATATTCGTCGCCAGTGCGGACGGACGGTTTCAGGCCGCCAACCGGCGTGCTTCCCAAATGTTCGGCTACTCGCCGGAGGAGTTGGCGGGAATGCCGATCACAACGCTCGTGGACGACTCCGAGACCCAGCACCAGGCCCGGGATTTTGGCGACCTGCTAGCCAGCAACTACGTGCTCAGCGAGCGCGCGTTCCGTCGCAAGGATGGGTCGCTATTCCCTGGCGAACTCAGCGCTAGACGGCTGGCCGACGGCCGAGTGTTGAGCATAGTGCGCGACATCACCAACCGCAAGCGCGCCGAGGAGGCGCTGCGAGCGAGCGAGGAGCGGCTGCGCCTCGCGCTCGAAGCGGCCGACATGGGTACGTTCGATTGGGAGATCCCGCAGAACCGTATCCTCTGGTCGAGCGGCCACGAAAAACTCTGGGGCTTTGCGCCCGGCGAATTCGGCGGCACTTACGAGGCGTTCTCCGAGCGCGTTCATCCGGACGACCTGCCGAGCGTCAACGCGGAAGTCGCCCGCTGCATCGCTGCCCGCGAAACCTTCGCATGTGAGTTCCGCGTCGTCTGGCCGGACGGCAGTGTGCACTGGGTGCTGGGTCGCGGCGAATTCAGTTTCGACGGAGACGGGACGCCGCTCAGGATGCGCGGCGTCGTGCTGGAGGTAACCGAACGCAAATGGGCGGAAGAAGCATTGCTTGAAAAAGAGCATCTCCTGTCCGAATCCCAGCGCATCGCCCATATCGGCAGTTGGGGCTGGGATCCGACGGGGCCGATCAAATGGTCAGACGAGACATATCGCATCTTCGGCGTCTCAGCGGAGACGTTCACTCCGACTATCGAGTCGCTTGTCAATCTACTTCATCCTGAGGATCGTTCAGCGATGCAACAATGGATGGAGGCCTGTGGGGTGGGAGAAACGCCCGGCGAATTGGAGTTTCGCGCGATCCTGCCCGACGGCACGATCCGGTATTTCAGTGGTCGCGGCGAGCTGAGGCATGACCATGAGAACGGACCCGCCTACATGGCCGGCACAGTGCAAGATATCACCGAGCGCAAGCGGGCGGACGAGGCACTACGGGAACGCGAGCACCAACTGCGGTTGTTCGTTGAGCACAGCCCGGCGGCTATCGCTATGTTCGACCGCGACATGAGATATCTGGTCGCCAGTCGCCGGTGGCTGTCCGACTACCGTCTTGGCGAACAGGACATCGTTGGACGCAGTCACTATGACGTCTTTCCCGAAATTCCCGAGCGATGGAAAGAAATCCACCGGCGCTGCCTCGGCGGAGCGATTGAGAAGAGCGACGAAGATTTGTTCCCCCGCGCGGACGAAGCGACTGACTGGATTCGCTGGGAAATTCGTCCTTGGCGCAGGACTGAAAGTGACATCGGCGGGATCATCATCTTTTCTGAAGTCATCACCGAGCGCAAGCGGATACAGGAGGAGATCGAGAAAACCACGGAACAGTTGCGCGCCTTATCCGCGCACTTGCAGCAGATTCGGGAAGAAGAGCGGACGAAAATCGCGCGCGAGATTCACGATGAGCTGGGCCAGTCGCTGACGGCGTTGAAGATGGACCTCGCTTCCGTCGGGGAGTTGGCGGCGAAAAATCGGGCCCTGAAAGAAAAAGCCGGCTCAATGTCGCAGCTGGTGGACGAAACGATTCAGACGGTCAGAAGAATCGCCAGCGACCTGCGGCCGGGCATTTTGGACGATCTGGGACTGATCGCCGCGCTTCAGTGGCAGGCACTGGAGTTCTCTAAGAGAACGGGTGTTCCGTGCAATTTCACATCTGAGTTGGACAGCGTCTCCTTGGAGAGAGACCACGCGACGACGCTGTTTCGCATCTGCCAGGAATCGCTTACCAACATGACGCGCCACGCCAAAGCCACGAAGGTGCAGATCAGGTTTGGAAAAAGCGACGATCATCTGCTCCTCCAGGTCCGCGACAACGGCAAGGGCATCACGTCGGAAGAGATCACCAGCTCCAAGTCTCTTGGGCTGGTGGGCATACGCGAGCGCGCAATCCTTGTCGGCGGAAGCTGCGACATTACCGGCCAGCCGGGGGAAGGGACGACGGTCACCGTTAGAATACCAACAAAAGAGAGTTTTTAGTTTTGAGTTTTTAGTTTTAAGTTGAAGACTCGGAAATCCAAGAGCAAGATAGTTTTGAGTTGAAAAAACACGAGAAAGCAGTTTTTAGTTTTGAGTTGCCCCTCCCCCAAACTAAACACTGAGAACTAAAAACTAAAAACTCTAAGGAGGTAGTGGTGGCTGCGCTGAGGGTCTTAATCGCTGACGATCACGCGGTAGTCCGCCATGGGCTGCAGCAGATCGTGCAGCGGGGATTCGGCGAGGCTGAGTTTGCCGAGGCAAAGGACGCGCAGGAGGCGCTCGCACAGGTGCGCAAGAGCCCTTGGGACGTCGCGATCCTCGACGTCTCGATGCCCGGCCGGAGCGGGCTGGATATTATAAAGGAAATTAAGCAGCTTCAGCCCGAACTGCCCATCGTCGTTCTCAGTATGTATGCCGAAGAGCAATACGCCGAGCGCGCGCTCAAAGCGGGCGCATCGGGTTACGTTACGAAGGATCGGGCAGCGGAAGAATTGATCGAAGCGATCAAGAAAGTAATCAAGGGCGGCCATTACGTGAGCGCCGCGTTAGCCGAGACCTTAGCCTCTCGCTTGGGGCAAGACAACAAAGGAAAGCCGCACGAAGCTCTTTCCGACCGCGAGTTCGAGGTTTTCCGCCTGATCGCCTCCGGCAAAAAGCCCGCCGCCATCGCCAAGACGCTTCACTTGAGCGTCAAGACCGTCAATACGTACAGGGAGCGAGTGCTGGAGAAGATAGGACTTCAAACCACCGCCGACCTCATCAGGTATGCGATTCAAAATAAGATCGTGGAATAGCTGTGAGAGTTTTTAGTTTTGAGTTTTTAATTTTTAGTTTTCGGATAATATCCACTCCTCCCCGCCAACTTCAAAACCTCAG
This sequence comes from Deltaproteobacteria bacterium, assembly GCA_030688735.1. Classification (GTDB taxonomy): domain Bacteria; phylum Desulfobacterota; class Binatia; order UBA9968; family UBA9968; genus JACPFE01. Next base: position 30,944 of record JAUYJC010000603.1, read on the forward strand.
TTCTGAGTTTTCTATCTTAAGTTTCCCGTTAACTTAAAACTGAGAACTAAAGCGGCAGCTGCCACCTGATGTCGAACACCCGAGTGCCATATGATCCCGAACGTTAGTGCCGAGAGAAAAGAACTATGATGATTATTGGATGTGTAATTCTATTATCCTTAACCGGACAGTTTCCGTCGTGGCGCGGCGAGTC
>JAUYJC010000080.1 GCA_030688735.1 Deltaproteobacteria bacterium
CAGAAAACGGAAAGTGAAATTTCAACTGCCTGCTGCTAACTGCCGACTGCTTACTGAATTTGGTCGGGGCGAGAAGATTTGAACTTCCGACCCCCTGCGCCCAAGGCAGGTGCGCTACCAGGCTGCGCTACGCCCCGTCAATCGACCAGCGTCATTCTACACGGGCAGGGGTTGAAATCAAGGTTTTGCTTCCAGATCAACGAGAGACGGCAAAATCCCGGCGAGTTTCTTAAGCGCTTTACCGCGGTGGCTCACCGTCGCCTTGGTTTCGCGGTCGATCTCACCAAATGTTTTGCTGAAAGGAGGATAAAAAAACAGCGGATCGTAGCCGAACCCGTTTTGTCCCCTGAGATCGAAGGCGATACGGCCTTCGCAGGATTCCCGCACGGTCCACTCTTTCATGCCGTGCGATTCAGGAGCGCAGAGCGCCAGAGCGCAGACGAAGCGCGCGCTGTGTTTTCCCTCCGCAACCCCATGCAACTCGCGCAGCAGCTTCTCGTTGTTCTTGTCGTCGTTGCCCTCTTCGCCGGCATAGCGCGCCGAGTAGATGCCCGGCGCGCCATTGAGCGCGTCGACTTCCAAACCGGAATCGTCGGCCAATGTGAGCATGCCTGAATATTCCGCCAGCGAGCGCGCTTTCTTGAGTGCGTTTTCCTCGAACGTCGCGCCATCCTCGACGACGGCGGGCCAACTGCCGAGGCTCTTGAGCGAAAGAATTGTCAGTGGAAGACTCTTGAGAAAAGCGTGAACCTCGGCGAATTTTCCCTGATTGGTGGTTGCGACGAGCAGTTCGGTCACGGTCGACAATTCTAGGAGCGAGCGAGCAAAACGTTCTTTTGCGCCTTGATCAGTTCGCCAATGCCTTCTTGGGCGATCTCCGCCATATGTTCCATCTGTTTCCGGGTAAATGGCGCGTTTTCCGCCGTGCCCTGGACTTCGATGAATTTGCCGGAGCCGGTCATGACGAAGTTCATATCAACGTCGGCGCGGGAATCTTCCTCGTAACATAGATCCAAGAGGATTTTCCCGTCGATGATGCCGATGCTCACGGCCGCGACTGAATCCTTGATGGGATCGCTCTTTATGATCCCCCGATCGAGCCAGCTCCGCGAGGCTTCCACGAGCGCCACGTAAGCGCCGGTGATGGATGCCGTCCGCGTGCCGCCATCAGCCTGGATCACGTCGCAGTCGATCCAGATCGTGCGCTCGCCGAGGCTTTTGAGATCGGCGACCGCCCGCAGGCTGCGGCCGATGAGCCGTTGAATCTCGTGGGTACGCCCTCCGACTCTGCCGCGCGCCGACTCGCGCCCGATGCGCTCCTGGGACGACCCCGGCAGCATACCGTACTCGGCCGTGATCCAGCCTTTGCCGCTATTGCGCAAAAACGGCGGGACGCGCTCTTCGAGTTTCGCCGTGCATATGACTTTTGTGTCGCCCACCTCGATCAACACCGAGCCGTCGGCGGTCTTCAGATAACCGGGCGTAATTGTTAGCGGCCGTAGTTGCTTCGGTTTTCGTCCATCGGTTCTCATCCGCCCCCCTTCGCGCCCCCAGTTGGCAGTACACAGTGGACAGTAGGCAGAAACTCGGCTATTTTCTTACTGCTTGCCGCCGACTGCTTACTGCTGTCTGTGAATTAGCTATTCAAATGAAACACGACCATCTTGAGCTCCGTCATCTCCTCCACCGCGTAGCGCGGCCCTTCCTTGCCGAAGCCCGAATCCTTGAGGCCGCCGTAAGGCATCAAATCGACGCGCCACTGCGAGCCCCAATTGATGTGGAGGTTGCCCGCTTCCGCTTCGCGCGCGAACTTCATCGCCCATTCGACGTTATCGGTGAATATGCCCGCCGCCAGTCCGTAAATGCTGTCGTTCGCCAACGCAATGGCTTCCTCGATCGTATCGAACGGCGTCACCGCCACCGCCGGCCCAAACAATTCGTCACGGGAAATACGCATATCCGGGTGCACGTCGGCGACCACCGCGGGCATATAGATCGCGCCGCGTCTGCCGCCGCCAGCAATCAGACGCGCACCGCCCGCCACCGCTTCGTTGATCCAACTGTCGACGCGTACCGCCTCGCTCTCCTTCACCATCGGACCGACTTTTGATTTCTCGTCGAGCTGATTGCCCGTAGTCAGCGCTTCGACTTTAGGCTTGAGTAATCCCAGTAGGTCGCCGTAGACCTTTTTCGCCGCCAATACTCTCTGCGTCGAAATACAGGTCTGACCGGCGTTGCCGTACCCGGTCATCGCCAAGACGGTCGCGACCTTGTCCAGGTCGGCGTCGGGCATGACGATGACCGGACTGTTGGAGCCGAGTTCCATGGTCACTTTCTTGATACCCGCGGTGCGGCAAATGCGGTCGCCGATCTCCCGGCTGCCGGTAAAAGTCACCTTGCGCACGCGCCGATCGGCGACCAAAGCATCGCCGATCTCACCGCCCGGTCCGGGGATGCACTGAATCCCTTCCGGCGGCAGGCCCGCTTCGAGCAAGATCTCAGTGAGCTTCAAGGCCGAGAGCGGCGTGTCCGAAGCCGGCTTGATAATGACCGTGTTGCCCGCGGCCAGGGCCGGGCCGACTTTATGGGTCACCAGGTTCAACGGGAAATTGAACGGCGCGATCGCCGCCACCACGCCACAAGGGATGCGCAAAGTGAAGCCGAGCTTCTTGCTGCCCGTGGGGTCGGCGTCTAGCGGAACCGTCTCGCCGTGGAGCCGCTTGGCCTCCTCCGCCGATCCCATCATGGTTTCGACGGCCCGGCTGGCTTCGCCGCGGCCTTCGGCGATGATCTTCCCTTCTTCTTTAGAGATGATCTGCCCCAGCTCCTCGTTGCGCGCAGCCATCATGTCGGCCGCCTTGCGCAAAATCTTCCAGCGCTCGTAGCTCGAAAGCTTGGCCATCACCTTCGCGCCCCGTTCGGCGAACGCCAACGCTTTCTCCAAATCAGCGGCATCGGCCCGGGGCACGGTATCGATGATCGAATTATCGAAGGGATTCTTGACGTCGATCTTCTTCGGTTTATCGACCCAGTTACCGGCAAGAAATATCTTCACCTTAGAAATCCTCCCTTGTGATCAATTCAATCGGCAGATTCGACATTCTTCACTTTGCACTCTCGATCCTCGATCTTCCATCCTCTATCCTCATTCCTTGCCATTCTCTCCGCCGCCTCGATAGAAACTTCGCCCATACGCCCGATGAAACGCCGTCCACTTCGAGCCGGGCTCTTTCTCCGGCAGATTCTGAATCGCCTGGATCTTGCCGTCAAGATCGTCCAGCGCGTGCAACATGATCGCTTCCACCGTTTGCGGCAGCTTCGGCGAGCCGAACTCATAGGCGCCGTGATGGCTGACCAGCAGATGCTTGACGAGCATGGCCAGCTCGTCCGGAAAATCCGGGATAGTAGCAATCTTTTTGTTCACCATCTCCACTTCCATCACTAGATGGCCCAAGAGTTGGCCTGCGTCGGTATACTCCACGGCG
>JAUYJC010000612.1 GCA_030688735.1 Deltaproteobacteria bacterium
GACAAGGATATCGAACGGCAGCGCCAACGGCAGATGACTTACTTGACGTGATTCGCGTTTCGCGCGAATCACGAATGGCAGATTCCAAATTTCAAAATGCGCGCTATTTGCTCCCGGCGCATTTCTCGACGAAGCCTTTAATCACTTGATTGAAAGTCTCCGGCTGCTCGCGGTAGCAAAAGTGGCCGGCCCGGTTGATGATATGCATCTCGGATTTCGCGTTGGCATCGGCGATCAGCTCGAAGAGCAGTTGACCGCGCGAGAACTTCGAGAAGCCATCCATATCGCGCCTCTGCATTGCTCGAATCACTGGGGAAACGTAAATGGTTCCACACACCTTTTCTGACCCCTGTCGGCATTTTTCCAGGTTCTTGACACCGATCAGGCTAGAGGATAAATTTCTTGCATCCATGAAGACGAACGGTCGCTCAAAATCGAAAGAAAGCCTCATCGCGAAGGTCTATGCTAACCCGCGCTACCGTGGCAAGCGAGTGATCATCATCCACGGGAAGGCGTTCGCAAGTCCTGGTGGCATGACGGGCTTTCGCAAGCTCAAGCGGGTCTTGAAGCAGTACCCGAGGGAAACCCCAACGATCATCTATGTCCCCAAGGCTGAGACCCTGATCCTCACCCCGTGAAACCCAAATCGGCTTCCTTCCCCTACGAACGTCGCGCTTCAGCCATCTTTGGGACCGTTCGTCGTCCTGTGGCTTATGTGGAATTGTACTCGACAGCCTTTCAGCGGTGGATTGGCTACACAATGATCGTCGATACAGGGGCCGATTACTGCGTGCTGCCGGCATCGATTGCGTGGGACTTAGGTATCGAGCTGCGTCAATGTGAACCGCATGCCGCGTCAGGGATTGGCGGGCAACAGAAGGTTTTCTTGTACCGAACGGTACAGATGCGACTCGGCTCTTGGGAATTCGTTGTTCCGATGGGGTTCGTCAAACGAGAAGACCTTCCACCGCTTCTCGGTCGCTATCAGTGTCTGGATCTGTTCACCCTGCGTCTACAAGCTTTTGTAACCACGTTCTCCGCCCGCTCCCGTTTTTCAACGTCACCCACCCGTTGAACCAAGCTGCCTCAAACTAGAGCAGCGGCGCATCGCGGACCACTATCAACAGGAGTGTTCCCTATGCAAGCTCCGGCTCTGCCTCGGAATCGCCCGCGAGTTGAAACAACAACGCCACATCAGTTCTGTCCGCTTCGTAATGGCGATCGGGTGGCGGTCGATCGTCTCCAGAGAGGCTTACTGGGTCGCGAAAGGTTGGCTGCCTCTGCTCAGCGGGACGAATTCGGACTTCACGCTTGCGGTACCTCAGTCGCAAATTCCTATCTTTCAGATTTCAAAGCGGGCGCTATTTGCTCCCGGCGCATTTTTCGACGAAGCCCTTAATCACTTGATTGAAAGTCTCCGGCTGCTCGCGGTAGCAGAAGTGGCCGGTCCGGTTGATGATGTGCATCTCGGATTTCGGGTTGGCGTCGGCGATCAGCTCGAAGAGCATGTGACCGCGCTTGAGCTCCGCGGTCGGATCGTTGTAGCCCCATACGAGCAACGTCGGTTGAGCGAGCTTGCCCTGCATGATCCCATTCAAAGTCTCTTCCTTGTGCACCGCCAGGTGGGTTAAAAACTGTTTTTTCTTCAAGCCCTCGTCCTCCATCTTTCTAACGGTTTCCTGGTATTTCGCCGACTTCGCGATATTCTCCGCTTCGTCGAGCCATGTTCGCGTGATGTGGTCCGGCCTGAAAGAGAAGTGTTCGATGCACCAGCGTTGGCTTTCCCGGCTCAAGCGCGGTTTTGGCGCTTCCTTCATGATGGTTTCGGTCTTCGAAGGCCCGGGGGCGAGCGTGCCGCTGTCGATGATCACACAAGAGCGCACCAGCTCGGGGTGATCAAGAGTCAACCTGGCGACGACGTAACCGCCGCGCGAGTGGCCGATGACGTGGACGTTTTTCAAACCCAAGGTCTCGATGAGGCGGGCGGCGTGTTTCACGGTCGCCGCCATCGTGTAGTCCGCGTCGGTTTTCGGATTGCCCGTGTAGCCTTGCCCAAGTTTGTCCATCGCGATGACGCGAAACGACCGGGCGAGCACGTCGAAGTTAAATTCCCAGTCCAGCGCGCTTTCGCAGGCATCGGGCGTGCCGAAATGGCTGCCGTGAACCAGGAGCAAGACCTCGCCGCTTCCTTTGTCGAAATAGCGGGTATGGATTCCATCGACGTCGATGAACTTCGGATCGGTCATCATGATCATCCCTCCTTGCTGCTCGAATAGTCGAAAGCGTGAGTGATTGTCAACCGGCTTTTTCATGGCGGCTCATTCCTTGCCTTCGAGCCGTTGACACTCTGCCTGATGGACGGATACTCTTTAATAAAAAGCGAGCTCAAGGAAAGGAAACAGAAAATGAAACTAAAAGGCCAGATCGCAATGATCACCGGCGCGGGAAGAAACATCGGCAAAGCTATGGCGAAGCTTTTTGCATCGGAAGGAGCCAGGATTGCCGTCGCTGAAATGCATCAGAGTCGTGGTCAAGCCGTGGTCGATGAGATCAACAAGGCCGGACAAGAGGCAGTGCTTGTGCTGGGGGATGTTTCGAAATCGGCCGACGTTCGAGAGATCGTCAAGCAAGTCGTCGCTCGCTTCGGCGGCATCGATATCCTCGTCAACAACGCGGCGCTGACCGACCATGCGAATATCTTCGACAGCACAGAAGAGGAGTTCGATAAGGTCATCGCCGTGAGCCTGAAGGGGCCGTACCTGGTGACCAAGGTCGTCGCCGAAGAAATGAGAAAGCAAGGACGGGGCGGGAAGATCGTCAATTTCGGCTCGACCTCCGGCATGGTCGGGCGTTTTGACGGCATCGCCTACGCTGCCGCCAAAGCCGGCGTCATCAATATGACCCGCGCCATGGCCACCCAACTTTCACCGTATAATATTCGCGTCAACTGCGTCGTGCCGAATCGTTCCGGTTCGCCGGTGGGTTACGATGATGACGTGACCGGTAGCCGGACTTTCGAAAATTTGGCGGGCCGTTTGGGTACAGCGGATGATCAGGCGAAAGCGGCGCTGTTTTTGGTCAGCGATGATTCCGATTTCATCTACGGCCACCCGCTGGTGGTGGACGGCGGCGTCATGGCGATGGCGAATTTTCCCAAAGAGCAGTTTCAGAAATAAATACGAAATCCGTTCCAAACGTTCCAATCGTTCAAGCCGTTCAAATTGTTTGAGGAGAATCGGATCCCCAGTTGGCTCGACTCTCCTGACGCATCTCAACGATAAAGCGGCAGCGCCGCGATGCGCCGTTCGATTTCAGCCATCATCTTTTGGTATTCCGGCGCATCGACCCCGCCGAACCGGCGTTTGAATTCGGCCTCGGGCATGAACTCTGGCAGGTCTTGGGTTGCCGGCATGATCTCTTTCTCGCTGATACCCGCGCTGAGTTTTTGCTGTAGTTGCCGCGCCGATGAGCCGATCACGGCGTATTCGCCGAAGCGAGTACCGGCGCGGTCGGCGGCGATGTCGTTGAATGAAAAGCCGCTGCCGCCTCGGGAGTCCTCGATCTCTTTGTATAGACCCACGGCGTCCGACAACGGCCTGCCGGCGTTGGCCGCCAACGCGGCGGAGACAATAAAATGCTTGGCAAAATCGTCGCGGCCGTTTAGCGTGACAGTTTGTCCCACCGGTTGCGGCCAATCGTTGGCGGCGGGCAAGATCTTTCCGAGCGGTTGGCCATTGACGTGGAAGGCCAGCACAAGGATCGCCGCACGGTTTTCCGCCGCCTCGCCGCCCTGTCGTGAACGAACCTCCGCAAGTTCGAACAAGGCAACCATCAATTCCGTCAAGGAAACGCCTTTGGCTTTCGGCGCCTTGCTAATCAGCGTCAGACGCTCGTGATAGGCGTGGAGCCGTTCTCGGTCGTCCGGAGGGATTGCCGCGCTGCGCAGCTTGTCGCGCAGCTTCGATGGCCACTCGTAGGCAATCGCCAGCTGGCCGTTCTTTAGATCAACTTGCTTGATCGATTGGGCAGCGGCCTCGATCGCGTCCGCGCCAAAAAAACGGGTCAGAACACGCTTGACGAACCAATCCGCGATGAATCCAGGAATCTCCAATCGGCCAACGCGAAATTGTTCACATCGCGGCATTGGCGCGCCCTCGATCAGCACCGCGGTCACGTTGAAGTAAAAAATCAGCGGGATACGGGGCGGACGCAAGCTGGCGGTGAGTTCGGCTTTATCGTTGCGCAAGATCAGCCGCGCGCTGCCGTTGGCGTAAAAGTACGCGAGATAGTTGGCGGCGAGGTCGAGCTCTTGCTGACTTATCGTTGCCGTCTGGCGGTTTCCGGAGCGCAACCCGCGCGGGTTGTTCTGTTCGATAATCTGCTTGGCCCGTTGAATATTGGCGGGAGTGATCTCGGCGGCGCGCCGCACCATCGGTTCCTGGTCGATAGCCAGGTAGAGCGACCAGGCGACTGCCAAGGGAATCGTGACGACGAGAACTAGGATGACCTTGGAGACGAGCCGCATGGGGCGATCCACGAGGAACTTACCCTCCTTCGCAGAAAGCCACGGGTATAAACCCGTGGATGAATGCGAGGCGGGTACCCTCCGAAGCCTTGGCTAAGGAGGGTGCGCGTCGCAGGGTTCCGCCCTACAAAGCGTGTGGAGAGGTATCACGGCCGTCAGGCCGTGGGGCTCCACGTTGCGGCGAAAGCGATCTTTAAACGCGAATTTTCGCCGGAAGTAATCAATGGTGCGCTAACTCAATTCATTTTTCAACCAATGGATGATCGTCGGCAAGGTCTCCGGCGTCTGGCCCATGTGGCCGCCGGGGAAGACGCGGGCGGATTTTGGGCTGCCGTATTCCAGCAGAATGTAAAGATCGGCGATCGGGGTTTGCAGATCTTCCTTGCCGTTGACGATCAGCATCGGGCAAGAAGGTTTGTCCAACCAGCCCTGGTCTTTGAGCGATAACGCGGACCATGGCTTAACCAACTCATCGACGCTGGTGACGCCGAAGGCCGAGCAGCGGGCGATGTCGTGGTCCATGAGATAGCTATCGGCATTGGTCGATTCGCGCAGCCAATCTTCCTGGAAAAAGAAATGGACGCCACCGCCCCAGACCACCGCGGCGCGCAGGCGCTTGGCTTCGACGTAGGCCATCTTGGCCGCCCAGTAACCGCCGAAGCTTCGCCCCTGGATGCCGATGCGTTTGGGATCGACCTCCGGCCGTTTCTCCAGAAAGTCGATGACGGCGCTGAATAGCGAGTCGGCGGTGGTCGAGCCTTTGATCGGGCTTTCGCCGACACCGGGCATATCCACCGCGCAACTGCCGAGCCCCGCCTGCTGTAAGGCTTCATCGTATTCATACGATTCCGCCTTGAATGAGTCGATGCCGCCGAAGTTGATCACCACCGGATGCTTGGCGCCGTCGCGGCGCACGCGCAGGTAAATGGGAATCGTCTTATCGCCCAAGGGCACGTTGACTCTTTCTAGCGGCGGGTCGAAGTAGCGTCCGGCCTTTTCGTACATCTCCAAGCTCTTTCGAAAGTTCGCCTGCTTCCCCGCAGTATGCGCCACGGGGTAGCGCCCGACGGTGTAGTAGGTATACGCCATTACATAAGCCTCGCGCGCGTCTTTCGAGTTGCCGGCCTTTTCGGCCGTGCCCGCCGCCTCTTCGTACGGCTTGGCGACGCGTGCCCACTCGGACGCCCAAAGCTCCGGGTCTTTACTGGTCAAGTTCGCCAGCACCGATTCCACATCTTCTCGTTTGGCGCGGCGGAAAATATTCCGTTTGCCCGTGCGCTCGCGGACCATCGCCTTAATTTCATCGAGATTTTTTACCCGGCCCATATGCGCCTCCTTCGGAGTCGTTCAAGACGTTCAAAACGTTCAAGTCGTTCAAGCGGTTTTAAGATTACCGATGCATGCGGTACATCCACCGGCTTTTGTTCGTCTACTCCACCTTGACAATAACTTCAAGCTGTAATTAATATCCGTCAGTCTTTGGTATCGTGGTTTCAAATGGGAGGTTGCCATGAGACAGGTGTGGTTTAGACTGATTGTTGGTACGCTGATCCTCGCGGGCTTCGCGGCGCCGGCCGCGGCGCAGACCCCCAAGCGCGGCGGCACGCTGACCATCGGTTTCAAAGAAGAGCCGGACCGGCTCGATGCCCGCTTTCCCGGCAGGCGTTTCATCTTATTCCACGAAATCTATGAAAGCCTGGCCGTCTTTGGCAAAAACATGAGCGATATCCGTCCGGCTTTGGCGGAGAAATGGGAACAGCCCAATCCCACCACCTATGTCTTTTACCTGCGCAAAGGCGTCAAATTTCACAACGGCCGCGAGCTCACCGCCGACGACATCAAAACCAACATCGAGTGGCGCAGCAAGGAAGCGCCGAAAGACTGGCCGCGCATGCGCAATCTCGAGGCGATGAGCAAGATCAAAAACGTCGAAGTGCTTGACCGCTATAAGATCAGAATCACCATCGATGAGCCGGGACCGATGATGGTCACGGCCTTCACCGGCGGCGACACG
>JAUYJC010000616.1 GCA_030688735.1 Deltaproteobacteria bacterium
TACTCCTGATGCCTTTCGCATCGTTGATTGTTTTCTGGTTGCTGCCATTCGAGCAAGCCTTGGCAATTTACCTGGTAATTCTAGCGACCAGTGCGATTTTGTACTGGTTGATATGGAAGGCGTTGAGGAGGCCGGTTTCAACCGGCATAGAGGGAATGATCGGCGGCGTCGGCAAAGTCATTCAGATCGGGGAGAAAACCGCCAAGATCTTTTACAAGGGCGAAATCTGGGACGCGTTTTCGGCCGACCAAATTTCGCTAGGTGATTCAGTCGAGATCGCGAGGGTGGAGAGGATGACGCTGATCGTTCGCAAGGTCGTAAAGGGTCAAGCCCGGCAGGCAGCGAGCTTCGGCTGTCATTGATCCTGAATCTGAGGCAGTCGTGAAAAGGAAAACTTATGTACCCGATACTGTTTCAGATTGGCCATTTTGAACTTCGTTCTTATGGCGTCATCGTCGCTCTGGCGTTCTTTGTGGGTCTGTGGTTGGCCACGAAAGAAGCGGAGAGAAAAGGCTTGGACCGGTCGCACGTTCAAGATTTCGTCGCTTATGCTCTCCTAGGGGGAATCATAGGGGCTAGACTGTATTACGTCGTATTTTCTCAGCCGGATTACTTCTGGCAAAATCCGTGGGCAGTCCTGGCAGTATGGCAAGGTGGAATCGGTGTCATCGGCTCTCTCCTGGGAGGCCTCGTGGCTGCGCTTTGGTACACGCGTAGAAAAAACATTTCTTTTCTACGCTTTGCCGATACTCTCGCTCCGGCGATTGCCCTTGGCCAAACGATCGGCCAATTCGCTTGCCTGTTGAACGGTGACAGTTATGGCAGGCCCACGGAATTGCCCTGGGCGATTACCTATACCAATCCACACTCCCTGGCGCCGCTCAACATTCCTCTCCATCCCGTCGAGATTTACGAGATATTGGGCTACTTCCTGGTTTTTTTGCTCGTATGGAAAACGCGCAAATTATACCGGGCCGACGGCTTGAGCTTTCTCACTTATATCGCGGGGTACGGTGTGGCGCGGTTTTTTGTCGAGTTCTTTCGCGGTCAGCCGGCGATCTTCGCTTGGAACATCCCGGCGGCTCAGGTGTTCAGCATCGTCTTGATTTTAAGTTCCGTGGCGGGGTTTTACCTGTTGCGGGCTCAGGCGATGGACCCAGTCGGTAGCAGGAAAACGAAATCTTAAGAGTTCGGTGAGTTTTTTGATGAGGTGAACAAGTGAAGCGAATCCACGTAATTTCAAAAGCCGCGGCGATGGGAGTTCTGGCGACCGCAGGCCTGCTAGGGGTTTATTTTCTAATTTTGACGCTGGTATCGGATTGGGCATTTGCCGTCGATCAATTTGTTACGTTTCGCTACTACATTGTCAGCCTGGCGATCGGCTTCGGCATTCAGATCGGTCTGTTTACCTACCTTCGGAGCGCGATACAGAGCCACTGCTCCTCTGGGAAAGTCGTGGCCGTTTCGGGAACGACGTCCACGGTAGCGATGATTTCCTGTTGCGCTCATTACCTTGTGAATATCTTGCCGGTCATCGGCGCGACCGGGTTGGTTACGCTGGTGGGTCAATATCAGGTCGAATTGTTCTGGATCGGGCTGGCGTCGAATGCGGCGGGCATTCTCTACATCACGAGTAAAGTGTTGCGGTTTTCGAAGGCAATGCCAATGGCGGTAACCCGATGATGGCAAGCGGCGGAATGGTGAAACTCCAGAGGTAAGCTTCAGCTTCAGGGAAGTCGCGTCATGGGACAGAGGATAAAAGCCTGGTTACGTTTGGTCATCGTATCGGCAATAGTGGTCTTTTTCGTTTGGCTTCTTGCTTACGGATTCACGCGCGACGCTCGTTTCATTCAGTCTCCCCTCATCGGCCGAATGGCACCCGACTTCACGTTGACTCGGTTCGATGGAGGGACGCTCAGCCTGAAGGATCTTCGAGGGAAAACCGTCCTCGTCAATTTCTGGGCGTCGTGGTGCCCGCCATGCCGCGTGGAAGCTCCCGCTCTAGAAGCCGCGTGGCAGGCATATAAGGACAAGGACGTTGTGTTTGTCGGTGTCGATATCCAGGACAAAGAGCCGGATGCTCGCGGGTTCATTAAAGAGTTCGGAATTACCTATCCGAACGGGTGGGATGTGAGTGGGAAGGTCCCCGTTGACTACGGGGTCTGGGGGCTTCCCGAGACTTTCTTTTTAGATAAAGAAGGCCGCATCACTTACAAACACGTCGGAGGCGTCGGGCAGACAACGATCGTCGCAAAGATTAACGAGGCCATGCAAGGGATCGTCAGTACTGGTGAGGGAAAAGGAAACTACCAGTCCATTCGATAACGCGCAGGGACATCAACAGATTTGGTTACAAGGAGGATACGATGGGACGAAAGAATAAAGAGCATAAACAGTCCAAGCCAAATGGGACAGATCAAAAGCCGAAGTCCCGTTCGGCAGTCAAGTTCCTGATCGCAGGTGTCCTCGTGCTAGGAGTCGCCGCGGCCTTGGTGTTCGGCTATGGCTGGGGTCCGTCAACTAGCGCGTCGGTACCGCAAAGCGAGACTCAGAGCGATAGCCCAGTACCTCTCTCCACCCGCGGGAAATCTATCTCCGGCTGGCATGATATGGCTAACATCCCCAAGTACACCTATAAACCTCCACTGCCCAAAGGCACGCCTCAGCCCGACGTGACCGTGACCCCGACCAACCGTGATCTGGGTTCTGTGGGAAGTAAAGATGTGGTCAATCTAAATTACGCGGTGGTCAATGAGGGGAATGAGGACCTGCTCGTCGATAGCGTCGTTACATCCTGCGGTTGCACCACGGCGGAGCTGAGCAACAGCATAATCCCGCCAGGCCGCAGGGCCGATCTCAAAGTGCATTTTGACGTGGGTTTCCACAAGATGGCTCCAGGTGAGCAGGTCGTGCGAATCGTGTGGATGAAGACAAATGACCCCGATACGCCCATTGCTATAGCACGCCTGACGGCGACGATTCGATAACGGAGATAGAGACCAATGCGTCGTTTCCAGATGCTGATCCGCTTCTTAGGCATAGGGGTGCTCGTAGCGGGCCTTGTAACACCGGCATTGGCCCAATCCAAGGCGCCTGAGAAGTTCCATGTTTTCTTCAGTGCCGGCTGTGCCGATTGCTGGCCTTACGTTGAGAAGCTACTGCTGCCGGCGCTTAAAAAAGGCGGCTTCACTGCCGAGCCGGTGATTCACGATTTCACCCGCCCCGGCGGCCGGCAGCTGTTGGCCGAGCAGACCAAGGTGGTAGGACTGCCCCGTCGAATCGCCGATTCACTTTATGCGTTTGTCCCTCGACCCGATGGGGGACTGTTGGTTGTCCTCGGGCATGTGCCGGGACCTCTATTGGAAGAACTGCTGGCGCGTCGGGATTTGCCGCGGAAGCTGGTCATCCAGCAGCCCAAGATGCATGGGGACCCTGAGGAATATCTCCTCTGGTCCTTTGCCGGTGAGGTCCTGAGCTTCCCGATCAACACACCCTTGAGCGCGGCGCTGCCCTCGTTGCCGCCGACCTCCAGCCAGACTGCCCTGGACCCGGACGATGCCAATCTGGCGACGTTACTGCCGGCGGTCATAGTCACGGGTTTGCTCGATAGCGTCAATCCATGCGCCTTCGCCGTCATCCTGCTTTTGCTGGCATTCCTGTTCACTATCCGCAAAAGCCGGAGTCAGATCCTCGGTTTGGGGGCTATTTACGTCGGGGTGATCTTCCTAGTCTATTTGGCGATAGGGTTGGGCATTTTGAGCACGGTACGCCTGAGCGAGGAGCCCCATTTTGTGGCTCGTGTTGGCAGCTATTTGCTGATCGGGCTGGGTCTCCTGAACCTGATCGAGTACCTATGGCCTGCATTTCCGATCAAATTGCACATGCCGGCCGCAGCCCACAAGAAAGTGAACCAGCTCCTCAAAGTGGCAACCGTGCCGGCGACCATCGGCGTGGGCTTCATCGTCGGACTGTGCACCTTTCCTTGCTCCGGTGGAATCTATGTAAGCATCATCACCCTTCTAAACGCCAAAACGACGCTGGGCTGGGGCTTGGTTTATCTGGCGCTATACAACCTCCTCTTTATTCTTCCCCTGATTATTATCCTGCTGGTCGTGGGCAACCGTGTGGTGGCGAAACAATTGGGGACCTGGGAACGAGAGCACGCCCTGACCCTGCGGCTATGGTTTGGTGTGACAATGATTGGACTGGGGGTGGCAATGTTATGGGTGGTAATTCCGGGGGGAACTGTATGAGGCGGCACGTAATGGCGGGTACCTAAAATCTCATCACGATACGCTGGGGTAAGAACACTATGATGATTCAAGTAAGAGGAATTATGGCAAAACTTCGATTCAGCGGCGAGTTGTTGGCGCTGAGTATTTTGGTCCTGCTGCTTGGCGGCTGCGCGGGTGGAAAGCCTGATATTGCAGTGGCCACAAAACGACATGACTTCGGCCAGATCAAGCAGGGCGATGTCGTTAGCACTGAAATCGCAGTGCGCAACACTGGGAATAAGGAATTAAAGATTGAATCCGTTGCCACTTCCTGTGGCTGCACCTCGGCACAAGTGAAGCCGAAAATCATTCCCTCGGGTGGTGAGGGCAAACTGGTTATTCGTTACGACTCAGGATCTCATCCCGACAAGGGGCCGATAGAGCGCCATATTTACATTGCCTCCAACGACCCGGAGAAGGCCGAGGTGGACATAATAATCACAGCCGAGGTTCAGCCACCAGCCTAGTGAGCCACCGCTGGAAGCTGGGTTTCAAGGGATAAAGTTGGTAACGGCCACTGAAGGAGGCGCCATGAGTCACAGGTTCACGATCAGGTTAGTTTTCTTTTTAGGTTTGGGGATATCCCTCTTATCGGCACAGGGGTCTCGCCTAACATTGCTTGCAGCAGAGCCTCCAGAGGGAAAGCCTTTCAAGCCGGAGGAGATTGCCCGGGTCGCAGCGAAGGTACTACCCAAAGACGGATACGCTCTGCGGATCAAGTGGGGAGAGCTTGGGGCCAGACTCGTTGAGCTTGGAGTGATCGACCTGGCGAAACTTAAACAGCTTTTTGGGAAGAACGGCAATTCGCATTCCTATCTCCGCTATCTTGAGGCGCCTTCCGATGAATTCATCACTATTACGATGGACAATGCGCCATTTATGGTGAACGTGTTTTGGGCGTTGGGTTTGGCCAATAAGAATCCGCTGCTCGAAAAGCTGGCAACAGAGCGCCCTGAACACGAATTGATGAGGCTGGCGAGCACCGGCGGATGGACATTAGGCACAAAGCCTGCAACAGAGGTTTACAGCAACTTCGATATCATCCGATTGACAGCGCAACAGCAGGAGCTTGTTGCAGACCTTGCCGGGAGCATCTACCGGCCCTGCTGCAACAATGCAACGTCCTTTCCGGATTGTAACCATGGAATAGCGCTCCTGGGATTGATTGAGCTCATGGCCGCGAACGGATTCGGCCGGGAAGAAATCCTGACCGCGTCGCTTCAATTCAATGCCTTTTGGTTTCCTCAGCACTACGTGAAAACAGCGCTGGTTTTTCATCTCCGCGGTATTGATTGGAAAAAGGTTGACCCTCAGGAAGTCCTTGGTTTCCGATACTCGAGTGCCAGCGGTTGGAGGGAGCAGGTGGAAGCAAAACTGCAAAAGGAGGGCTACCTGTTGCCGGGGCAGAAGGGAAGCTCAAGTTGCTAGGTTGGGTCGATACCCACGGGTATGGCTGCGTTGGCCCCAAAGAAAAACGCCGGCTCGATGCCTTGACCAAGCAGTGATGTCTTTCTCTTAAAAGGTTTCGAATCATGGAGCTGATTCAGGAGATGATGCGGCAGTGGTATCTGCTGCTCAGCCAGGCGAGTGCCACACTGAGTCTGCCGTTGAGGGGAGCCGCGGATCAGCTGCAACTTCCGGTTTTTACGGTCCTTCTTCTTGGCTTGGTCGGCTCCCTGTCGCCTTGTCAGCTCACTACGAACCTCTCAGCCATGGCTTACGTCTCCCGGCGACCTGGTCCTGGGCGATGGTGGCCAGAGGCCTTTGCCTACACTATGAGTAAAGTCCTGGTCTATACGATGATCGGCGGCGCTGTAATTTTCCTCGGTCTTAGGTTTGAGCAGGCGGCGATTCCTGTAGCGGTGGCAGCCCGGAAGATCATCGGCCCTCTCATGGTCATCATTGGTCTTAGCTTCCTGGGGTTAATTCGCGTAGGGGCTTCATTGGGGAGTCAGCCTAGTGAGCGGCCGGAATGTCATCTTTCCCAAGGAGAGGTTAGCAAGGCTTTTTCTCTAGGTGTCCTCTTTTCCGTTGCCTTTTGTCCGACATTTTTCTGGCTTTTCTTTGGGCTCATGATTCCCATGGCGCTTGGAAACGCTGGCGGCTGGGTTTTCCCTGGGCTATTCGCCGTGGGGGCATCGTTGCCGCTGCTGGTCTTTAGCGGGCTAGTGGGACTGGGACGCCGAACGTTTACGGCATGGATAGATCGGTTGAAGGACTCTCATCGTAAGATCAGCCGGGTTGCAGGAATTGTTTTTATCCTAGCGGGAATAAACGACACGTTAATTTATTGGCTCCTGTGAAAAGAAGGCTGGAGATAATTGATGAAGAAAATCGCCGCGCCGGTGATAGCAGCAACGATCACTTCCACAGTGTCGCCCTGGCTGTGATCCCAGCCACTTACGCTTTGAGGAGACGCTGGGGAGATTAGGAAAGTAACTTCGCAAAGACAAAAGAACTCGAATTAGAAAGGAGATTTCGTTATGGCGAAAAAGACACGATTAAACAAAGGCAAAAAACCGGCTGTCGTAAAACGAAGGGGGCCATGGATCGGTACTTTGGTAATCGCCCTAGCGTTGACCGTTGGCGCTTGGGTGTACACAAAGAGTCCAAGCCGTTCTTCAAATGATGAACCCAAGACTCCAGGTGCCTACGTACGGCGGGAGACCAAACCAACTCTCGTGCCGGCTCTTTTTGTCGGAAAGATAGAGACGGCCTACCAGGTCGCGCACGATATGCCGGAAGTTCTCGATCAACTTTATTGCTACTGCGAGTGCGATAAGCACTCCGGCCATCGCTCGCTGCTTTCCTGCTACACCGATAATCACGCCGCAAAGTGCGACGTCTGCGTCAACGAGGCGCTGGATGCGTCTCGCATGATGAAGCAAGGCCACAAGATGGCAGAAATCAAGAGTGCAATCGATCAGAAGTATAGCCGGATGTAAGCGGGAGAGCATCGGCATATGGCTGATAGCTTTTGGCATATGGATAGAACTAAACAACCACACGCTATAAGCCATAGACGATAAGCCAAACTGGAGCGACGCGATTGAACGCAACGAAGCGTATGAGACTTTTTCAGCAGCCTGCTCGTGGCGAATCCTGTAGCGAAGGAGGCTATCTGGCTTTAATCTTTGTTTGGCTGGTTCTATTCTCAGCTTTTGCGGTCCAACCGACGTTTGCCAGTGGTGATCACAGTGAATCCATGCCGGTCTTACCCGGAATGAGGCTCATGACCTTTGACGGGTTCCAGGTGGAGCTTCTTGGATCCCCGCGCCCATTGCGCCTGGGCGCCGAGAATAAAATCACAGTGAAAATATCTAGAGACGGCTCACTTGAGGCTGTCCGCGACGGGAAGGTTTACATGGGAATCCTTCCCCCCCGCTTCCTGAGCCGTTCCACCGACTCGGAGAAGAACCTGAGTGCTCAATCTGATCCGGTGGATGTTCGTTTATCCGCGGTTTCGGAAACTGTATGGGCGGGGAGTTATACTCTCGCACCTCAATTCGATGAAACGGGGCCGCATCTGGTGCGCGTCGTCCTCGCGGAGCTCGATGGAAAAAGTTTTGATCCACCCGCTGTTTTTGACTTTCACCTGGACGTTGTTCCCGCCGCCGGCTTCACTGCGGGCTTCTTGCTCCTCGCGCTCACCGCTATCTTCATCGCCTCCGGCGGCATCTACTGGGCCGTTGTGCGCTCCCGCTCCCCGGTGCCACTCAGCATCCCTTTTAATCTTCTCGATATCCCTTGGGTAAATCGCTTCGTAAGTTGGCAAGGGTTTCAACCGGTACTGCAAATTCCCACGCTTGTGCTCATTGCCGTCATCGCCTTTCTGGGCTTTTTCGATATTCAAGATGGAGCGAAGAACCTGGCGACGAAACTCACATGGATTCTTTGGTGGCCGGGGATCATCTTCACCTTTATTCTGGTGGGTCGGCTGTGGTGTGTCATGTGTCCATTTGGCACCCTTAACGAATGGGCGGCGAACCTCTCA
>JAUYJC010000083.1 GCA_030688735.1 Deltaproteobacteria bacterium
GATGCAGCGGCACATCCCTTGGTCGATCGCCACTACACGCTTTCGTCTGGCAAGGGCCATCGCCCGACGCCTGTGTCAGTGCCCGTGTTGCGGAAAACCGTACGTGCGAGTATCCAGATGTTAATAACACAGTACAGTTAGAACCCCTTGCCCAGTCGCGGCAAGGACATATCAACTTGGTCATTAGAGTTACGGAGGTTAAACGATGGTTTTTATGAGTTGGCGCGGAGCGGTGGGAGTGATTAAACCCACTCATCGGCCCGGATCGTTGGAAGAGTTCATCCGGCTGTTGCCGGAGGGTATCGGCGTGGTGCCGCTTTATCTCAATTTTCAGCGCGGCACCGAAGAGGAGTTTCGGGGCGCGCTCAATGCCGTCGAAGAAAAGGTCGGAGAGCTGGCGAAAGAAGGCGTCGATCTGATTCATCCCGAAGGCGCGCCGCCTTTCATGGCGCAGGGTTTCCGTGGCGAAGAAAAGATCATCAAAGAATGGGAAGCCAAATACAAAGTTCCCATGGTCACCGCCGCTCAGACTCAAGTCGAAGCGCTGCGCGCGCTGAAAATCAAAAAATTCGTCGGCGTGACCTATTTCACCAACAGCGTCAACGACCTCACGACGCGCTATTTTCAGGAAGCCGGTTTCGAAGTCCTGGCGATGGAAGGGATGGAAGTCGCCTTCGCCGATGTCGGCCGGCTCGCCTCGCGGGAAATCTACGCGCACACGCGAAAAGCGTTTCTGAAGCACCAGAGCGCCGACGGGATCTACCTGCTCGGCACCGGCTGGCGTTGCCTGGACATCGTTCATCTTCTGGAGGAAGACCTCCAGGTTCCCGTCGTCCATCCCGTCTCCGCGCGCGTCTGGGCGGTGCAAAAGCGCTTGCATGTGCGCCAGCCGGTCAAAGGCTTCGGCAAGCTCCTCGAAGAAATGCCCTGACGAAAGTTCCATAATCAATCGTAGGTAGCCCTCCAGCCCTGCTGGAGGGCTCGTAGAGTTTGGCATTTGCGGGAGTAATTAACTTTGTCAGTTTCGAGTTGAATCCGCAGTGGCAGATTCGAAACAAGAGACTATCTCGATTCCATCCTCGCCCTTTGGAGACTGTGTCGCAATTTGATCGGAGCCCTTCGACCAAGCTCAGGGCGAACGGATAAGTTAGTGAATTTACGACCGAGCGATACCGTTCGTGGTGAGGTTCTCGAACCATGAACGGTATCGCGACACAGTCTCTTGGGAGAGGGACGGGTGAGGGTTTTTATGCTGGGAAAGATCCGCGCCGACGGCCGCTGCCCTTGGATCACGCCGAGCAATCAGGATTATATCGACTACCACGACAAAGAGTGGGGCGTGCCCGTCCACGACGACCGCGTCATATTCGAGTTTCTGACGTTGGAAGCGGCGCAGGCGGGGCTGAGCTGGTACACCGTGCTGCGAAAGCGTGAGGCCTATCGAAAGGCATTTGCCGGGTTCGATCCCGAGAAAGTTGCCCGCTACGGCAAGCGGCAGATCGAGTCCCTGATGAAGAACGCGGGAATCATCCGCAACCAGGCAAAAATCGTCGCCGCGATCGCCAACGCCGGAAAATTCTTGGAAGTCCGGGATGAATTCGGCAGCTTCGACGCCTATATCTGGCGGTTCGTCGAAGGCAATCCCATCGTTCACCGGATCAAGAGATTGAATGATTTTCCCGCGACGAGCGCCGAGTCGGATGCCCTGAGCAAGGACCTCAAACAGCGCGGATTCAAGTTTGTCGGATCGACGATCTGCTACGCCCACATGCAGGCGACGGGACTGGTCAACGACCATGTTGTCGAGTGCTTCCGCCGTCGGGAGATCATCGATGGTTACCGAGAACGCGCCCGGTGATCCGGGCGTCGTGTGCATTCTTTTCAATCTCTTAACCTAAAGACTACCTAAAGTGCTTCGGCCCGGACGCCGCAGAGGCAAACTGCGTAGTTTCTTTCCCCTCTAAGACAACCAAGTCATTTTACGTCTTCCGCCGACTTGCGCCGCCGCCGCGCTTTTCAGCGAACGAGCCGGTCGTTCCAAACTGGAAATTGTCAATCCTGTCAGCGAGTCGTGCAAACTTGTTACGGCGCAGCGCGAAGTTCAATTTTGCAAATTTTTTGCTCGGTGAAACAGTTGAAAAACACACAACTTTTATCGCCTGTGACTGCGAATTCCTTGGCACAATTTGTGCCATAGTATTGTGCCGACAGAGGATGCGCGCGGCACATGGGTAACGGCGCGCTTTTTTTCACGATTTTTCTTCTTTGTTTACCAATAGGTCGTAATAGCGGAGGCGTTGTCTTATGCGAGTGAATGTTTTGCGCAAGAGGGGCGGCCAGGCCGTGGTTGAAATGACTTTTGGGTTTCTCATTTTTTTCACCATATTCATGTCGATCGTGGAGTTCTCCCATTTGCTCTACGCCAAAGTCACTTTGCAGCATGCGCTCCGATCTGCGGGCCGCTACATGGTAACCGGCCAAACGCAAAAGGACGGCGACGGAAACGATATTCCGCGCGACCAGATTGTTCACACCGTTTTTTGCGCCAACGTGATTGCCGCCGGCGTAGTGTGCCCACCACTCGGCGCCGATTTTAAAATTGAATGCCTGCCGAATCCCACCGCCTGCACGCGGCTCGGCGGCGGGCCTAATCAAACCGTCATGGTGACTGCGAATGTTGCCAAGCGGGCGTTGATGCCTTTCTTCTCGCAGTTTTATCCGGCCGGCGGTGTTCCGTTCACGCTAAGCACCACTTTTAAAAACGAACCCTTTGCATAATCGAGGAGGTCCTATGACCGAAACGGTCTCGGTAAAGAAGCTTATTAGATCCAAGAAGGGGCAGTCGCTCATCGAGCTGACCCTGATGTTTCCGCTGATGTTGTTGATGGTTTACGGCGTCGTCGAGGTCGGCCAGGTTATAAGCACCTATCTCACGCTAACCCACACGACGCGGGAAGGCGCGAATCTGACGTCGCGCGGAACCGATCCCAATACAGCTATCGAGGCGATCAAAATGGCCGCTTCGCCGACAATTCGCGATGATAATCAGAGTCAGTGGCGGATCATCTATACTGAAATCGTTCAAAAGCCGGCTACTCCTTGTCTGACGCCGCCCACAGGCTGCATCTATGAGATCAGTGACCAAATAGTCCGTGGCAGTATGCCAGAAGTAAGCAAACTCGGCGCAGTGGGCGCTACGGTCACCATCCCGGGCGTTGACAACGTTATCGCAGGGCAAATATTCAAGGTCATCGAGGTGTATTATGACTACGGTCCCAACGTCATAACTTTCATCGGCAACAATATCGACAAGACTTTCTACGACCGAACCATCTTTACCAAAGTAGACGGACAGGCCTAGGGACAAATGCGACACAAGAGGAGTAAATCTATGCGTAGGTTGAACAATCAAAAAGGCTCTTTCCTGGTATTTCTTACCTTGAGCTTCGCACTGCTCGGCACCTTCATTGGCTTTGCCGTCGATTTCGGCCACGCCTATTTGGAAAAGGCGCGCATCTCGCGGCTGGTCGACGGCGCGGCTTTAGCGGCCGCCAAAGCTTTGAAAGGCCAGGCGGGTTTTGAAGACGAGGCCACCCAGGCGGCCTGCGACTCGATGGTAATGAACGGCGCCCCGGTTATCATGACGGGTCCATTGAGCTGCACGACGACCGAGGGCGCACCCCTTACGGTAGCTTTGAATTTCTTCAACGTTCCGGTCGAAGGCGGCCCGGATATCAAGCATGTGTCGGTCCAGGGCACGAAACCGGTCGCGACGACCTTCTTAAATTTTCTTAGCTGGATGGTCCCCGGCGATTACACCAAGATCAACGTCAGCGCCCTGGCACAGGCCGCGCCGGAAAGACCGATCGACCTGATGCTCGTGCTCGATAGGTCAGGGTCGATGGGAACTTCGGGAGGAACCGATGCGGCGGGACGCCTCAAAATTGACTCTCTAAAGATTGCCGTGAATGCGTTTCTCAGCCTATCTAATACCTTTTCATCAGATGACCGTATCGGTATCGTCAGCTTCGCCAGCCGCGGTTGCGGCAATGCCAGCGGTGCTGATTCTACGGTCAACGGTGTGTGCACGCCCGACGCCCTGCTTGATTTTACGACTAGCTCTTACATCACTACGTTAAAAAACAAGGTGAACGCACTCACTGCAAACGGCGGAACCAATACGCAGGAAGCACTTCGAACGGCGCGTCCCCCGCTGGAGGCGGCCTTCAATGACGCGAATCGCGCGACCACACGTAAGGCCGTGTTGCTCGTAACCGACGGGCAGCCGACGTTTATGATGCGCGACACCGACCCCGAATGTAAACATGATCCAAGGACCAATGCATTATTGCCGGTGCCGGGTGACGGGAACACCAACGGCGGACCTTTCCTCAACGGGTGCAAACACGGCGTGAATGTTAATCGAATGTTGAGGCAACCATTGACCAATAACTCTCCCAGCGCAGGTTTTACTGTTATCGGAACCAGCACTGAGTACCTTAACACGATTCGATGCACGCGAGCGCTTAAAAATTGTAGTGGAATTCCCGGCGGCGGCGGCGCCATGTTCGAGGCCAATAAAATTAGAAATTGTGGTTTTGGCAACAGCAGTTGCGGGTCCGCCGGGGCTCACGACATCGTTATCTTTGTCATTGCCATCGGCAAAAAGAATTTGAGTGCGCCACAACAGAGCATGGACGAGAACGCAAAGTGTCTGTTGGGCCGCATCGCAAATGCCACGGACATAATTAACGCAGCAAACGGAGTCCTAGAGACCATGGCCGCGAACTGTAACGCTAGATTTATGACGAACGACAACGATACCCACTTCGATCTAATTGAAGGATTTCCCTGCGCAACCGGACCTTGCATCGATAGTGGGCAAGAAAAGGGGAGGGTCTACATGATCGATTCCAGCGGCGACGTGCAAGCGCAACTACAGTTAGTCTTCGACGAGATCGCCAAACTTCTGAAACTTCGATTGGTGATCTAACATTCGCTCTGTTTCGTTCCTTTATTGTACCGGCGCGGACCGTGATGAACGGTCCGCGCCGGTGTTTTAGATCTTCCCTTTTTTCCCGACGTGGATCGATAAAAAAAATTTTACATTTTTCGGCGCCGGTGCGGCTAACCTGGCTAACGCTATTTCCGCACTAAGGACTTGGGGATTGCACCCGCGGAGAGCCGGTCCTGAGCGTGTAGAGGGATGCTGAGGTCACGGGGGATTTGGGTCCCGCGACTCGGTCTTTTGTTCCGGGTTTGAACCCGGAACCCGGAACCCGGAACGACATCTCCCTGTGAACTCTGTAGCGATTCTCCTTTTTGTCGTTCATTTTCACCGTTTGCGCACGTTTGCTCCCGCATCGGCTTTTCTTTCCAGGCGCGCATTGAGACTGAGGCTGTCCATAGGCGCCATTCCATTAACCCGCCGCGTCACAATAGAGAATACGAGATTGTCACCTCTGGCACAGGACTGATCGCTCTCAGCGTGTTTTTCGGGAGTTTGAAAGACTCCGGGTAAGGATTGGGGCGGCATGCTTGTTGCGCTATAGCCTCTCAAATTCATTAAGTAGGGGAGGCACAATCATGAGAATACGCAGTTCTTCGCTGCTAATCGCAGTGGGAGTCTTCGCGCTGGTGACCGTGGGGTTCACCTCCGCGGCCATGGCCCAAAGGGTTAGCGGAGCGATCTTCACGACCAACGCGAACAGCGAATACGTCAACGCAAACGTTTACGACTACGCAGACGATGTTTACCTCAACGGCGGCCCGCGTCCCAACGCCCCCTGCACGGCCGCTGGCTTGCCGGACGGGGATTATTATTTTCAGGTGACCGATCCCTCCGGCGCAACGCTTCTTTCTACAGACACGATTACTAACCGGCGCGTGACCGTGTCGGGTGGCCTCATGGTCGCCCGTTCGGGTACTCACAACATTGGGATCGGCAAATGTAACGATGGGATCAACCACACCGACAACATAACCGTGGAACTAATGCCGTTTAGTCTCACTCCCAATCCCGGCGGAGAATACAAAGCCTGGATGACCAAGGTCGGCGACTACGCGTGCTTCCCCTATGAGAATATTATCGATTGTACTGTTGGGGGGGTCCATGGTTTCATAAACAGCAAGAGCAAGACGGATAACTTCAAGGTGATTCCTCCTCCCATTGTCGGGGACACCGATTCCGACGGGGATGGAATCCCGGATTCGGAAGACCTCTGTCCGGCCGACCCGGATCCATTGTGCGGCGTGCCGCAATAACTTCTGTCTCCTTCGTATCTCTTCGTGGGCCGTCCGTCATGGCAAATCGCCATACGGACGGCCCTTCGCTTTTTATTCCTGCGCCAATTTAACTCCGGGGCGAGGTTCACCAATAGTTCTTCTATGTGGTCGAGCCAATTCTGGCGCGGCGAGCCGCCGAGGTGGGGCGTGATGATCACATTGGGAAACTTGAGCAGCGGGTCGCTGGCATCGACCGGTTCCTCGTAAAAGGTGTCGAGACCGTAACCTCCCCAAAAACGAGCGGAAGCGAGCGCTTCATGCAACGCCTCGCGGTCGACGAGCTGCGGCTGGCAGACGTTGATCAAGAAAGCTCCGGGTTTGATGAGCGACGGACAAGGGTCATCCATTAGCAGGCAGGTCAAGAAGCACAGAAGTTTCCCGTGAAAAAGAATTTTCTTCTTTCCCCTTTTTTCCTTCTCACCGCTCGCACAGGCCGTGATCTTTCGGTAACGCGCCCCTGTTTTCTT
>JAUYJC010000629.1 GCA_030688735.1 Deltaproteobacteria bacterium
GCTTGAGAAACTCTTCGAGCATCATCTCCCAAGGAAGCGTAGGGGGCCACTTGGTAGGCAGCCGCCGCACCACATGAAACTGTCACGATTTGACACGTTGTGGACGCCGCTCAGAGGAAGTCCGCGATTTCAACTTGTTCCGCATATCCATTCTCCCAGTGAAAACACACGCGATACTGCTCATTGATTCGAATACTGTGTTGGCCGACTCGATCCCCCCGTAGCCGCTCAAGCCGGTTTCCCGGCGGAACTGCAAGGTTCAAAAGGTCGCGCACACGGTTGAGTTGGTCAAGCTTGCGCCGAGCGCTCGGCCATAGGGATTTCGGACACGTCCTGCGTGCCGCTCGCGTATCGGCACCATTGAATATGTCCTCAGTTCCACTATCGGCGAAGGAACCGATCACAAACTATATTATAACGATCTCTGTGATAGATCGCCAATCGCCGAAGCATGCCTAACGTGGACCCCAAGATTTCACCGCGGAGGCGCTGAGGTCGCAGAGAAAAAGGAGTAGAAAATAACCTCCGTGAACTCGGCGTCTCTGTGGTGAGAACTCTTTCATAGTACTTCCGGAAGATCTCCAAAATCAGAAGGGGCCGGAATCGCCTTCGATGAATTTTTTGGTCCAGCCGCCGCTGTACTACGAACTTGATATTTATAGCCAATGGGTTATATATCAAAAATGAGGGTCACTTTTTTTAAAACATCCTCAGGCCGATCGCCCGTGCGGGAATACATTCAGGGGCTTGCGACACCCGAACGGGCGCGGGTATTTGACGGGCTCGATCAAATTGAGCGACATGGTTTTAATGCGATTCGGGTGCAGTTCCGGCAGATTGAGGGCAAGCTCTGGGAGATCAAAGTCTCGTCTCAGCGAATTTTATACGTCGTCATTGAGCGAGACGAGATGGTTTTGCTGCACGCTTACAAAAAACAAGGGCAGAAGCTTCCCATCAAGGAGCGCGACGTCGCCGTTAAGCGAATGAAGGAGTTATTATCATGAAAGCCAAAAGGAAGAGAATCGCGCTCAAAGAGGCGCTGAGTCGCGAACTTAAGGACCCCGAATTTAGTTTCTACTTCCAAAGAGAACAAGCCATTAGCGAAATTGCCAGATTGGTCCGTGATGCACGGCTCAAGGCAGGCCTAACCCAGGCCCAACTGGCCAAGAAAGCGCAAAGCAGTCAAGTCGTTATCGCAAGACTCGAATCGGGTACGGACCAGCGGACTCCGTCGCTTGATCTTCTTGAGCGAATCGCCAA
The DNA here is from genome assembly GCA_030688735.1 of Deltaproteobacteria bacterium. Taxonomy (GTDB): domain Bacteria; phylum Desulfobacterota; class Binatia; order UBA9968; family UBA9968; genus JACPFE01. The sequence goes on from JAUYJC010000629.1 coordinate 1,261, forward strand.
CGCGCTGAAAGCAAAGCTATTGGTTCGCTTTGAGTACAAACAAGTCGCGTAGGAAGGGGAAACGGCGTCATGCTCCACGAGTTCGACCCTTCGCGTCAGTCACCGGCCAAGCCGGTGACCGCTCGCTCGGGGTTCCGCCTGAAACTCGAGGGGGCGTCCTGAGCGAGCGAAGCGAGTCGAAGGACAATGCAAGTAGTGCCCGGGCTTGTCCGGGGGGCTCCACTTAATCGACCTCGGCAAAGTCCTAAAGGCCTCCGGTACTGTCCCGGTCACCATCGAGTCGTTGGTATTGCGGTTTTGACGGGGTATGAACCGTCCATTCGTCGGGAACCGTGGCGAAATTGAAAGACCAGAACTGATTGGTATAGATGTCCCCGGAATGCCGCGCCATTTGTCTATTGGTGTCTAGGTCACTAGACCGGCCGTTGGTTTTCGGCCTCTTGCCTTTGTTTCATCGCGTTTAGATTCCAACTAGAATAGGCAACTTCCAAATTGATCGACATACGAGGGGCGATATGGATACGTACGGCAAATGGGAGATCGTAAAAGAACTCGGAGGTGGAGGCCAAGGGATGGTGTATCTTGTGAAAGATACTCAGAAGACGGGAGGCTCGCCGCAGCGAATTGCGGAGATAAGGAAAGCTATCGCTACACTCGCTTCGGCCCAAACTCATCAGGTGAATATTGAAATGGGAAAATTGCTTCTAGAAGCGATTGCGCATCTGACTCCCAACACTATTGAACCGTCAGCTCTTGGAGCTCTGAAACTTTTACACAAACCTAGGGAAAGCGCAGGGTTCGAAAAGGCGAAAGAACGAATGAAACAGGAAGTCAGTGCTCTCAGTAACATCAAGCACCCAAATATCCTAAAAATACTTGATCAGAACATGGGAGATGGTTGGTTCGTTGGTGAATACCACGCGCGCGGTACGCTTTGGAATCAAAGGGACCAGTACAAAGGCGATCTAGTTTCGGCTCTTGAAGCGTTCAAACCCCTGGTGGAGGGTGTCAGCGAGCTGCATCAAGCAAAGTTGGTTCACAGGGACATCAAACCACACAACATTTTTATCGCGCCAGACGACAGGCTGGTTTTGGGAGACTTGGGAATTGTGTTCTTTGACGACCCCGCACGGACGAGGATAACGGACTCATATGAAAACGTTGGAAGTAGAGACTGGATGCCTGGTTGGGCGATGGGAATGAAGGTCGAGGAAATACGTCCAAGTTTTGATATATTTTGCCTCGGAAAACTACTCTGGTTTATGCTTTCCGGCCGTAGTTTACTTCGGCTTTGGTATCTGCATCGTGACGAATATGAGCTGGAGAAAATGTTTCCAAACGACGAGTCAATAAAGTGGGCACGGGTAATTCTAGATAAGTGCATTGTTGAGCATGAAGACGAGTGTAAATTGTCCGCCCCCAACTTGTTGGACTTGGTGGACGAAGTACTGCACGCAGTAAAGCGACATGCCCAGGTAGTGCGTGAAGGAGTGGAAAGAAACTGTACGGTTTGCGGCATCGGACATTATCAACGTATTGTCAATGAAAATCCTACGGATCTCCGCAATTTTGGCCTACATGCCGTCGGCAATTCCACGTTCAAGATTTTTACTTGCTCGCATTGTGGACACGTCCAGATGTTTCATTTTGGCAACCGCAACTCAAAACCGATGGCATGGAAAAATTAGTGAACTCAATGCCAGGCACGGAGCAGCGCTTTTCGCCATCGACGGCGTCACGCTCCACGACTTCGACCCCTCGACTCGCGCCCCGGCCATGGCCGCGGGCCACTCGCTCGGGGTTCCGCCTAAAAATCGAGGGGTCGTCCTAAGCGAGCGTGGTTCAACAGCCTCACCACCCCGAGGACGATCGAGGGGAAGCGAGTCGAAGGACAACGCAAGCAGTGCCCGGGCTTGCCGGGCGGCTCCAGTTCATCGACCTCGGCAAAGTCCTGGAACCCTCCGGCACTGTGCCAGTTACTATCAAGTCGTTGGTGTTTCAGTTTTAGCGGTGGACCGGGCAGAACATTTGTTGCGCCGGGAGGAATGGCACGTTCAGCGCCTAAGAAGATATTATCGTGTCCCCAAAAATTCCGTATTTACAATCTCGTTAACACATAGCCGCTGCTCCGAAAAAAAAATCGTTTACCATCAGATGTAGTCAGGCAGTCTCCAGGCTTTCCGTCGGCGAACCAGTGATTCCTCTTCGAGTGGGCGAGATCAATACTATGCTCGTGGCAGAACTGGTAATAGGTTTCATGGTACTGGAGATCTTCTCGGAACCGGTAGGGGTCAGCTTCTGTGCCCGTTCCGAAAACGTCTCGACCGGGCTTTAATGGTTGCCCAAAGGTCGAACCTTTGTGGAGCGCTCGCCGGAGTTCGTCGAAGTTTTCGGCATCTGACGGGCCCGCCGGACGCGTCAGGCGTAACAAGGCAGATGTCACAGGACTCCAGTAGTCCAACATCCAACCCATCGTCTCAGAATCTGCGAGCACCATCACCACTTTCGCTAGGTTAACGTCTACGGTGAGCTCGGAGCCTGGTCGCAGTAGATCCGCGCCGGTCAATAGATCGCCGTGTACGCAGCGGGAGAAATAGGCATACAGAAAGCCACGCGAATCCCCTTGCGGGAAGGCGTGCTCTACCTCTGCTGCGATGTTCAGCTTCTTCGTGATGCCAAGCCGGTTCCAACGTTCTTTCCATTTCGTCTCGAGTTCAGAAGTCGCCATCGTACCGATGAGGAATCGGCCGATATCTTGTTCAAGTCGATCGAATCGCGCTACGACGTCTCTACCCGAGCGAGCCTCCTGTTCGATCGATTTAACATCCGAGTTGAATCGTTCCGCCAATGACTTCGCGACAGCATAGTGCTCAAGCAGCGACCGCGCGCAAAGGATGGCTCCGAGTGGATTTCTCTGATTGATCATCCGCACCGCGGCAAACCGCATCAATTCTATTTTACGGTGTGTCGCGAGGACGGCCAACTGGATCGCATCACGCGTGAAGCCGATCCAGCGGTCGAAAGGAGGCTGCCTGGGAAACAGGACTTCAACGGGTAGCTGCTTGGCCTCGACTTCTAGTCTATGGCCGAGGTCACGCATGTGCGCAAGCATCACCCACATAACGGTGTTGAGAGCAACCGTAGGCACGGTCTGCTTCTCTGCAAATCGGAGAATTTCCTCGGTCGACCATTCACGGTCGGGAACGACTGCCGAACACAACGACCGGAGGGTGGACATCTTCTCTTGCAAGCGATTCTGGCGCTCTGGACCGTTATCCAGCTGCAGAAGACTGTCTGCCGTAATACCATCTCGGTCCGTTTCTCTCTTCAGCCTATCCGTGAAGATTCTAAAAGGCTGCGGTGCCCATTCCTCAGGATAGCCGCGCGTTTTTTGGAGAACGCGGGTCAGGCGCGGCAGAGACCTTTCGATGAATCGACGCAGAGCCTTGACATACGAAACGGGATGACTAGGAGCGCCGTGAACCGCCCTTACCGGGCATTGCTGTACAAAGTCGAGTTTGAAGAAAGCATCGTAGGCTGTGTTGAAGGCCGTCAGCAGGATAGATCCTGATGCGCTGGTTTCAGGAAAAATCGCGGCCATATGACTTCCATAGTTCGGGTGGACGTAATCGTTAAGCGCCCTGACCGATTCGTACAGCTCATTCGGCAACTCAATAACCGGGGCGTTTGGCTTTTTTGCTCCCATTTCTTCCACACCTGGACTCTCGAATCGGGGCAAGAAGCGTTCCCACAGAAAATCCAGCATCTCTTCAATCGAGGGTAAACTGACACCAACCTCAGAAGCTTCGGAATTCGCCAATCGCTCGGCTCGCAACTGGCCTTGGATTTGTTCCAAACGCAGCAGCGTCCCGAGGTCTTCGATCTGAGTTCGTAGCACGAGCGCGCCGAAAAGCAGATCGCCGTGCTGCATTGCGTCGGCAAGGGCCTCCTCAAGGAGAAGCCACCGGCCCCAACGCGCGGCCTCTATGATCGCGTTAAGCTCGGCAAGCCCCGACACGTAGGAACGATAGAGAAGTACGGGATCCTTTCGATCCAGTTGTTCAGTCCGCTCCTGACGAAGAGAGCGGAACGCGCGAAGACGTGGGGCGAACCTTTGCAAGTCTCGAACTTCACTGGACCCAGCGAGGAGATGGTTTCGCCGTTGCGCTAGTGAATCAGCGACGGCACCGAGGTTCTTCGTAGTTTCGTTCTGAGTCCAGACTGGCCGCCAACTTGAGAATACTGGAACTGGAAACATATGAGTCGTGCTACCGCTCGCGAGAACGTTGCCGAACTAGCGAGCATCTTGGTTGCCGTATTGGACTTTTTAGTTCTTTCGATAACCAGAAAACGGGGTCAGGAGCCATTTTGTTCAAGGTTTCTCCGCAACGACCTTGCCGTTCTTCCAGATGTAGATCGGCGTCCCGTGCATGCGCGCGGTCTTACGTGCGACCTTTGCGGCGCGGCGCAGGGCGCGCCCAACGGCAGCCGAGAATAGCCTCGTTTCTTTCTTTACTTTGGTTCGCTTCATGGTCCCTGTTCCGTTAGTCGGGGTGTCTCACCCGAATTATCATACACGCTCCAAGCGTCGGCTAAAAGCCTGTACGACTTTTCAAAATTGATCCAACTGCGATCGAATCGGCGCAGCACGTCCGCACGTGGGACATCGTGACCGCCCTGGCGCACGCGGGCCGTGATGCGGCGAAGCGCCAACCGGCTTGAACGCAGCCGCAGGTAGACGACTTCGATACGGTATCCGGCGGCTTTCCAGCGCTTCAAGCGGCCAAGATAAGTAAGACCGCTTAATGTACTCTCGAACGCAAAGTCCGAGCGTGTTCTGGCAAGGCGATCGAGTTCTTTCAGAAACAAGCGTCCCGCCGCAAGCACGGCCAATTCCGGTCTCAACGGAGAAAGGCCGCTGGCGATCAAATCGGTGTTCACGAAGCGAACGACCCGAGTGTCTTTTGCCAGGAACTCACGGGCAAAAGTGGTCTTACCCGCTCCGTTGGGACCGGCGATAACGATGCAGAGCGGCGATTTTGGTCGTGGTTTGCTCACCTGGGACAAACGTCCGTCATCATGACTTGTTATGCAAGGATTTCTGGGCCTGCTCCTAATGATCGCCGCTCACGGTCCCTATGTTGTTGACTGAGAAGTATTACGCGAATCGTGAACCGGGTGCGCTCCCAGAAACGGTGGAGTCTTTTCAGGATAAGTCGGCAGCTTGTTAAGCAGCCACGATGTCTACCCTTGCGGTGTACCCAAGTTGACCAAGCAATCGCTCGCAATCTTCCCACGTCAGACCAAACGCGCGCACGTCAGCCACACCGATCCGAGAGATGACCGCTGATAGCGTGCTTGCCTGATCGTCGGCAAACTCTCCATCCATCACCGCCTGCTCCGCCCAATCCACCAAATCTGCGAGGGAAATCTCGTGACGCAGGTATGCCGCGATTTTGTCGGCTACGGTCTGCTTTGTGATGAGCATGTCGTGATTCTATGCCCAAAAAACCATGTTGTCATCCCAAGCCGCGCCACAGCCATGGGTTCCTTCTCCCTTGGCGGGAGAAGCAAGGATGAGGGGGCAATCCAGTTGGCACCCTCACCTCTGTCCTCTCCCGTCGAGGGAGAGGAAGGAAGAGGGCTCGTGGAGTATTCCGACGCCAGTGCAACCGGCCAGTCAGCCGGGAGCTGATCACCATTCAAGCCTGCGGCTTTGGCGGAGGTACATGACTTTGAAATGACCGCCGCTCGAAGCAGCAGCGGTCATTTGATCGCTTCCGCCTTTTTCAATTCCTCGATCTTCTCCGGGCTCAACCCCAGGATTTTTCCGAAAACTTCATCATTGTGTGCGCCGATCCAGGGGGCGGGGCGGGCGGCGCTGGCGGCGGAGAGAGAGGGAATACCCGGCAGGCCGTGGTGGGTCATCTTACCCCAAGGTTGGCCGTCGGTCTCGACGATATGGCCGCGCTCGTGCAGATGAATATCGAAGTAGAGGTCTTCGCCGGACATCGGAATACCGGCAGCGACACCGGCTTCCTGGAGCAGGCGAAACACCTGCCGAGACGTACACTTAGCCGTCCACTGTGAAAGATTTCGATCAAGGTCGTCTCTATGCTCTTTGCGTCCAATCTTGGTCGCGAACTTTACATCGGCGGCCCATGATGACTTGCCGATGACGCGAACCATGCTTTGCCATTCTTCATCGCTCGCGCAGGCGATGATAATCCATGCGTCATCGCCGCGGCATGGGTAAACGCCGTACGGCGCGTAGGGCGCGCCGAGAATTTCTCGATAGCCGAGCGCGTCCCATTCGTTGCCGTTTACCGTGTAATCGAGAATCGCCGGCCCCATCATCGCGCCTTGCGCTTCGAGCATGCCCGCTTCGACGAACTGCCCCTGCCCCGTGCGCTGCTGATATTCAATCGCTGCGAGAACTCCGAGCGTCATCGTCACCGCGCCGACGCGATCCGGCCAGGCGATCTTGCAGCGGCTTTCCATCGGCGAGTCAGGATAACCCCAGAGCCGCATGATTCCGGTGTAGGCAAGCAATTGCCAGCCCCAGGCGACCCACGACTTGAGCGGACCGGTGAGCCCCCAGCCCGGCATTACGGCCTGGACGATGCGCGGATTAATTTCTTGCAGCGCATCGAAACTGAAACCGAGCCGTTCCAAAACGCCCGAGCTGAAGTTGTCCACGACTACGTCGGACTTGGCGACGAGCTGCTTGAATAGCTCTTTCCCCTCAGGATTCCGTAGATTGATCGTGCAGCCGAGCTTGGCGCGGTTCATGTCGGCGTGCGCCGCCGATTCCCGCTCTTTGCTGGGAATAACGGCGGTCTCGATCTTGACAACCTCCATGCCGTAGTAGGCGAGCAGCGCCGTTCCCAACGGACCGGCATATTGTTGCGTGAGATCGGCCATGCGCAGGCCGGCGAGCATGGGCCGGTGCACATGATTCTGATTCGTGGCGCTCTTCGAGACCCTCGGCGAAAGCTTTTCAAGTTCAGTGACAATCTCATTCTGATGCTGGCCGAGAAGCGGTGCCGGGCGGCTTATGCGCATCGGCGTCAAAGATAACCTCATGGGAAATCCCGGCGCCCGATAGCGGCCGATGACGGGATGCTCGATCTCCTGGAGCCACTCGCGCGACCGCAGCTGCTCGCATTCGACGAATTCCCCGATTGTGTTTAGCGGCGCGGCGGCAAGATGGCGCCGTTGCGCTTCGTTGGCAAACTCGTCGGCGGTGAACTGGCCGATGAATTCGCCAAACACCTTCGCCACCTGCTCGGCGTGCGCGTCGCGATATCTGGGATTCTCCCATTCGGGGTCGGCGAGCACCGGATCGCTCATCCACTTTTGCGCGAACTCCTTCCACATATGCGGCATGTTGGTGGTGAAGTGGACGTAGCGCCCGTCCTTGCAGCGGTAGATGTTGGTGCCCGCGCCGCCGTAAGCTTTGGCCCCCGGCCTGCGCTCAAGACGATTCTCCAGCGTGTAACGCGCTACCGAGCTGCTGTTGGTGAAGGTCAGCGCTTCCTGGAGCGATATATCGATGCGCTGCCCTACTCCGGTTTCCCGCGCGTGGCGGACGCCGGAGAGCCCCAGCGTCGCCGCCACGCAAGCGGCGACCTGATAGGCTAAGTGACTGGGCGCCGTGCACTGGCCGCGCTTGTCGTCGCCCTGCCCGTACAAGAATCCGCCCGAAGCGTTGGCGATGGCGTCGCTCCCTTTGCAATTGCGATACGGACCGGTGCGACCGAAGGGAGTCAGAGAAACGATAACGAGAGCGGAGAATTCTTTCTGAAAGCGCGTGTCGGTGAAACTCAGCTTTTCCAGATAGCCGAGCGGCGTCGCCTCGACGAACAGTTGCGCGGAGCCGAGCAGTTTCCCGAAAACATCGCGATCGGCGGAACTGTTCTCCAGATCAAGCACGATGCTGCGCTTGTTGGTGTTCGCGTTGATGAACGTAAGGCTGCGCTCGGGATGCTCGATATTGCCGGCGAACGGCGGAAGCAGACGGTTCGGATCGCCGCCCGGTGGCTCGACCTTGATCACATCGGCGCCCAGGTCCCCAAGCACGCGCGTCGCGTAGGACGCCGGGATGTCGCCCAGCTCGACGACGCGGAGATGGCTGAGCGCGCTGTCGTTGTTGCTGCCGATTTGATCTGACATTCTTCAGGCTTTTCGATTTCCTGTGATGAGGTATTCACCACAGAGGCGCGGAGTTCACAGAGGGCTTTTTCAAGACAATTTCCTCATTCGATTCTCTCCGCGTCCTCCGCGCCTCCGCGTGAACCACCAGGAGACCCGAAGTCCTTCGCTTTCTAGCGGCTGAGATCAACCACGACTCTGCCTCTGATGCCGCCTTTAAGAATCAGATCGAACTTCGGGCCTAACTCTTCCAGCCCACACTCGGTGATGAGATCGCCGGAGAGATCGACCTTCCAATCGCTGGCGAGTTTCTGCCAGGCCATCGTGCGTGGACGCATGGGGACATCGACAGAGTTGACGCCTAAGAGACTTACGCCTCTAAGAATAAAGGGATAGACGCTCGTGGCCAGTTCGGTGGACATCGCGTTGCCACAGGCGGCGACCAGGCCGCCATCTTTCGCCGTCTTAAGGGCCGTCGCGAGAATATTTCCCCCGACGGTGTCGACCACGCCGGCCCAGCGGCCCTTCTGCAGCGGTCTTCCCGAAGTGTCGTTGGCTTCCTCCCGCGAAATGATCGATTTGGCGCCGAGCCGGGTGAGAAAATCTTTTTCCTCGGTCTTGCCGGTGGCGGCGACGACGTTGTAGCCCAATTTGGCGAGAATGGCCACGGCGATGCTGCCCACGCCGCCGGTGGCGCCGGTGACGAGCACTTCGCCCTGATCTTTGGTGAGACCGTACGCAGATAATCTCATCACGCACAGCGCCGCGGTAAAACCCGCGGTGCCGTACGCCATG
>JAUYJC010000002.1 GCA_030688735.1 Deltaproteobacteria bacterium
TGGCGGGGGCTGGAGACGGATTTACGGTGAGGCTAGTGAGGCACCGTGAGACGAAAGAGACGGTAACAGATAGGCTTCGCCTTCGAAACACCGCGCCAGTCGTCGACCCTACACCTGCGACAGGGAAAGAATGGACTGCGGGAGCAATGATGCGATTCGTCGTCAGTGTCGAGCGCGAAGTTGTTTGTGACCGCCTCAAAATCGCCAGGTAGTCGTCTACAATGGTAGGTAAAGAACTCTACCCACTCACTCCGATGCCTCGCTACACGTAGCGGCCAGTACAAGTTCTTCGATAGCTCGTCCGACAGGCACGCGGTCGTTGATCACGAATACCCCCGGCATTGCCTCGCCCGCCACGACGCGCTCATAGGCGAAATCAGGGAGAGTTGCGCGGTCGTGAGTCATTACGATGCGATCGTTTTCAGCGGCCCAGGCAAGGACGACTGGATCGATCGCGCCGTCGAGCCCGATATCCTGAACGCGAACTAAGTTCAGGTCGGGAAGACGAAACAATAGGCCGCGCACGATGTCGCCGTTGAAGTTTTCATCGCTCGCTAACCGTAGCATTGCAAAGGGTTAAGGAATTCGCTGGGCAAGCAGGCGACGACGGACTTCAGACAAATCGCCCTGGTGGGCTTCAATTCGCAGCCGGATGGCTTCGGCCTGTCGCTCGCGTTCCGCAAGGTAGCGTTCGACAACACCGCGATTGCGGAGATAGTACGCGATGACGGCATAAATATCCGCGAGAGTGGTTGAGGGGTAGCGTTGCACGATGGTCTCCGGCGTGGCGCCGTCTTCGAAGGCTCGGATGACGAGTTCCAACAAAACTTGTGTCTTGCCGATACGAATTGCGCCCGAATCATCCTGTCTCAGTGGCGGCGTGTCGCTTCGGATCTCTAGCGTGGTAAAATGCTCTTGTGTCATTCGCCAAACCCAAACCTGCGTCAATCAACCTAGCCTCAGCGCGAGACGTTACTCAGGTAAGGCTCCCTGAGAAATCCCATATATTTCGTCGTTGTCTTGTATGGAATATGCCCACCGATTGATGATAATGTTTTCATCCAACTTGTCAAACCCAAAAGATCCAGGAAACCGGAAACCGTGTCAGGCTTCGGACCAGAGATGGGGGGCAGAGAACTATTTCCCCAAGTGCTCTTTCTCCCTCATGCGGAAAGTTTGATCTCGATCTTGGCACCGATAGCGCAGACGATCTTTTTGCGCGTCGGCAAAGACAACCGATCGTAATCCCCCCCTCCAGGCGCGCGATGTTGGGCTGTTGCATACCGACCCGCCCGCGCGCGGCCTGGGTCCAGTTTTTTTAGCCTGGCTCGGATCAAAAGAGGGACCGCTGACGCCGAGCGGCCTCTCTTTGGCGGCCTATCCGAAATGAGCGAGTAGTCAGAGACTGAGAATAATACGGATCCGCCTATCGAGTTCTTCCATCAAGTGATCCGGCAAGACGCCAATTTCGCGGCGGAAGGACTCGTTGGCAATGGCGATGAGCTGACCTAACAGGAGATCGCTTTCCTGCGCGAGCCCGGCTTCCCCTTTTTGGATTCGGAGTCTGAGGAGTCCCGGCTCCTTCACTAGGCGAGTGGTTGTGGGAATAACTATGGTGGACGGATAGCCCGCTTCGCTAACGATGTCAGATTGAAGGACTACCGCGGGACGGAGCTTGCCGGGTTTGGTTCGGACGCGCGGATTAAAGTCGATAACGTAGAGGTGCCGGCGTCTGATCTCCATTTACTCACTGGCGCGACGGGCAATCGCGGCGGAGAATAGCTCCCGATTCTCGATTCGATCGGCGGCCGCGCAGCGGCGCACAGACTCTTGAATCTCACGCCGGAGCCTCTCCTCGTGCGCCTTCCTCTCCAGGGTCTTCAAGGCAACCCGGATCAGCCCGGACTTGCTGGCTATCCCAAGCTCTTTCCGAAGCCTCTCGATCTGGTCTTCTTCTTTCTTGGAAACTGCTATAGCTCCCACAACGACTCCTATATTTGAATCTACTAGAACTCTTATAATACAGATACGAATAAAATCAACCGCCAGAAAGTCTAAACGTTTGGGGGTTAGAGAACTATTTTGCCACTTGCTCTTGCTCCCTCACGCGGAGAGTTTGGTCTCGATCCGGGCGCCGAGGGCGTGGGCAAAGAGAAGGATGAATTATGAAGGATGAGGGATGAAGGGGGAAAGCAGGACTTTCGAGTTTTGATGTTACTGACTGCTCGATCCGGGGCGCTTTTGCAGCGTTAACGCCAAGTCCTCTTTTTGAACGTAGATCTGGCTGCAATCCTTCCGCTGGGTGAGTTCTTGTACCAGAGCGAGCAGGGGATTTCTAGTTTCGGAGTACGCCTTGGGAGCGCCGGCGGCGCGCATGGCGTCGACGTCTTCGTTGCCGGCCACGTAACGCATCAGCAATTCATCGTCGCCGAGGCTTGGTCCGCCGAGCTTGCTGCGCATCTCTCCGAGTGATGGCTGGGGCGGTTGCCAGCCAGCGAACTCCTTGGCACGCGGGCGGTCGAGAATCTTATCTTTAATGTTAGGGTCTACTTCAGTGGCGGCCTCTTCGCCCCATAATCCCGTGGCGTATTGGATCACCTGGTCGGTGACCTGGGCGTAGCGCTCGCCTTTGATTACGTTGATCGCAGCCTGGCTGCCGACGAATTGCGAAAAGGGCGTCACCATGATCGGGTAGCCGAGGTCGGCGCGCACGCGAACCGCCTCTTCGAGAACTTTATCGAGGCGGTCGAGCATGCCGATGTTTTTTAGCTGGAAGCGCAGGTTGGATATCATGCCGCCCGGCACCTGATGAACGTACTGGCTGTAGTCGTATTCCACCGGTTCGCCGATGGGCAGATTCTCGCGCTTGGCGATGAAAGTCAGCTCCTTTTCCACCGGCGCTAGAGTTTCGATGTCCACGAGAGGCGAATAGCCCAGGCTTTGCGCATTCTGTGCGACATTGAACACCGATGGATTGGATGAAGCGTTGGCAAGCGGCGGGATGGAGGTGTCGATCAGTTCAACACCCAGCTTGATCGCTTCGAGAGCGCACAGCGGCCCAAGGCCAGTGGTGCAATGCACGTGCAGCTCGATGGGAATGCCCGGGGCGTTTTTCTTGATCACTTCGACGAGGGTTTTAGTGCGCTCGGGTGTCAGCAGGCCGCCGGGATCTTTGAGACAGATGATGTCGGGCTTCAGGGCGGCGGCTTCGCGAGCCTTGCGGGCGTAGTACTCGTCGGTGTGCTTGGGCGACACGGAATAAATTTGATTCAGAATGGTCGTGAGTCCGACTCCTTTGGCTCGCGCCACGGACTTCCTCCAGCCGGCGGGATCGTTGGCCGGATCTGAGATGCGCAGTTGCTTCATGCCGTTGGCCACCATGCGCTCGAACCAGAGATCGACGACGCAGTCCGCGGAAAGTTCGAAGGCGCTGATACGCTCGGCGCCGATTGCGCGCAGCGGCGTCTTGGTAATCTTCCGGGCGATCAGACGCATGCGCTCGAAGGGATCTTCGCGCAGCTCGCGCACGCATTTCTTGATGTGGCTCGAGGCGATTAGCTCGATGGCTTGAAAGCCGGCGTTGTCGAGGCGCTCCGCCACAGCGAGCATCATGCCGGTGCGCATGTTCTCCGCCCACAGGCTCGCCTGGCCGTCGCGCAGCGTGGTATCGATAAATTTGACTTGGCCCATGGACATCAATCCGGATTATTCACCACCGAGACGCAGAGATCACAGAGTTCGGAGTATTTCATAATCGAAAACTCTTGACTCGGCGCCCTCAGCGTCTCCGCGGTGAGATATCCGAATTCCCCTTCACCACTGAGGTGCGCCGAGACTGAGCCGCGAGCGAGTCGGAGTATCCCGCGCAAAGGCGCAAAGGGCGCCAAGAAAAAATACGATTCCGAACTTTGCGTTCTTGGCGTCTTGGCGCGAGGAATATCCGAATCCGAGAGTCTTCGACTTCCTGAAAATTTGCGCAAGCCGGTAAAACTTTCATAGCATTACAAAGTTCGCAAAGGGTTTCTATGCGTTCTATGCGGTTCCTCATTTCCTAGCCGCCGTATGCGGCGCCGTAGGCTTCCAGTTTCTTTTCCAGCCAGCGAGTATTGACGCTGCCGCTGCGGTATTCGGGGTCGTCAATGACGGTCTGCAAAAAGGGAATCCCGGTATCGATGCCGGCGACGTGAAAAGTAGCCAGCGCTTGCCGGGTTCGATCGGCGGCTTCTTTGCGGTCGGCGCCGTGAACGATCAGTTTCGCCAGCAGCGAATCGTAGTACGGCGGCACCAAATAACCTGGGTAGCAGTGCGTGTCGAGCCTGATTCCCGGACCTTGGGGCGGTTGCCATTCCTCGATCCGGCCCGGACAGGGGCGAAAACCGTGCTGGGGCGATTCGGCGTTGATGCGGCATTCGATGGCGTGCCCCTGGAGCTTGATGTCCGACTGTTTGAACGGCAATACGTCGCCGCGCGCAATGCGCAACTGTTGAGCGACCAGGTCGACGCCGGTGATCATTTCCGTCACGGGGTGTTCCACCTGGATGCGCGTGTTCATCTCCAGGAAATAAAAGTCCGCCGTATCGTTGTCGTAGATGAACTCGATGGTGCCGGCATTACGGTAGCCGATGCTTCGGGCCAGCGTCGCCGCGGCGTTGCAAATCTTGGCGCGCACTTCTTGGGGAACGGCGTAGGCCGGGGCCTCTTCGATGATTTTCTGATGGCGGCGCTGTAATGAGCAGTCGCGCTCGCCCAAATGGATGACGTTGCCGTGCTGATCGCCAAGAAGCTGCACTTCTATGTGGCGCGCGTTGCCGACATAGCGTTCCATGTAGAGCGTATCGTTGCCGAAGGCCGCCCGCGCTTCAGCGGCGGCGGTGCGGAAAGTCGTTTCGATTTCGTTTTTGTCCCAGACGAGCTTGATGCCGCGGCCACCGCCGCCGGCCGCGGCCTTGATCAGCAGGGGGTAACCGATTGTTTCCGCCATGCGGGTCGCCTCGTGCGGGTTCTTCGCGTGATCCGATCCGGGGACCAGCGGGACGCCGGCGGCTCGGGCGATTTTTCGCGCCTCCAGCTTATCGCCCATCATCGTGATATTTTCCGCGCTGGGGCCGACGAAAGTAATTTTATTGTCCGCGCAGGCCTGCGCCAGCTCGGCTCGTTCGGAGAGAAAACCGTAGCCGGGGTGGAGCGCATCGCAGCCCGTGCCGTGGGCCGCGGCGATCAGCGTGGTCGTTTTTAGATAACTGTCGGTGGAGCGGGGCGGGCCGATGCAGACAGCGCGATTGGCAAGTTTGGCCGCAAGGCTCTCGCGATCCGCCTCGGACACGGCCGCGACGGTTTCAATGCCCAGGCTTTGGCAGGCTCTGATGACACGAACGGCGATCTCGCCGCGATTGGCGATCAAAACACGCGTGACGCTCATGAGAATGTCTCGAAAGTAAAAGGGGACTGGCTACTTTTGCGCTTTTCGAAAAGTTGCCTGTCCCCTTCGTCAGTGGGCCGAAGAAAGGGGACACACAGCTTTTTCTTTAACCGCCGAATGTTGAACTCCGTAAGCTCATAAGCAAGAAAAAGCAGCATGTCCCCATCAAGTGGGCTTCACCAGGTAGAGCGTCTGGCCATGCTCGACGAACTGGCCGTTTTGGGCAACCATTTCGGTGACTATGCCTTTGACGCCGGAGCGCACGCTGTTGAAGACCTTCATGACTTCGATCAAACCGGCGGTGGTGTCTTCGGTAATCGTGTCGCCCACTTTAACGAAGGGCGGCGCGCCCGGTTCCGGCGCGACGTAGAAAGTTCCCAGGATCGGCGCGGTGATCGGCACCATACCTGGCGGTATCGCTGCGGCCTTGGGCGCTTCGGGTTTCGGCGCCGAGGCAGCGGCCGGAGCTGGTTTGAGCGCCGGCGCGGCAGCAGGGGCCGCAGCCACTTGGGGCGCCGCCGTGAGCGGAATTGGGTCCCCTTTGCTGACCGTGATCTTCAGGTCGCCTACTTCGAGCTGAAAGTAATCGAACTGTGACTCGTCGATTAGTTTGAGAATATGCAGCACCTCATCTTCGCTGAGTTCCATGTCGCCTACCTTTCTCGCTATTCTTTCACCGGACTTCCAATGGGACCTAGCATGATTTTGCCGGGGAAAAAAGGGGGACCTGCTAGTTTTTTTACGTCGCGCTGTCGTTCACGGTGCGTGTTTGAATGGTTACGCTAAAGACGGGGACAGGCAACTTTTCCGCAGACGGAAAATTTGCCAGTGCCCGTGCGAAAAATACCAGTCCGCTTGTTCACGAGGTTCAAGCCGTCGACCGATCCGAGAAACGATTTGAACCATTTGAACTGCTTGAACGTTTTGAACCTTTCCTAAGCTCTTTACTGTTTCGCCGGCCGGACGTGGCGCAGGTCCATGCGCGCCATGGAGTTTAGCTCCAGTCCGGTGAAATGGGGATTGAGCAGCGTGCTTTCGGCCGACCAGAACAGCGGCATGATCGGCAGGTCGGTCTCGCAGAGAATTTTTTGCGCTTCGTCGTAGAGCTTCACCCGCTTGGCCGGGTCCAACTCCAGCGCCGCTTGTTCCAGCAACTGATCGTAGCGCGGATTTTTCCATCGGGTATTGTTGTTGCCGCTGTTGGCGGTAAAGAGCTTCATGAAATTGTCCGGATCGGGATAGTCCGCGCCCCAGCCGAGGCGAAAAATATTTGGCGGATCGTTCTGGAGCTTTTTGAGATAGACTTTCCATTCTTGGTTCTCGATCTTTACCACGACGCCGAGGTTGCGCTGCCACATCCCTTGCACCGCCTCGGCGACCATTTTGTGATCCTCTTCGGTATTGTAGGCCAGCACCACCGGCGGAAATCCCTTGCCTTCCGGATAACCGGCTTCGCGCAGCAATCGGCGCGCTTCCGGCGCATTGAAAGGCAAGCCGATTTTGGTGCTGTGCGCCAGCATGCCCGGCGGGATCCAGGACGGCGCCGGTATCTCGCCGCCGTGAAGAATCGATGGAAAAACGTTTCGGTCCACCGCCATCATGAACGCCTTGCGCACGCGCGGGTCGTTAAAAGGCTTACGGTCGGTGACGAAGCCGTAGTAATAGCCCCTGAGCTGCGGCACCCTCTTGAAGCCGCGTTTGTTGGCGAGCTTGCTCTTTTCGAAGATCGGGATGCTGTGATTATCGATGAAGTCCAACTGGCCCCGCTCGTACATGGCCAGGGCCGTAGTCTTTTCATTCACCATGAACATAGTGACGCGCTCCATCGCCGGCTTGCCGCGGAAAAAGTTGGGGTTGGCGCGCAGCTCGATCTGGTTTTCATGCTTCCACTCGGAGAGCAGGAACGAACCGTTGGTGACGATATTGCCCGGCTCGGTCCAACGCGACTCGAACTTTTCGATGATGTCTTCTCTTTGTGGAAAGGTAACTTCGAAGGTGGTGATTGCGAGAAAGTAGGAGGCCGGGTGGCGCAGTTGGACAGCGAGGGTCAGGTCGTCGAGGGCCTGGACGCCGACGGACGCAGCGTCGGTGATTTTCCCTTCGTTATATTCCTGGGCGTTGACGATATCGAAGAGGATATAGGCGTATTCCGAAGCGGTCTTCGGGCTGAGCAGCCGCTTCCAGGAATATTCGAAGTCCTGGGCGCGCACTTTCTTGCCGTCGCTCCAATTGACGTCATCGCGCAGATGGAAAACCAACTTCCTACCTCCGTCGAGCACATCCCAGGACTTGGCGACGACGGGAGCCGGTTTCAGTTCTTTGTTGAATTCCGTCAGGCCGACCATGAGATTGGCGATGACGTTAAAGGATACGTGATCGGTCGCCAGCGACCAATCCAGACTCGGCGGTTCGGTGCCGAGATTGACGCGGAAGTGGTTGTCCGAGCCGCCTTTGGGAGCCTGCTTGCAGGCCGGCACAAGCGCCAAGAACAACGATAGAAACCAGGTCAATGAACGAGCCATTTGTTTGACGCGGCAGCGATAGCTTGCCGCCCTGAGATTTGCTAGATATTAGTAACCGAAGCCCGAAGGTTCTTCAAGGAAGGAAGATCATGGACGGAAAAGACCTCTTGCGGAAGTACGTAGTCGTGGAGGGGCATAGGGACGTTTACGAACAGCTCTACCGCACTTCCATCGGCGAAAAATCGCCGATCCGGGACGCCATCGCGCCCCGCCTGATTCGCGACGGCATCAACGTCTGCGTCTACGCGATCTGCGGCGATTCCTATTCCCACAGCCAGAACACCGGCCGCTACCTGGAAACCGCCCTGGGTCAAATCGATCAGTTTCTCGAAGAAGCGCCGCGCTCCGAGGGTATGATTCAGATGATCCGGACCCGTGGTGATCTCCCCGACAATGTGGAACCGGGGACCGTCAAGTTCTTGCTCCACTTCGAAGGCTGCATGCCGCTACGCGGCAGCATCCAAAATCTCAGAAACTTCTACCGGCTAGGGCTGCGCTCGCTGCAACCCGTGTGGAACTTTCGCAACGAGCTCGGCGACGGCGTGTGGGAGAACCGCACTGGCGGCGGCCTGACGAATTTCGGCGTGGACGTGATCAAGGAGGCCAACCGGCTGGGCATGATTGTCGATCTATCCCATATGAACCGAGAGGGATTCTTCCAGTCCCTGGATGCCGCCAGCGCGCCGCTGCTCGTGAGCCACGCCAATGCTTGCGGCATGCTCGACAGTCCGCGCAATCTTGCCGACGATCAGATCAAAGCGCTCGCCCAGCAAGGTGGTTTGGTGGGCATTCTCGCTCTGCCGGAGCGCGTCACCAAAGGCGAAGCAGCACTCGAAGACATGCTGAAGCACATGGACTACATGATCAATCTCGTCGGCGTGGAGCACCTCGCCCTGGGCATGGATTTCGTCAAATACGATGGTCCGCGCACGCTCAAGGATCGCCACCATCCGCTGCACAAGGACCCGCTGATCAAGGGCTTCGAGGAAATCGAAGACCTGCCGAATCTCATCGATGGCCTGCAGAAGCATGGCTACAAGGAGCATGAGATAGCTCAGATCCTCGGTGGCAATTATCTGCGCGTGTTAAAGACGATACTGCCCGAACAGTCGGTCATCTAACATTCTGCGTGAATTTCGCGGCCTGATGGATGGAATGACAGTCGGTTCTCCCACTCCGCGCATCGACGGAATAGCAAAAGTCACCGGCTGGGCGAAGTTCACCGGCGACTTGGAATTTTCCGGCCTGCTCGAAGCCAAGATCCTGCGAAGCCCGCTGCCCCATGCCGTGGTCAAATCGATCGACGCCAGCAAGGCAGCTGGGCTGCCGGGCGTTGTCGCCCTGCTCACGCGCGACGATCTTAAAGATATCGATCCCTATTACGGCAACTGTTTGCGCGATCGCGCCGTTGTGGCCATCGACCGGGTGCGCTTCGTCGGCGAGCCCGTAGCGGTAGTCGCCGCCGAAAATGCGCTCATCGCCGAAGCCGCGCTGTCGTTGATCAATGTGCAATACACGGAATTGCCCTGTGTGGCCGATATCGACGCGGCGCGCGCGGAAGGCGCGCCCCTTGTTCATGAACAGCGATCGGGAACCGGGGAATTTCACGATGTCGCGGGCGTGGGAGAACGGTTCGGCGGTAACGTTTGCCACCGGGAACAATTCATCAAGGGAAACCCCGATAAAGCGTTTCCCGAAGCCGAAGAGATCATCGATGAGACTTTCGAGTTCCCAATGATCTATCAGTACGCGATGGAACCGCATACGGCGGTCGCGCGCGTCACGGCGGATGGAATTACGCTTTGGAGTTCCTCGGCTCATCCGTTTTTGGTACGTGCCGAATTGGCGCATATGTTCGGCTATCCGCATGCGAAAGTCGAAGTAATCGTGCCTTTCGTCGGCGGCGCATACGGCAGCAAATCTTATTTCAAGATCGAGCCACTGGTTGTGGCGATGGCGCGCAAGACCGCCGGCCGGCCGGTGCGGGTGGCGCAAAGCGTCCCCGAGTCGATGTTGACGACGCGCAGGCACTCGGCGCGGGTCCGGATCAAAACGGGGGTGAAACGCGACGGGACCCTGGTCGCGCGGGAAGCCGAAGTCATACTGGACACCGGCGCCTATGCGGATAACGGCCCGCGGGTGGCGAAGCGCGCGATCAGCCGGATGATCGGGCCCTATACGCTGGATCATTGCAAGGTCGATGTCGTGGCGCTCTACACCAACACGGTTCCCGCGGGATCGATGCGCTCCATCGGCGGGCCGCAAACGATTTGGGCGCTGGAATCGCATATGGATACGATTGCCGAGCGGTGCGGCTTCGACCCGCTGGAATTTCGCCTGCGCCGTCTCTTGCGGCGCGGCGCGGTGTTGAAGCCGGGCGCGACGCCGGTCGACGCCGACCTGTGCGCGGGAACCAAGGCGGCGGTCAAGCCGCTGGATTGGGCTGGCGCGGCAAAACCGAACGGAAAAGGAGCCGGCGTTGCCGTCGGTGTCTCCGATTCCGAAGCGATGCCGGTGTCGGTGGCGTTGGTGCGATTGCTCGCCGATGGCAGCGTGATATTGAGTGCAGGCACCACCGAAGTTGGGCAGGGGGCGCGCACCATTCTTTGCCAAATCGCCGCGCAAGAGTTAGCGCTACCGGTCGAGTTGGTGATCATGGGCGGCACGGACACGCTGGCAACGCCGTTCGACCGTTCCACCGGCGCCAGCCGCTCGACCACTGTCATGGGCAGCGCGGTCAAGGCGGCGGCGCTGGACCTGCGAAAGCAATTGCTTGCTGCTGCTGCGGAAGCGTTCCAGACGAGCACGAACGCGATCACGTTGAAGGATGGCGCCGCCATCGCAGGTGACAAGCGGTTGAGCTATGGCAAGATCGTGAGCGCGTACTTCGGCATGCCCGGCGGCGAGATCATCGGCCGCGGCAGCATCCGCCCCGGCGACGGCATGGGCGCCCAGTTTCCGCTTTTCTGGGAAACCGGCATGGGCGGAGCGGAAGTGCGCGTTGATTCTGAAACCGGCGAGATCGCGATTGAAAAATATATAACGGTCGCCGACGTGGGCAAGGCGATCAATCCGCCGCTGGCGGAAGGGCAGGACGAGGGTGCGGCGGTCCAAGGGCTCGGCCATACACTTTTCGAATCCCTGGTGTACGAGAACGGCCAGCCGCTAAACGCCAATCTGATCGACTATCGTGTGCCACGGTTCGGCGATCTGCCGAAACATTTTGAGTCCGCATTGATCGAAAACGAAGATGGTCCAGGCCCCTACGGCGCAAAGGGAATGGGCGAGTCCGGCATCGTCTCGGTCGCCCCCGCCGTGGGCAATGCGATCGCTCGCGCGACTGGCGTGCGCATCCGCGCGCTGCCGTTGACCCCCGAACGCGTATGGCGCCTGTTGCGGGCGAGGCAACAGGCGGATAATGTGCTATAAACAATCCGGCAGTTAAATAAAGAAGGAGGTTTTCATGAAACAGTTTCGCTTGCTGCTTATCTTGACCGTGATCCTGTTGGGGTTCGCGCCGCGCTCGAGTTCGGCCAAAATCATCGTCGGCCTTTCCTCAGTGAACGTGGCCTTTTTACCGGTGTACGTTACCGAGGACAAAGGCTTCTTCAAAGAGGAGGGGCTGGACGTGTTGTTGGTCTTGTTTAACGCTGGCTCGACCAATCTTCAGGCGCTGATGGGGGGCGATATACAGATCATGGGCAGCGCGTTCGTGGAGACTCTCGGCGGCCGCGCTGCGGGATTCGATGTAAAAAATTTCTGGGGCGTCTGCAACATCATGCCCTTCCAGCTCTACTCCCAACCCGACTTCAAATCGATGAAGCAGGCCAAGGGTAAGCGCTTTGCGATCAGCCGATTCGGCTCCTTGACGGACTTTCTCACCCGCGCCACGTTGCGTCATTTCGGGCTTACCGAAAAGGACGTCACCATTTTGCAAATCGGCAGTACGCCGGCGCGGTTCGCGGCGCTCACGGCCAAAGGCGTGGACGCCTCGATCGTCTGGTTCCCGGTGACCGAGATCGCTAAGGCCCAGGGCTACAACAAGCTCCTCGATCTAAAAGAAGTCTTTCCGGAGTGGCCCTATGAGACCTTCGCGGCAAGGGAACCATGGTTGAGCAAAGAGAGGGATCAGGCGGTCAAATTCCTGCGCGCCTACCAGAAAGGGGTCAAATACACTCAAGAGAACAAAAACGACGCTGTGCGGATCATGAGGAAATACGTCAAGATGGATCCCGCCTACGCGCCGGCCGGATACGACGAGTACCGGGATTCTTTCCCGCTCGACGGTCAGATCGCGGAGAAGATCATTCCCACGGTCATCGAGCAGGAGATCGAAGCCGGGCGGATCAAGAAGAAAATCACCGTTGAGGATATGATCGACCGGTCGTTTATGAAGACTCTGGGCAAATGAGGTTTGACGCAGCGGCAAATGGACAACTTCGCCGACGAAAACACAGGTTAGCTTTGGATCTATAACTACCGCGAGCCATCGAGTTTAGCACCGAAGCGCCGGTCAGGGACCAAGGGGGTCTGCCCGGCGCTTTTTTTATCCAGGCTACTTGGAGGGCCGGCTGGGCGGCCGTTAAGAAGTTCTTGTCAAGCTGGAAAGCAGTGTATTAGAGTGGCATCACGCAAAGGGGGACGACCATGGCCCGCATCAAGCATATCGCGGTCAGGACGAACGATCCGGAAAAGACCGCGGAGTTCTATATGGAAGTCTTTGGTCTCAAACAGGTCGGCTTGGGACGAAACGGCATTTATCTTTCCGACGGCCATATCAATCTGGCGATCTTGAAATGTCCTCCGGGCAGCGAGGCCGATGTCGGCATCGAGCACATGGGGTTTCAAGTCGACGACGTCGACTCGACACTCGCGAAACTGAATCGCCAGGGCGGGAAGTCCTTGACCGAGCGCGTCAATGTCACGCCGACCGACGCCGCCAATCCGCAAACCTACTATGAGATCAAATGTTTCGGCCCCGACGGCCAGATCTTGGACATCTCCGGAACTGGCTGGGTCGGGACGGATTAGCGAGCGCGTCAGAGCGTTCACCGAATTCCAAGTGAGAGGGGAGGTTCGCTGGTCATGAAAAGAAGCCTAGCTGCCGTCCTATTGTTCGTTTGCGGCATCGTCCTATTCCTTCCGCCGGCGTCCGCGCAGTCTTTGAAGGTAGGTATGACTTCGAAGACTTTATTCTATCTGCCTTTCTATGCGGCGCAAAAAAAGGGATTCTACGCCGCGGAAAATCTCAAGGTGGAGCTGATCCTGATCGGCCGCAGCGATGTTCAGCTCCAAGCCTTGATCGCCAGCGAAATCCAGTTCGCCGCGCTGAATGCCGATGGGGTGATTCTGGTCAATGAGCGGGGCGGTAACCTCAAGGTCATCGCCGGAGTCGACAACGCGGCGCCCTATATCCTCGTCGGCGGCAAGGCGTTCAAGAAGATCGACGATCTCAAGGGCGCCAGGCTCGGGGTGTCGGGATTGCGCGGCGGCGGTACGTCCATTCTTGTCGATTATCTGAAGAGCAAGGGGCTTCAGTATCCTCGGGACTATTCGTTCACGGTCATCTCCGGCGGCACCGCGGCGCGTTTGACCGCGTTGGAAAGCGGCGCCGTGGCGGCGGCGATTCTCGGCATTCCATACTCCGACATCGCCATCGACCAGGGATTCCACCGGTTGGGCGATACGATGGAGGTGATTCCGACCTATCAGTTCAACGGTGTCACGGTAAATCCGGCTTGGGCGGAAAAAAACCGTGCTACGGTCGTCAAATTTCTCAAGGCCCACATTAGAACCCTGCGCTGGATTCACGAGCAGCCGGATCAAGCGACGGAACTATTCATCAGCGAGATGGGCGTCAAGCAGCCTTACGCCCGGCGCGGCATCGATTATTTCACCAAGAACAAAATCTTTCCCGTCGACGGCTCGGTCACGCTCGAAGGATTGAAGGTGAATATCGAAGTCCAGGCCCGCGATGGCGTTCTAAAGGAACCGTTGCCGTCGCCCGAACGATACGTCGATCAAAGTTATGTTCGGCAGGCACAAAAGGAGTTGGGATTGTAACGGGCTGTAAGGCGGTTCAAGCCGTTCAAATCGTTCAAGAGGTTCAAGGCGTTCACTGCGATTCGATTTTAAGGAATTGGAAAAAACCACGACGCCGATCGTCTTTCGCGACACCAAGACCGGCTCCATGGGCCACGACCGCTTCGCCGATAACTGTTTCTTAGTTTCGGGTTTCGCGTTGACAAGACACGTGAAACTTTAAGCATTGAACTCGAAACCGAAACCGGAGGTTTCCATGTACATCGACGGCGACACTCATTACTGGCCGCTGCGTTTCCTCGACAAGGTGAAGCATCCGGGCAAGGGCTACATTAAGCTTGACGAGGATGATGGCAAGTACGTGCGCTACGGAGAAGTCGTCCCCGGCTCCACCGCGACTTATTATAGAGACGGTAACAAGGTTCACTCCTTCAAGGAAGGGCGGTGGAGCTTGTCGCTGCGCGCCGAGTACATGAAAAAGGACGGCTTCGACGTCCAGGTTCTCATCCCGGACAATCGCCCGCTGATCTACGAGCTTAACGCCGAGCTTGGTCGACAGCTCGCGCGCGCCTACAACGACACCGTCGCCGAAGATATTCAGGGCGATGATCGTTTCATCGGAGTGGCGTGGATTTACTTGCCGGACATCAAGGAATCCCTGAAAGAGCTTCGACGCTCTGTGAAAGACTTGGGGCTGAAAGCCGTCAAGTTCAATGGCGGCTGGGGTGACGGCGATCTCGACAACGAAGTGCTCTTTCCGCTCTACGAGGAGACCGCTGATTTGGACATTCCGATCCTACTCCATCCGGCGGCGCGCACGTTCGAGTTGCAGCACAGCCATCCCTGGCTCGTCGGCAGCGAGCGCTTCCAGGGTTACCAGCACTTTCCAACGGCGCTCGGTTTTTCGCTTACCTACATGGTTAGCGCCGCGCGTCTGATCTTCAGCGGCGTGTTAGATCGATTCCCGACGTTGAAATTCGGGCTTTTTGAAGGTGGTATCGGGTGGGTACCCTGGTTGATGCATACGATGGACGCGCATATGCCGAGCGAAGCAACGGTTTCCATCGCCGTGCGGCAATTCTTCGTAGGCAAAAAGGTTATTCAGAAAAAGCCGAGCGAATATCTTAGCCAGTTCTACATCACCGCCGTCTCCTGGGAATCCTATCTTGCCGACACGATCAACGGCTGGCCCAACCACAACATCATCATCGGCAGCGACTTCGACCACGGCGACGCCGTGGCGACCTGGTCGAGGACCGTTGACGTGATCAAGAAGATGCCCGCGCTATCAGAGGAAGACAAAGAAAAAGTTCTCGGCGGCAACGCGATGCGCCTATTTGGCATGAGCGAGAACGGCGCTGCGGCAAAAATGAAGACGTGAATATTGAGTAGATACCCACGGGCTTACGCCCATGGCACTTGACATGCAAAACCAGAAAACCCCCCTCCCAACCTTCGGAGGCTTTCACCCCCAGGCTAACGCCTGGGGTCCTCAGCCGGGAATTTGATAGATTCAGAGGAAACGATATGGCAATTCGACTCATCGTGACTATCAACGCCGCACCGGGAAGGGGCGCCGAACTGGCGCAAGGATATAGGTCTCGCTGCGCGGAGATCATGAACGAGCCCGGCTGCGAACAGTTCGAAGTCTTTCAAAGCGTCGTGAATCCCGACAAACTCGCGATCCTGGAACGTTGGCGCGATCCAGCAGCTTTGGACGCGCATGCAAAATTAAACAGCACGCGTCCTTCGCTGCTGCCAGACCTGCGCGTGGGTCGGGGCGAGCGCGAAGATTACGAGTACAACCGGACGCGGTAGCGCGCACCTCAATCTCGCGAAAGACTGGCCCAGAAAAATAAGCGCGACGAACTATTCTGTTAATTCACTTTTAGCAGTTCCATCAGTGACTGACGGTTGGCGCAAGCCCGCTCGCCTGGGCGACGATCTCATCTAAGTTCTTGTCCAAATCGAGCGGGCGGTTGATGCGCTGCGCGTCGCGTTCGGCGACCAGGGCGTAGACTTCGAGACGGTTGCCTTCAGGGTCGAGGAAATAGCATGAGACCGTGTTTCCCATTTCCTCGTATGCGTGGCTCACGCAGTGGTCGATGGGCACTCCCTGTGCCTTGAAGCGCTCATAGTACGCCTTGACGTCGGCGGGGGTCTCGACGCGCCAGGCGATATGCGCGATGATTTTGGCGTCGCCCTCGTGGCCCTTGACCAGGGCGAGCTCGTGGTCTTCGGCGTCGGGATCAGCGGTTAGAAATACCATCCGCCCGGTGTGCTCGCGGTATTTAACGAGACCAAGAACGTCCCGGTAAAACGCGACCATCTTTTCCAGATCTTTTACGTACAGCACCACGTGGCTCAGCCCTTTGATCTTTGGCATGCGGAACCTCCAAGATTGTTAGCGAAAACTCGGAACGTCAGGCAACCCTTACTTCAATGCGGGAATATTTGATCGTCCCGTTCCAAGTCAACGTATCATGAACGCCGGTTCCATTGACAATAGTGGGGCCATTGGATAGAAGTTTCTGATAAAATTTATCATCAATTGGTTGGGAGGCGTCCATGGCGAAGGATCTCAGGACTTTTATCGCGGATTGCGAACGGCAATTGCCGGGTGAAGTCATCCACATCACCAAGCAAGTGAACCCGGCGAATTACGATGTCACCGCGATCATCAAACATCTCGGCGCGCAAAAAAAATTCCCGATCATAATTTTTGACAACCCGCTGAATCTGAACGGTCGAGTCGGTCCGATCAAGCTCACGATGAATTGCGAGATTTCTCAGGGCAAGACGCAAATCGCCTTGGGCCTGCCGCGCAACGCTACCCGCCCCGAGATGGCGGAACGGTGTCTCGAAATGGAAGAGCACCGGACGCCGCCGACCATCGTTTCTAAGAAAGATGCTCCGGTCAAAGAGAATGTCATGGTCGGCGACAAGGTCGATCTCTACGAGATTCCGATCATGCGCCATCATGAGATGGACGGCGGTCCTTATATCGTCTTGTCCACCGTCACCAAAGACAAGAAAAGCGGCATCTACAACCTCTCGTATCATCGCATGGAGGTCAAATCGAAAAACTCCACGGCGCTCTACGCTTCACCGCGCCACCTGTGGAAAATCTATCGCGATTATGAATCGCGCAACGAAGAGATGCCGGTGGCGACGGTTCTCGGTCATCATCCGGCGTTTCACATGGGCGCCTGTTACAGCGGGCCGTTCGAAGTGAGCGAGTATGACGTCATCGGCGGTTATCTCGGCGAGCCGCTGCGCCTGGTGCCGTCGGAAACCTTCGGCGACGATCTGCTGATTCCCGCCGACGCTGAAGTCGTTATCGAAGGCGTGCTGATCCCAAACAAGCGCGTCGTCGAAGGACCTTTCGGCGAGGCGCCGGGCTACCTTGGGCCGCAGCGCTACACCACCTGCGCCGATTACCAGATCAAGGCGATCAATTACCGCAACGGCGCCATGTATCAGTCGGTGATCACACCGGAAGGCGACAAGCCCTGGATGGATCTGCCGCGCGAGGGAGCGTATCTGCGCCGTTGCCGCGAAGCGATTCCCGGCGTCACGGCGGTTTGCAAGGCGGGGAGGCACGCGCATTACAATGTTTTCATCTCGATGAAAAAGATGTCAGAAGGCGATCCGGGACGCGCCGCCGCCGCCGCGTTGACTTTCGACCACACAAAAAATGTCTTCGTCTTCGACGACGACATCGATGTCTTCAATCCGACGGATATCCTGTGGGCAATCGCGACCCGCGTCCAGCCGCACCGGCAGGTGTCGATCCTTAAGCCGCTCTTCCGCGGCAATTTCTTGGATCCGTCACTGCTCGACGAGATTAAGACTTCGGGCATGATCGTCGATGCGACTCGGCCGCTCGACCGGCCGTTCTCGCCGGTGTCGAAGTGTCCGGACGAGGCCATGGCGCGCATCAAATTAGAAGAGTACGTGCCGGGCGAGGTGCTCCAACATATTCCAACGGACCGAACGACCTACTGGGCGTAAGCGGCTAGAGGTATCTTTATTTCCAACGATTTGAGGAGGAACCATGGGGCAGGCGGTCGAAATTACATGTCCAAAGTGCGCTAAGATTTTCGTCGTCAATCCGCATATGCTGGGGTCGGGGATGAATTTCCATTGCCCGTATTGCGATCTCTACTTTCCGGAAAAGGATAGTCCGAAGATCCGCAAGTAGTCCAGCGCAATTGCGCAGAGCGCAAAGGGCAAAGCGCCGGCTTCAAACCCTTAGCTCCTTGCTCTATGCTCTTTGCTGCTGATTATGCACCGACCCGTCATGATTCAAAGAAAAGCATATACCGTCGCCGGTACCGACGCGCGCCGGGTCGACGGCATCGAGAAGGTGACCGGCCAGGCTCTCTATACCGGAGACTTGCAGTTGCCGGGGATGGCCTACGCCAAGATTCTCCGCAGCCCGCTGGCGCACGCGCGCTTGGTGAAAGTCGACGCGAGCAACGCGATGAGTATGAACGGGGTCATTGCGACGCTGACCCGCGACGACATCAAGGACCTCAACTACAAATACGGCGCGACTTACAAAGACCAATCCATCGTCGCCGTGGATAAAGTGAGATACGTCGGCGATCCGGTGGCGGCGGTGCTGGCCGAAAATCCGGCCATCGCCGAACAGGCATTGGACCTGATCGAGGTCGAATACGAAGAGCTGCCGAAGGTGACTAGCATCGAAGAAGCGACCGCGCCGGGAGCCATCCAAGTACATCCCGGCGGTGTCGCGCGAGCGGAGCTGCGCGGTTCGGTTTATGGCGCACCGGAGCGGTTTAACGGCACCAACATCTGCTATTATCTCGGCTTCAGCCGCGGCGATGTCGAGAAAGGCTTCGCCGAAGCGGACCATGTTTTTGAGGACACCTTTCGTTTCCAGAAGGTCCAGCATTGTTCGCTGGAGGCTCATGTCAACATCGCGCACTACGACGGCGATAAGCTCACGGTCTGGGCCTCTTGCCAAGATCCTTTTACGCTGCGCGATCATCTGTCGGGGGTTTTCCGCCTGCCGCTCAGCCGCGTGCGGGTGATCGTTCCCTGGGTCGGCGGCGCTTACGGCGGCAAACTCTACGTCAAGGCTGAGCCCATCGCGGCGGCATTGTCCTGGCGAACCCGGCGGCCGGTTAAGCTTGCGCTGTCCGTGAGCGAGAGTTTCAAAACAATCACGCGCCATCCGGCGCGCGTCACGGTGAAAACCGGCGTGAACAAAGATGGCAAGCTGGTGGCGCGCGAATGTCAGGTGTACATGAACACCGGCGCTTACGCGGACGCGGGACCGCGGGTCGCCCAGAAGGCAGGGTACCGCGCTCTCGGCCCCTATAAAAT
This sequence comes from Deltaproteobacteria bacterium, assembly GCA_030688735.1. Taxonomy (GTDB): domain Bacteria; phylum Desulfobacterota; class Binatia; order UBA9968; family UBA9968; genus JACPFE01. The sequence goes on from JAUYJC010000002.1 coordinate 19,339, forward strand.
TCCCTACGCCAAAGTCGAAGCTCATGGCGTTTATACCAACACGGTGCCCGTGAGCAAGACCGCGCTGCCATCGGAAGACATTTTCACCACGGCGCCCGCGACTTTGTAAGTGCCGCCGGCATCTTTGATACAACAACTGATGCCCTTGGCCCGGTTTGGCTTGCTGCTCTTTTCTTTCCA
>JAUYJC010000010.1 GCA_030688735.1 Deltaproteobacteria bacterium
AACGACTTCATGCCGTGATGGTTGAAGGTTCGCTTGAGCTCGTCCATCTCCTCGGCGCGCCGGGCGGCGTGGATGCGCAGGCCGACGATACTGGTGGAGATTTTATCCAGCAGCCCAGGGAAACTCTCCTCATACTGGGCGCGCACCTCGTTCATAAGACCGAAGCGGCGCGCGCCCATCAACAGCTCGGCGAACAGACCTTGCAGCCCTTTGGTCAGTCCCGCGTAAACGACTTTGAAGGCAGATGCCTGGCTCGTGTTCGGCCCCAAAACTCTGATCGGGATGCCGAAGGCTTCCAACGCTTGCAAGTGTTGTGCTTCCGGTCCCGAAACATAGACGATCGTTCCCTTGCCCATGCGCGCCGCCGAGCCGATGATGCAGCCGTCGACGAAGCTGACGCCGGCTGGTTTCAAAACTGCCGCAATCGCATCGGCGGTCATCGGCGAGATCGCGTTGGCGTCGAGATAGAGCAACTCTTTGCGTCCGGTTTTAGCCACTGCTTTGGCGACTTTAGACGCCACCCGCTTGGCGGCGGACGGCACCACGATGGAGACGATCAACTCGGCTTCTCTAGCCAACCGGGCCATCGAAGGCAAAGACTTCGCGCCGGCATTTTCGCCGCGCTTGCGGCTCACCTCGCCCCGGTCCTTGTCGTAGGTCAACACTTCGACGCCGTGGCCATTGAGCAGCTTGGCCCAGTGGAATCCCATCTCGCCGATGCTCAATATGCCGATCTTTTGAAAGGCCATGATTCGCTCCCTTGTCCGATTCGGATTTATCTCCCGCCGAGGCGCCAGCGAAACAAAATCCGAAATCCGAATATCGAAATCCGAAACAAACTCAGAGACAAATGACTCTCAAATCGGGAAAATCCAAAACACCGAATCCGAAGGAAGCTTGTTTGGAATTTTGCAACTCTTGGTCATTTGAAATTGTTTCGAATTTCGGTCCGCGGGGCCTCTTTCGTGCTTCGAATTTCTTGTTCTTTGCGCCTTTGCGGGAAACATGGTTTCTTCGATCTCGTCTTCGTTTCCGAACTTCAAATACTTTTGGCTAGTCTTCCCGATTGATGACGTCGATCATCTGGCGCAGCCGGGCGTAATCCTCGCGGTTGAAATGGACGAGCAGACGGTGCAGGTGCAGCGTGCCGGGGTCGTCGGATTCGTCGGGCAAGGGATCGGTCCGCCGCACCGGTCCCGCGGTGAGGATATCGGAGAATTCCCGGTTGAGCGTATCGATCAGGCCGGGCGACGGCGGGTTGTTGAGACGAATGACCAAGTGTTCCTTGACGAAGCGGTAGGAATGATAATTGCGATAAAAGTTTTTGATCTCCCGCATCGCCGCATCGATATCGGTGAACTTCTTAAAAAACTTGATCTCGTTTTCGGATATATAGCCGTGGCTGAGCATCCCTTCGCGGAGAAACTCTTCCCATTCCTGCCAGTAGTTCCGCTCAGGGGAATCCACCAGAATAATCGGCACGAGCTGGCTTTTGCCGGTCTGAGCCAAAGTCAACGCCTCGGTCAGCTCGTCATGGGTGCCGAAGCCGCCGGGGAAGATGACCACCGCGTCCGCTTCCTTCACGAAAACCAGCTTGCGGGTAAAAAAGAAATGAAAGCTCATCAGCTTTCGATCGCCCTTGATGAATCGGTTGGCCAGTTGCACGGTGGGCAGGCGGATATTGACGCCGAAACTTTTTTCCCGTCCCGCCCCTTCGTGGCCCGCCTGCATGATCCCCGGCCCCGCGCCGGTGATCACCATAAATCCGTCCTCGGCCAGACGGCGCGCCAGCTCGCGCGCCATCGTATAATAAACGTCGTCTTCCGCCACGCGGGTCGAGCCGAAGATGCTTACCTTGCGCACCGAACTGTAGGGCGCGAATATTCCGAACGCTTGGCGCAGCTCTTTGAGCGTCCGGTTGACGATTTTCAAATCCCCGCGGCTGGCGCCATCGCCGGCTAGCTTGAGCACCGTCCGAAGCATATCGGCGACTTGGTCTTCGTTGCCGTTACTCGGTTGGTCGCGCAGCCACTCATCGATCTGCGCTTCGATACTCGCCAGGCTGGGTTTAGGAGGCTCCATAGGTTCTTCTTTCTATGACATAACGATACTGGATTTTAAAGTACGCATCGGCAACCGCGGTCGAGCGATCATGCAGGAGCCGGCGCGATACAATTGCGGCGGTGAACAATTGTTTGCCGATGGCAGCGCCGATCAGCCAAACGGGCGACCTTCGCCCTTGACAGCGGGAAAGACCTCCGGCTACTATCGCGGCATTTCCAACCCAACGAAAAGGGACTGCTTCCATGGATATCATATTTCAAACCGATAGCTCCTACGCCTACGTGATCCTGCGCGCGGGGTTAGCGATTACCTTTTTTTTCCACGGCACCCGCCATGTGCTCGGTTGGCACGGCGGACGCGGTTTCGAAGGCATGGTGAAAAATTGGAGCGGCAAGCACGGCATTCCGGTGTGGATTTGCGTTTTCGCCATGTTCATCGAGATCGCCGGCGCCCTGGCGATGACGTTCGGCTTTCTCGTGCGCCCCGCCGCCCTCGGCCTGGCGCTCTTCATGGCGATGGCGATCAAGAAAGCCCACTGGAACGAGGGTTTTTTTCTTTCCGCCGGACCGGACGGGAGCAACGGCATGGAATACTGCCTGGCGCTTTTGCTGATGTCTGTGGCGCTGCTGATCGGCGGCGCGGGCGCGCTCTCGATCGATGGTTTGCTCAGCCGCTAGCGAGGCGATTCCCCGAGCGGGCAGGACTACATCGTTAACCTTCTATAGAGCTGCGGCAGTCGCAGCGGCAATTCGTTCACGTCGGCAAGGACCTCGTAGCTAAAATCCTCCATCATCGTTCTGAGATAGTCGTTCCCCTCTTTGTCTACGGTGAGGCAGAAGGGTTGAATGCCATCCCGGCGCGCTTCGATGAGCGCCATGCGCGTGTCCTGCACGGCGTAGGCTTTCTCGGCGCTCTCTTGCGAGTAGCCGCGGTCTTGCGGGCGGCCGTCGCTGATTAGGAACAATAGCATCGAGCGTGTCTGCTGCCGGCGCAGCTTGGACGTCGCGTGGCGAATCGCCGGCCCCATGCGGGTGGCATGCAAGGGGCCGACCCGGCCGATGCGCTTGGCCACCTCGGGGGAAAATGCTTCGTCGATGTCCTTGATGACAAAGAATTCGACGTTGTCGCGGCCGTGGCCGGAAAAGCCGAAAACTCCGTAGCGGTCGCCGATCGTTTCCAGGGCGTCGATCATCAACACGATCGCTTCCTTTTCCACGTCGATGATACGCCGGGGCGCCCGGTCGTGATCTCCCAATCTGCCCTCGAATGGCGACGCGCCCGGAGCCCGCCCGATCGCTTCTCCCGTCGAGCCGCTCATGTCGAGCAGAAAGGCCACCGCCACATCGCGCTCGGCCTTGTGGTTGCGCCAGAAAATTTTCTCCGACGGACTGACGCCGATGCGCAGATCCACCATCGCTTCGATGGCCGCGTCGAGGTCGTGGTCCGAGCCATCCGGCAAGCGCTTTTCCTTATGGTGCAGTTCCGGCGCCGCAAGCTCGAACTCGCGGCGAATCTGCCGCGCCAGTCCGGCGTAATTAAGCAGCGTGTCGCGGTAAAAATTCAGGTCGCCGGCCGGCATTACTTTCTCGTAGAGCTTGCACCAGCGGCTGCGATAACCACCCGCGGCTTGATCCCACTCGTCATAGATGAACGTGTCCGCCTGATTGGCCGTCAGCGAGCCGGCATCATCGTCGCTCTGGAACCAGGGCCGCTGCTGCACGCTCCGCATCCGCGGGTCACGCCGCTCGAGCTCGCGCATCAAGTTCTGCACCATCCGCTCGATTTGCGGGTCCTGCTCCTCGCTTTCTTCCTCAGAATCCTTCGGCTTGGGCGAATGCCGGCTCTTGAGCAGCTCGGCCAATTCCTCGGGCGTCAGGGAGTTGCGTTCCTCGCGGGCGTTGGATCGCGGCTTGCTCAAAAGCTGCGCCAGTTCGGGCTTGAACTCCCCGCGATAGTCGACCCCCTGTGGCGACATATAGGCTTTCTCGCGAATCGCCGGCGCCGACAGCGCCAGAACTTCACCGGTTCCGGGCACCTCTTCCCAACGATTGGAACCGTTTGAACGATTGGAACGGCTGGAACCCTCTTCTTCTATGTCGATCGCCGCAAACTGATTCTCTTCGAGAAACTCATTCGCCACCCGGCTCAGGAGCGCGTAGATTCTCAGCGTCGCTTCCGCCCCATCCTCCACCGTCGCACCGTGCGCGCATGCGGAGCGAATCATGCGGACAATTTCGTCGGCCGCGATTTTTTGCGCGGCGGGAACCTTCAACGCGCCACTTTGGCCGAGGCTTACGCGAATCAGCAGTTCCAGCAATGCTTCACGCGCGGGCAACAGGACTATTTCATGGCGGACGGTCAAGACACGCTCTCGCATGACTCGATAAAGCGGCGCGATGCCGGGGTACTCGTGGATCACCCGCGCTTCGATTCTCGCGCTCTCCACGATCGCAAAAGTGTCGAGCGCCAATCGTTTGTTCGGAAAGAGCCGGAAAAAGCGGGTCAACTCCGTCGCAGTCGGTTGATCGCGATGATGGCCGTGTTCGTCCGGCGGAGCTTTGAGGCGCGGGCGCAAATCGGCGAAGCGGGTCGACGGCCGGTCGAATTGAAACTCGAAGCTACCGAACTCGATATGCCCCGACTGTTGGGTCAACATTACTTTGAGAAATGCAAAGTTTTCAGGTCGGCTTTCAAACCGCTCGATCGCCGCGGGCAGGAAAATCGCCGCGCCATCGCTGGTGGCCACGTCGTCCCGCAACCAGCCGATATTTTTGTCGATCAGTTGCTGCGAGTCCTGCAACTCGACGCTACGCTCCGAAATCGCGCGGCAGTACATCCGCAGCATCTCGCGCAGCGGCGCCAGCT
>JAUYJC010000023.1 GCA_030688735.1 Deltaproteobacteria bacterium
ATGATTTACGGAGCTGGATCGATCTGGCCGGCGAGGTGGGCGAGATCCGCGGCGTGGAGGGCGCATCGTGGCAAGAGGAGATCGGCATGGCGTCCGAATTGCTCAATCGCCGCGATCCGGCGCCGGCGGTTATCTTCGACAAGATCCCCGGCTACCCCGACGGCCACCGGGTCCTAGTGAATTTCTTCGGCGGACGGCGCAAAAATATGACACTGGGGCTGCCGTCCGGATTGAACAACGTTCAGTTGTCCGAAGCCTTCTCCAAAGCCTTTCAGGAAGCTAAGCCCATCCCCTACGAGTTTGTCGACGACGGACCGATCTTGGAGAACGTCAAGATGGGTGACGAGGTCAACGTGCTTCAGTTTCCCTCGCCCCAATGGCACGAGCTCGACGGCGGGCGCTACATCGGCACCGGGAGCTATAACATCACGCGCGATCCGGACGAAGGTTGGATAAACCTGGGCACCTACCGCGTCATGGTCCAAGATGAAAAGACGGTCGGCTTTTATATTTCGCCGGGCAAGCATGGCCGGGTTCATCGCGACAAATACATCGCCCGCCAGCAGCCGATGCCGGCGGCTATTGTCGTCGGCGGCGATCCGTTGCTCTTTCTATTGACGTGCAGCGAGATTCCCTACGGCTTGTGCGAATATGACGTCGCCGGCGGGTTGCGCGGCAAGCCCTATCAAGTGATCAAAGGCAAAGTGACCGGCTTGCCGATTCCCGCCAACGCCGAGATCGTTTTAGAAGGATTCGTCGATCCGGCAAAGCGAAAGCCCGTGGGTCCTTTCGGCGAATGGACCGGATACTACGGCAGCGGTCTGCGCGACGAGCCTTGTATGGACGTCAAGGCGATTTACTATCGCAACAAACCGATCATGCTGGGCTGCCCGCCCCAACGGCCACCCGATGAGATCTCGCGCTACCGGGCGATCCTGCGCTCCGGTTTGTTGAGGCAGGCCCTCGAGAAAGCCGGTCTTTCGGGAATCAAGGGCGCCTGGGCCAGCGAAATCGGCAACACGCGGATGCTGCTGTGCATCGCCATCGAGCAGCGCTACGCCGGCCACGCCGTCCAGGTCGGCCACGTCGCTTCGCAGTGCCACGTCGGCGCCTATGCCGGCAAGTACGTCGTAGTCGTCGATGACGATATCGATGTATCTAATCTGGAAGAGGTGGTCTGGGCGATGATCACGCGGTCGGACCCGGCAACGTCCATCGACATCATTCACAACGCCTGGTCCACGCCGCTCGATCCGCGCATACCGCCGGAGCAACGGGCCAAGGGGGAGATGACCAATTCGCGGGCGATCATCGACGCCACTCGGCCCTATGCGTGGAGAGATAAATTTCCCCCGGTCAATATGCCGAGCCCCGAGTCCGCGCGCCGGGCGCGGGAAAAGTTTTCTTATCTACTGGACGGTTAGAACCTTCTTACTTTTCAAATGTTCAACAGAAGGACTTCAACAAAGATCATCGCGCCAAGACGCCAACGAAAGAAAATTCGAAATCCGAATATCGAAATCCGAAACAAACCGAAACTCTCGAAGCCGAAAGCAAAAAATGAAAATCCGAAACGAGTTGGTTTGGAATTTTGTGTTTTTCGATCATTTGGATTTGTTTCGAATTTCGGATTTCGAGTTTCGAGCTTTTTCTTTGCTTCTCATTCCTTGGCCTGCTTTGCGTCCCTTCGACGTGACTCGGGGCATGCTTTGCGGGAGTTATTTTTTTTCCGAATATGAAATCCAACATTCAAGCGACAATTTCAACTATCTTCAGCCACTTTTGAATTAGGAGGAACCTATGCTGCCTTTTCGTAAACATGTCTTCGTTTGCACCAACAGCAAGCCCGACGACGACGGCTGCTGCGCCGCCAGAGAATCCGAAGAGGTCTTGAAAAAATTGCGCGCCGAGATTTCCGCCCGCAAGCTCCAGAAAGAAATTCACGTCACCGCCTGCGGCTCCCTCGGCACCTGTGGTCACGGCCCCAACATGGTGGTTCACCCGGATGGGACATGGTATTCGGGCGTAAACGCGAACGACGTCGCGGAAATCATCGAGCAGCACCTGGTCGGCGGCAAAGTCGTCGAACGGCTCGCCTGGCTCGACCACGACAAGCTGCACCAGACGATTGCCGAGAACCGGGCCAAGTCCCAGGCCAAGCGAGCGGGATAGCTCAGGCTCAGCGCGCTTCGTTGGTCGCCGGTGCTACGGATTCGATCTCTAGTCAGGCGCCTGCGGGTCGGGGTGTTGGAAACGGGTCGTTCGCACGCAGGACCCAGGCACTGTCATGCTTTGTGAAACCGATCCTAGGATAGTAGTTCACCGCATTTGGCGCTGCGACCAGGACTAGCATCGATCGTGGCCCCATCCGTTCCCGGGTCTGCCGGATTAGTTCCTTGCCTATGCCTTCGGACCAATGGGATTTCCGAACCGCGAGATCTGAGAGATAACCGACGAAGCTAAAATCAGTGATCGTACGCGAGATCCCTACGAGCAGGACACCGTCCCAAGCCGTCACGACCAAGTTCGCATGCGCGAGCATGTCCGACATGATGCCGCGGTCGTCGATGGGTCGCCGTTCCCCAAGGGTTGACGCTCTGTACAGCTCGACTACCTCGTCGAGGTTCAAGTCGTTTCCGTAACGGTAATCAATTTTCCGCACATCGCCTCCTGATCAACGGCGCCGATTGCGGCCTTCGCGGTTAGCCGATCTCTAACGGCCTTTGCCTTTTCTTTCCTCTTCGAGTCTCTCCAAAAACGACAGATCGAGCATGTCGGCCGCTTTAAGCCCCATGCCGGAATAGATGCAGATGTTCGTATCGAGCATGACTTTCATGAGAAAGCTCGTGCTCTTTTCCGCGCTCGCGGATGCCTTCGACCGCTCGTCATGAAGTCATCGGTGAATTTGTCCAGGCTCTCCAAAAAACCCGCCCAGGATTTTCCTTTGGGCCGGAGCAGTAAAGCGGCGCCTCTCTTTAGAATTTCCACCTCCTTGGCTTCCAGCCGATATTCCTTGGGTATTCTTACCGCCTGACAATTACCGCTGCGGAATATTTTTGCTGTCTTCACGTTAAACCTGCCGTACAATGTCTCTCTGCCTATAGGTAACTTTCCCAGACGGCATCGTCCTCGTCCTTCCAAACCTCAGCGAACTTCTTCTCCGCCGCCTGCCTGAGACTCCTCAATTCGCGTTTCTCTGTCGCGAGGGTTACGGGCCGGATAAAAA
>JAUYJC010000036.1 GCA_030688735.1 Deltaproteobacteria bacterium
TCACCACGAAGGCACGAAGGACACGAAGGTTTTCGTAGGGTGCGCTTCCCGCACCGGTCGGTCTCGGAATATCTCTCGCAAAGACGCAAAGGCGCAAAGGAAAATCATTGTCATTTCGAACGAAGAGAGAAATCTTTCCTGTATCCCTCGCATTCGCTCGGGATGACGGGTCTTGGGCCTGTCACTTAGCGCCTTGGCGCGAGCAATATCCGAATCCGAGAGATTTCGACTCCCGGGAAATTTGCGCAAGCCGCGGAAATTATCATGGATAGTAGTACGATGGCCACGAAGGTTTCGGATTCTGTACTTTTGAACTTCGTGTCCTTCGTGTCCTTCGTGGTGAAATCTCTTTTTACTTTTTGATTGCGGCTCAGCCCGCGCCCTGCTCGCTCCTGCGAATGCCGATAACAAAGGCCGTGGTTTGAAACCCGCCCCTGCGGAAAACCCCGGGATTCCGGCTCGCCCCCGGCCTTCGCCCGGGTTGGCCGGAATGACGCTCGAAATCTTCAACGAACTTTAGAGGAACCGCACTAGACTTTTACGATGACTTCCTTCGCCATCCACTCCATGCGATCGAGGGTCTCTGCTGAACTGGGGCGCCGGACGTCGAAGATCATCATATCGACGCCGGCGGCGCGGTAATCGCGGATGTCGGCAGCAATTTCTTCGGCATCACCCATGAAGCGGCGGCGGCGCCCTTCGATTTTCTTTTCTTTGTCAAAGAGCGAACCTTTAAGCGCCACGCGGATCTGCTTGGGGTCCCTGCCCGCAGCGCGGGCAAATTCGGCTAGCGTCGCGAGGTCTTTGCGCACATCGTCGGGCTCCAGCGGAATTGTCGGCACGCCGCCGATGGGATGCCAGCCATCGCCCAGGCGGGCTGCCCGGCGAATCGCCTGTTTGCTATGGCCGCCGATCCAGATGGGAATCGTCGGCTTCTGTACGGGTTTGGGAAGAAAAACGATATTGGAGAAATTGCAAAACTGACCGCTGAACGTAGGGTTGTCGCTGGTCCAAAGCTCACGGAAGGCGCGGATATACTCGTCCGTCACGCGCCCGCGTTCGGCGAACGCCGGCGTTCCCAGGTTGTCGAACTCCTCTTTCATCCAGCCCACGCCCAAGCCGACGATCACCCTGCCATTGGAAAGCACGTCGAGGCTAGCGAGCATCTTGGCGGTAATGATCGGGTTGCGATAGGGCGCGATCATCACGCTGGTGGCGAAGCGGATGTGCCGGGTCGCGCCGGCAAGAAAAGACATCGTCGTCAAAGTTTCCAAATGGTACCCCGTCCCTGGGTACTTGCCGTCGACTGTGTACGGATAGGGAATCGAAATATCCTTCGGCACGACGACGTGGTCGGCGACGGTCAGGCAGTAAAAACCCAGCGCCTCGGCCTGTTGAGCGAAGCGGACTAAATCCTCAGGCTTGACGTTGGCGCTCGATGCAGGGAGGTGCAATCCAAAATCCATGAAGGCTATCCGGCCTGCGCCGCCGCCGATTGTCCGGCGTGCGCCAGCGCGATCGGATCTCCCACACGCAACAGACCATTGCTTAGAATCGCGGCCTTTAAGCCGCTGCGGTGTTCGAGTGCTTTGAATATCCCCGGCAGATTTGAAGTCTTTTCCAAGTGGGCGCATGGTTCGAAGAGCCGGATGCCGCGCATGCGCACGCCGCCGATGGTAAACTCGCGATGCAACAGATCGACCAGCGCCACGCCGCGGGTGACGATGTTGCGCCGGGTTCGGTCCGCGAAATCAGCGACGCCGAGTTCTTCAGCGGCCAGTTTCAAAACTTCCTCTTCGATCAGGCTGACGGCTTTGTCGGGCCGATTGGCGGCGTTCCATGATTCCCGGAAAAACCGGTCGCCTTTCAGGCCGCAATCGGCGAACGCGTGCACAAGCGGGACGGAAACCATACAACCAGACGGCTTGGGCGCGACGAAAATGAATGCGACGCTTCCCTGCCACATCGGGACTGAAGGTTTGAAGCCGCGCCACAACTCCGGCGGCGTTTCCAACGGGAAATTCTGTTCTCCTTGGGAAATAGCGGCTCCTTTCCATGGCACCTGGTCACTTGTCTCAAATGGCCAGCCGGTTGGAACGTTGGAAATCACAAAAAAGTCTCGCGCGCATAACCGGCCGCATCGGCGAAGAACCGATGATCCTCAATCGGCGGCACGGTCTTGTTCTCGGCTAGGTTCTCCTCTGGTCCTCCAGCTCTTCATTATGCGTTGATCCCCTCCACTTTGAGGTCGTACAGCTTGATAACGTTGTCGCGCACGACTTTGTCGATCACGGGCTTGGGCAAGTGGCCCAGCTCTTCGGCGATCACTTTTCGCGAGTGCGGCCACGTCGATGCCGCGTGGGGATAGTCGCTCGACCACATGAAGGTATCTTCTCCGAACCAATCCATCATCCGCCCGCCCGCGGGATCGCTGAAGAAAGTCGCGTAGACCTGCTCTTTAACGTACTCGCCGGGCAACTTCTTCATGTACGGCAGCGGCGCTTTGGGGCTGTGACGTTTAAAATACTTGTCCCATTCGTGGCAGTAGAATGGAATCCAGCCGACTTCGTTTTCCACATAGACGATTTTTAATTTCGGATAGCGCGCCAACGCACCGCCGAAAACGAGATCGAAAAGAACGTTGGCCGCGTCAGCGACCTTTTGGTTCACGGTCATGCGGTAAGTGTCCAAACCCTTGCGCTCGAACCGGCTGTAGTTGAATCCGGTCAGAATGTGGACGTTAACCGGCATGTCGAGTTCCGACGCCGCTTCCCAAAAAGGATTATAATAGTCGCTGGTGAACGGTAGATGCTCGGGCGGAACCTGCCAGATCAGGCAGCCGATCATCCCGGCCTTTTTACAACGCTCGATCTCTTTGATGGCGTTGTCGATGTTGTACATCGAGATCATCGGAATGCCGAAGAGACGGCGCGGCGCCGCGTTGCAGTAGTCGATCAGCCAGTCGTTGCCGATCCGAAAGCAGGCTTCTTGCAGTTCCGCGTCCTCCAATGCAAAGAGGCGCAATCCGTAGGTCGGGTAGAGAACTTCCGCAGAAACGCCATCCACCGCCATTTCATCCAAACGCGCCCTAGGGTCCCAACCGCCGGGCTTTTCGCCGGGCGAATTGCGCACGGGATATTTTGGAAGTTTTCCGCGCAGGTTCGGTGTCAGATTTTTCTCCCAGAGATCCGCCGGCTCCATGATGTGCGAATCCGATGAAACGATGCGGTCGTTACCGAGAACCTGTTCCGCGGTTCGCTTCACCGCTGCAGCCGTGCTCATAAGGAATTCCTCCTGAAACTTTCTTGATATTCGTAGCTATTATTCCTTTTTAGTTGGCTTGTCCAGGGAATCGGCGCGCGCGACGCCGCAAAATACACCGCGCATGGACATTGCCGCTGCGGTGCGCTAAAGGTTTCTTCAAGCATGAGAACAACGGGAAGAAAAGTTTTGTATTCGATTCTCGTAGTCATTGGACTTCCCGCGCTTGTCGCCGCCGGCGAGGCGCAAAACGCTTTCAATGACGGGGTGAAGCTTTACCGCGCCGGCAAGTTCAAGGATGCCATCACGGCCTATGATCGCGCCGTCAAGACGGCGCCGGAAGCCGCCGAACCCTACAACAATCGCGGCCTCGCTTATTTCAAACTGGGCAAAAGCGACGACGCCATCAAAGATTACGATGTCGCGATCAAGCTCAACGGCAAATTCACCGACGCTTTGTTCAACCGCGGCAACGCCCTGCTGGCGCACAACCAGTACGAGCGGGCGATCAAAGATTACGATGAGGTCATTAAGCAGAATCCAAAGATTCCTCGAGTCTACGACCAGCGCGGCCACGCCTTTTACGGTCTCGGACAGTTCGACAAGGCGATACAAGATTACAACCAGGCACAAAAGCTTAACCCGAAGGACGCCGAGGTTTATTATCGCCGCGGCCTCGCCTACCGGCGTTTAGGCAAACATGAGCAAGCCGTGCAGGACTACGCGGAAGCAATCAAACTCAAACCGAAATACGCCGAAGCCTACAACAACCGGGCGAACAGCTATTCCCTGCTCGGCAAATACGACCTCGCGGTCAAGGACTACGATGAGGCGATCAAGCTCGATCCAAAGAACGCCCGTATTTACGGCAACCGGGGATTGATCAAGCAGCGTCAAGGGAAAAACGAAGAAGCGCAGAAGGACTTCAAGAGTGCCGTCGATCTCGACCCAAGCTTGAAAGACAAACTTGAACCGGCCGACAAGCGGTGATCTCGATGAAATTGCCACGAATCTATTTTCTGGTTTACTCGATCTTTTTCGTCATTGTCGCGCCGGGATGGTCTGGGCAGGCGGAATTAGCCCTGGAGGAAGGGCTAAAACTCCATGAAGCCGGCAAACCCAAAGAAGCTATTCGCGAGTACGACCGCGCCGTCAAAGCCGATCCGAAACTGGCGGAAGCCTATTTTAACCGCGGCAATGCCTATTATGATTTGGGCCAAAACGAGCAGGCGGCCAGAGATTACAGCGCGGTCATTCGTCTAAGTCCGAAAGATGCCGAGGCCTATTTTAACCGCGGCAATGCCTACCGTCGTTTAAAGAAAGACGATTTCGCCCTCAAGGATTTCAGCGCCGCGATCAAGGTCGAGCCGCAAGAGGCCAAGAACTACATCAACAGGGGCAGCATCCACTTCGACGCGCGGCGCTACGATGCGGCGCTGAAGGACTTCGGCGAAGCGTTGCGGCTGAACCCCAAGGATGCCGAAACCTTTTACAATCGCGCCAACAGCTATCTGGCACTGGACAAGAAAGACGAAGCGATTAAAGACTACGGTGAAGCCCTCGGCTTGGACCCCTCTCTGGTCGATGCCTATTACAACCGCGGAATCGCCTACGCGGATTCGGCTCAGTATGAAAGTGCGATCCGGGATTTCGATGAAGTCCTCGTCCGCAATCCCAAGTCGTCGAATGCTTTTTACAATCGCGCCCTGTCCAAGGCCAAAATCGATCGCTACGAGGCGGCCGTTGAAGACTATAGCGAAGCGATGCGCCTAAATTCCAAGGACCCCGAGGCTCCCTACAATCGCGGTCGCGCCTACCTTCGCCTGGGAAAATTCGACTATGCGGCGCGCGACTTCAGCGAAGTCATCGTTACCCAGCCGCGCAATGCCGACGCTTTTATCTTCCGCGGTATCGCGAGGATCTATCAAGGCAAGGACAAAGAAGCCGACGCGGACTTCCAAAAAGCTTTCCAGCTCAATCCGGCGATCAAAAAAAGCGTCCAACCGATCATCGATGAGGCCAAAGCCAAGGCAAAGCCGACGCAACCATAATTGAGATCGAAGGGTCAAAGAGCGTAACCATGGTAGAACCTAACATCATCGGCGGACTCCTCGGCGGCGCCCTGATCGGCCTGGCTTCGGCACTGCTGCTCTTGCTTAACGGCCGCATCGCCGGGATCTCGGGCATTCTCGGCGGTGTCATCAAATCGAATGTTCCCGGCGAGCGTTCCTGGCGCGTCGCTTTCATTCTGGGACTGGTCGGCGGCGCAGCTCTCGATGCATTCATGCGTGGCGGCTTGCCCCTGCGCATGCAGGCTGCAGGGCCGATGCTGATTCTTGCCGGCCTCCTGGTCGGCTTCGGCACGCGGCTCGGTTCCGGCTGCACCTCAGGCCACGGCGTATGCGGCCTTGCGCGCCGGTCGCCCAGGTCACTCGTGGCGACGATGATCTTTATGATCGTCGCTGCGCTCACGGTGTTCCTAACCAGGAATTTTTTCTGATGGCTGCCATCGTCAGTGCTTTGCTCATCGGCGCCCTATTCGGTTTCGGCCTCGCCGTTTCCGAAATGATCGACCCCGCCCGGGTGATCGGTTTCCTCGACGTCGCAGGCAGATGGGACCCGACGCTGCTTTTCGTCATGGGCGGCGCCCTTGCAGTAACCCTGCCGGGTTTTCCTTTGATTCTTCGGCGCGCCCGGCCGTTGCTCGCCGAATTCTTCGCCATGCCGACCCAGTCAAGACTCGACGGTTCGTTGATCACGGGCGCGACTATCTTTGGTATCGGATGGGGTATCGCGGGTTTTTGCCCAGGACCGGCCCTGGCTGCTCTAGCGTCAGGCTCTCCCGGTGTGGCGGTTTTCGTCGTCGCGATGATCGCCGGGCAATGGGCGGGTTCGTTGCTTGAGCAGCGGCCTTGAGTACGGCGTATTGACATTGACTGGCCTGTTGCATAGGTAAGAAAACAAAACTTAACGGAGGCGAATTATGGGACAGATGGTAAGCTTTAAACGACCCGACGGTCAGGATTGTAACGGCTATCTCGCCAGCCCCGCCGGCAGCGACAAGGCGCCCGGCGTGGTCGTCATTCAAGAATGGTGGGGTCTCAACGATCAAATCAAAGGCGTCGCCGAACGGCTGGCGAGATTAGGCTACCGCGCCTTGGTTCCCGACCTGTACAAAGGCAAGCTCGCTCTCGACATGGCCGAAGCCAAGCACATGATGGCTAACTTGAATTTCGGCGATGCCGCGAATCAGGACGTGAGAGGCGCGACGCAATATTTGAAGCAGTCCAGCGCCAAAGTCGGCGTCGTCGGCTTTTGCATGGGCGGCGCGCTGACCGTGCTCTCGGCGATGTACGTCAAGGAAGCCAACGCCTGTTCCTCCTGGTACGGCTTTCCGCCGCCGGAGGCCGGCGATGTGAAAACCATCACCACGCCGCTGCAGCTTCATCTCGCGGAGAAAGACCAGGCGTTCAGTCCCGACGCGGCTCGGGTTCTCGAAGGTAACTTGAAAGCGGGCAACGTGCCTTATGAATCCCATTGGTACGATGCCGGCCATGCCTTCTTCAATGAAAAGGGGCCGAACCACGACGCCGCCTGCGCCAAGCTCGCCTGGGAGCGCACGACGGATTTCTTCGCCAAATACCTGAAGTAATAGCGAGCCCATCGGTGGTACCTCAAAGCGAATCCACCACGAAGGACACGAAGAGCACGAAGGTTTCGGATAACCATGATTTTAAACTTCGTGTTCTTCGTGCCTTCGTGGTGAGAACTGTATTTGGGTTGCGGCTGGTCCGGCTGGGATCTTCGTGGTGAATAAAATCAACGGCGCAACCGCCCGCCGTGCAGAAAATCTTCTCGCAACACGACTGACATATTATGGGTGAAACCCGCGTTGACCTGCTGCATTTGCTCGAAGACCTTCGGGACGCTTACCCCGGCTCTCTGGAAGAGACGATTCTCACCGAGATCATGGCCAATGCCCTGGACTCCGGCGCTTCGTCGATCAGCTTCGAATGCGACCTGACGCAAAGCGCCCTGACTACCGTCGACAACGGTTCGGGCATGCAGCGCCGCGAACTGGCGCGCTTCCACGACATCGCCGCGAGCACCAAGACACGAGGACAAGGCATCGGCTTTGCCGGCGTCGGCATCAAGCTCGGCTTATTGATATGCGAAGAAGTGCTGACGGAAACCCGCCGCGGCAAAACTCACGTGGCAAGCTCGTGGCATATGGCGTCGCGCCATCGCGCGCCCTGGAAGTGGGTGCCCGCCCCCGGACTCGTCGTCGAGAGGGGCACGGCGGTGCGCCTCAAAGTCCGCAACGCGCTCTCGCCGTTGCTCGATCCCGGATTTCTCGAAGTAGCTCTTCGCCGCCACTATCAGCCGCTGCTCGATCCGGCCTTCGATGAGTTTCTTTCGGGGCATTATTCCGACGGCGTCGCGATCCAAGTCAACGGCCGCCGTCTGGAGAAGCGGCGCTGGAGCGCGCCCCTTCAGGCGCCGCTGGAAATCCGCTTGCTGCGCAAGCGCAAACCTTCCGCGTTCGGCTATCTCATTCGTGGCGACGCCGCCCTGCCGGAGGATCAACGCGGCCTGGCGATCAGCACTTACGGTAAGGTAATCCGGCGCGGCTGGGATTGGTTGGGCATGACACCGTCGGCACCTGAACACATAGGCGGGCTGATCGAAGTTCCGGAGCTGGCCGCTTGCTTGACACTCAACAAGGGAGATTTCCTGCGCACGGGTCCGCGTGGCGCAACCTACCTCGCCTATCGCAAAGCCATTCAAGAAGCCGTCGCCAAACAGCTCTCTGCGTGGGGCGATGTCCGGCCGGCGAGCAAAGAAGCGCCACCGCGCGAAGTGCGCCCCCTGCAGCGCGATTTAGCGCACCTGCTGGAAGACCTCGCCATCGACTTTCCGCTGCTGGCGAGTCTCGTCGAGCGGCGCGCCGGCGGCCAGAAGCGCCTTGCGCTCGGCGGCAGCAGCGGCGCCGGGGATGGGCGTGCATTCGTGAGCGCCGTGGTAGCGGAAACGTTACAAGCGGAAGCTCAGATGGAAGACTCGACGCCGGAGACATCAATGGATGCAAATGGCGATGAGTCTCAGGTCCTCGAATCGCCGGAGCCGTACGAGCCGAAGGAACCAGGAACCGTTTTGCCCGGCAGTTCCGGCGCGCGCCGTCCCGCGCACTACGGGCTCGACATTCAATTCGAAGACCGTCCTGACGACGTGGATCTGGGACGCTTGATGGAATCGACGGTGTGGGTCAACCGCGCTCATCCGGCCTACCGACGCGCGCTGGCCTCGCGCTCCATCGGCTACCACATCGCCCTGAGCGTCGCCATGTCGCTCGCGCCCTTGGCGGTGGAAGCCGCCGAGCAGAATGGATTCGTCGTTGCGTTTCTATCCCGCTGGGGCGAAGCCCTGGATAAGCCCGCCAACCGCAAAGCATCGAAACACTAAGCGGTCCTGAGACCGTGCCAGCGAGTTTTCTAGGAGCACCGGAAATCGCCGCGTTTTACACGGCTTGAACGACTTGAACGTTTGGAACGAATGGAACTATTCTGAATCGCTTGAACGGCTGGAACGAATTATTTGCGCACGCGCTCTACTCCGGCATGCGGAACTCGACTCCCGCTTCGGCGAGCGCCCGTTTGAACTCGGCGCGGATCCAGGGATCTTCTTGATTATAGGGGATGCTCCGCCCGCCCTCTTCCAGGTCGGCGTTGTTCGAGACGATCTCGTCTCCCGGCTTCCCCTTCACCCACCAGTAGCCGCCGGCGATCGCCAGCACCCGGAACGGTTCCTTGCTGACACCAAAATGTTGATGAAACCAGTTGCCGCCGCCGGGAGCCGCGGTCACCATTCCTCCGGGGATGTAGTCCTGGCGTTTGACCAGGTGCCCCTTTCCCGCGTCCCACGGACGCGTGCCTAGATCCGTCGGCCAGGTGAGCGTGTATCCTTTTCCCCTTAGGCAAACGAGCACCGCGCCTGATGCGTGTGCGTGGGCCTTGGAGTAGCGGCCGGTCTGATGCTCGGCAATGAACGGCAGTTGCTGCCCGCCGCCGCCGAAAAAATGGTTTCCCGCCATGAACGGCTCGAACCATCTGTAGCCGGGGGAGCGGTGGTTATCGACCGGCAGCTCGCAGTTAGCAATGTCGGCGAACAGGTTACTCCGGGTAATGGCTCGCTGCGACAGAGGGTGAGGTTCTATTTCGCTCTTTGGCGTGAAATATCCTTGACTCTCATCGTAGCGGTCGGCGAAGTCGAAGTTGTTCTCGAAAATGAAGCGGCTGTTGTTGATGATGTTCATCAAGGCCGGCGCCCCGGTCGCCGCCAGCACCAACACCGGGCTCGAACCCGCGTTCACCAACCGGTGCCAGCAATTAACCGGCACCGAGAAGAGACTGCCGGGCTGCCATTCGAATACTTGCCGCCGCGAGGCGTCTTCTTTCCACACCTCCGTGGATCCCCGCCCCTCGACTACGTAGTAAAGCTCCTCGTAGAGATGGCGCTCGGGCTTGAGCTCCGAGCGCGGCGCAATCTCGACAACGTACATCCCCCAGACCGCTTCCGTGCCGTCGAGCTGGATATAGCTCCCCCGCCCGCCCAACCGCGCCCAGGGCGACAGCGCCACCTCGCGCACGTCGTTAAACCCAATCCCGCGCACGACTGGAATCCCCTCCTCCGCCATAAACCTCTCATACGGCGTCGGCTGCCGCGTCCAACGCACCCGCCCGGCCTTCTGCTGTTCGTTCGCTTGCTGATTCATCGTAGATCTCCTCAAGCCGCTGAACACGGTGAGAGCACTTTTTCAATCAAAACTTCTGGTAGATTGCTGCCTGCAAGAGTGTCGTCGACAAAATAGTTCTATCACCCCAATGCTCAACGGGAAAATAGAGGGAACAATCTGGCCGCTCTAGCCCCGGACTTAATCCCGAATTGCTACCGTCTGCCAAAAGCTTTGCGGGTTTTCTCCCGCCTCCAGTTGGCCGACTGAACCCAGGCGTCCGCGGGCAGAAGCTCCAGCTCGGCAATACAGCGGATTTCCGTCACATCCTCTACATCGAGGCCCAAGCGGTCGGCGATTTCCTGATCGGTGAGACTGCTCGATTCGCGCTGCACCTTCGTTCCTTCGTAGTACTGGATGGCCGGGCTCATCTCCAGAATTTGATTTTTGTATTTGTTATACAGCTCGGGCGAAACGTATTTAGGCATCAAACGACCCTTCCTTGAGCATTTCCTTCAGTAAGCTGTTCGGCAGTCGGCATCTTGGCCGTCAGTTTCTGGGCTTCTCTGTGAATGGGGCAAACCCTGACACACTCGCTGCACTGACCCGTGACGTTGCCCGAAGCGACCGCTTCCATCACGGCGCGGGAAAAACTTCCAAGCAAGATAGTCTTCCTTCGTTCCGGGTCTGGTTCGTTAGTGCCTTCCAAGACGATCCTTTGAAGAGCGCCCATGCCTTCGTTCTGAGCGCGCGTCGAACAGATTCTCCGGTCATACCTCATCCACTTGATCCTTTCTCCCTCGAGTTCGCCCGACAGGCATTCAGGGCAAACATCAAGACAGGGAGTGGATTTGTGCTTTTGCCACAGCTCCACGCAGGAGGGGTGCGGGCAGACGGAGTCGGCCATCGGCTGATCCGCCGTCAGGGGCATCGTAGTGATGCAAACGGCAAAATTAAGCAGGCCCAGTTCGCGATTGAGGAGAATGCCCGCAGCCATGGAACGAGCGCCTAAGCCTGCCATCTCGGCACAAAGCTTAAAGCTCAAGCTCGGGTTGAAACCAATCGGGGGCGGCACCTGACCAATAGAATAGTATCCGTATTTGGACTCGATGAATTTGGCCACAGCCATGGCAATCCCGGTGCGCACTCGAGGGAAGTCTCGGTTGTTGTAATGTGTCCGGTAGTCCGGACTACGCCAAGCGCCGCGGGGCGTCGTACGGCCGGCAAGGACAATGACACTCTTGGCCCCGATAAGGATATCGTCCGGACGGTGACCGGGCGGCGCGCACTCATTGATGCGGGAAACCGCGGCGATACCGACTTGGTCCCCACCGCGCTGTAGAGCCGCTTGCTTGATTTCTTGCTCAGGTGTCATCTCAAAAGCTCCCCCTTTTCGCCTTGATGATAACAACTTACTATCAATCCACGCTCACTGGCAACTTCAGAGCGCACCGAAACAACCAGCGCATCGTTAGGAAGGCCGCATTCGTCCTCGAAGACTCTGCCGCCAGCGGAAAATTTCAAGATAGATGTCGCATTGATTGTTCAAGGGAGATTCTCTGACGGTAGATAATCACTGTTCATTTTGGGACGAAGCTTGGAGCTTCGATGCAATGATTGTAACAGATCATCGCGCCGCGGATTTTCAC
>JAUYJC010000092.1 GCA_030688735.1 Deltaproteobacteria bacterium
AAAGTGCTGAAAATCACTATCAAGGAACTCTCAAGCTGTAAATACTCCTAGGCCCAGCTGCGGTCAGAGCTAGAAGCCGCTGTCAGAGAGGAGCGGCAACGCCGGATTGTTATGTCGCTATATTAGGTGGTGGATTTGGGACGTTCGAATGCAATTGCAGCCCTGGGGGGAACCTGTTACTTTTTGAGCAACCTATGGCGGAGTCAGTAAAAAGAGCCACGACGATCCAAGAGGCCCAGTGGGCGTGCGAATTGGTCCCGTTGCCGGAAGGCGATTCCAGGTGGGTGAACCTGACGCAAATCCGCGGAACCGACGTCCAAAAACGGCTCTTCAAGTTACTCGTGAAACCTGAAAGCGCCAAGGACGCCTTCTCTCACATCACATTCGCCGGTCACCGTGGCTGCGGCAAATCCACCGAACTCCTCCAACTGAGTGAAACCCTGAAGCCAGGCAAGTTTCTCGTCATCAACTGCCAGGCGAACGAAGAGCTGGATACTTCCGACATCGAGTACTCCGACCTTCTGCTCGCCGCTTCCAAAGTGCTGGTGGAAAGAGTGGGCAAGGAGTTCCACCTAAACCAAGAACTTCTGGAGCAACTCACGAAATGGTTCGCCGAAGTTACGGAGGTTGATACCGAAACCGTAAAAAAGGAGATCGCGCTTCAAACCGAGGCAAAAGCCGAAACAGGAGTTCCTTTCTTTGCGAGTTTTCTCGCCAAGCTCACGGCTCTCATCAAGGGCACGAAGGAACATAGGGAAGAGATACGGAAGCGGATTCTCAAGAGCCCCGACCAGCTTATCTTCAGCGTCAACCAGATACTCGATGACTGTTATCGCGCCGTTAAAGAGAATGGCAGCTATGAAGAGATCGTGTTGGTCTTCGATAATATGGACCGCTATGCGCCGGAAACGGTTCAGAAGATTCTGGTCGAACAAGCCGACAATCTCAAACGCCTGCGCTGCAACATCATTTACACGGTTCCCATTTCATTGATTTATGACCCAAGGGGAACGGCGCTGCCCGACGTCTTCAAGAACGTCGTCCTGCCGATGATTAAGATTCGCGAGCGGGACCAAAGTTGGAATCAGACCTATGCGCCGGGCGTCAAGAAACTGGCCGAAGTCATCGAGCGGCGGGTTGAAGTCGCCAAAGTTTTCTCTAAACCGGAGTTGGTTACGGCGCTGGCGCTAAAAAGCGGCGGCTCTTTGCGAGAATTGATGCGTTTGGTCCAGGAAGCCTGCATCGAAGCGACGGCAGACAAAATCGACCAGGCCGCCGTGGAGAAAGCGATTATCAATGTCCGCTCGGAATTCATTCGCCAGATGCCGCAGTCATGTTTTGCGGAGCTGGCCAAGATTCACACGAACAAAAACACAGACAACACGCCGGATCAAAGAAACATCCTCTTTTATCGCTACGCCCTAGAATATTTGGACAGTGATGGAAACAGATGGGTGGACGTTCATCCGCTAATTTACGACGTTCCTGATTTTCAAACCGCCTTAAAGGGTCTCACTGGTGGCAAAAAGCCAAAGAAGAAAAAACCCAAAGGCCGCTGAGAAAAAGCCAGAGCAGCCGGCCGCATCGGAGTTCGACAAACTTCTGCGGTTTATCGTCAACTTCCGGGGCCGTTTTGCACTCGCCTTCATTTGCGGCGAAGATCGGAAGCAGCGGGACGGCGTCCTGGCTTCCCTGACGGATTTACTGAAGGAAAAGGAAGTGAATCTAACTCGCGTCGATCTAACTTTCCGGGAGGCAACCGATCTTCTTGGGATGCTGAGAGAGGAATGCAAACAAACCGATCGCGCTGCCATCGTTGTCACCGGCATCGAAGCGTCCCTTGACCGCAACTTTCTCGCGTCGCTCAACGTCCAGCGCGACCTGATCTCACAGCAAATCAAGTGCCCCATCCTGTTCTGGGTTTCAACCTTTGCCCTTAATCTCTTTGCCAGGGACGCGCCGGATTTCTACGACTTTCGCCAAACGGTATTCAATTTCCCGGTGGCGCAACCCAGCGAAACCTTCCGCCCCACCGAGTCTTCGGCACAGGTTGCACTTCCGTTTGAAGCCCCCGCCAAGGGGTCGGCAGAGCGAACGAATTATCTGCTTAACCAGTTAGACAAATACCAGAGGGATGAACAAAGTCTGGGATACCGGGAAAAACTCGCTTACGCTGAGTTGCTGGAAGAAGTAGCTCGCTCCTACCAAAGCGAACGGCACCGGACGGAAGCGCTCCCGTATCTCCAAAAGGCCCTCGATATCTACGTTGGCGTCCAGGCAAAGACGAGACAAGCCTCTGTTCTGCACGCCCTTGGTGAGACGTACTACTCTGCTGACAATCAATCCAAAGCCGCTGAGAACTTCGGCCGGGCGCTTCAGCTTTTCCGCAAGATTGGGGATCGTCTAGGGGAAGCCAACGCCCTTAAGAGCCTCGGCGACGTGAAGGGAGCGCAAGCTGACCATGGGGAAGCTGAGAAGTTGTATGAGCAATCGCTTCCGATTCACCGTGAGATTGGGGACCGTCTTGGGGAAGCCAACGTCCTTCGGAGCCTGGGAGATGTGAAGGGGGCGCAAGCCGACTATGAGCAAGCGGACAACTTGTATCAACAGGCGCTGGTGATTTACCGCAAGATCAGGAGTCGTTTGGGGGAAGCCAACTCCCTTCAAGGTCTCGGGGACGTGAAGAAGATGCGGGGCGACTATAGGGAAGCGGAGAAGCTTTATGGCCAAGCGCTGTCGATTCACCGCGAGGTCGGGGACCGTCTAGGGGAGGCCAATGCCATTCTGAGTGTTGGGGACGTGAAGGGACACCAGGGCGAGTACGCGCAAGCGGCGAAGTGCTTTCAGGAGGCACTGGCGACTCATCGTGGGATAGGCGATCGTCTAGGAGAAGCCAACGCCGTTCTGAAGCTCGGCGACTTTGAATGGGCGCAGTCGGACAACGTTGAAGCGGAGAAGCTCTATCAGCAGGCGCTCGCGATTTACCGCAACGTTGGGGCTCGTCTTGGCGAGGCCACTGCTCTTCAGAGGCTCGGGGATGTGAAGAGGGCACAGTCGGACAACGCTCAAGCGGAGAAGCTCTATCAGCGGGCGCTGCCGATTCACCGCGAGATCGGTGACCGCGTCGGCGAGGCCAACGCACTTCAAAGTCTCGGCGACGTGAAACGGATGCAGTCCGACTATGCCCAAGCCGAGAAGTTCTATCAGCAGGCGCTACCGATTCACCGGGAGATCGGCAACCGCCTGGGCGAGGCCAATGCTCTTCAAAGCCTCGGCGATGTAAAGCGGATGCAGTCTGACTATGCACAGGCCGAGAAGTTCTATCAGCAGGCGCTGCCGATTCACCGCGAGATCGGCAGTCGTTTAGGCGAGGCCAACGCACTTAAAAGCCTCGGCGATGTGAAATGGCCGGAGAAACGGTACGCGGAGGCCGAAGAATTCTTACTAAAAGCAATGGGTATCTACGCCACCATCGACGACAAGTACAGCCAGGGTAATACCTATATCTCACTAGCGCGCCTGTATCGCGCTAACGGCGAAAAGCAGAAAGCGGAGATGTCGGCCCGCCGGGCGAAGGATTTTCTCGCCGCCTTTCCAAAGCTAGTGGCCACTTGCGACGAGATTATTCGCGATGTCTCATAAACCAGCCAGGGAATTTCTTATTTGCGCATGAGATAGCTGCGGCGGGCGGATGCGGTGATCGGCCGCGAAAAGAGCTCGGAGTGACTTTAGGAGGCGCAGGTATGTTTCGATCACTTCACCACAGGCTTTGGCTCGTGATTACGGCTACGCTGATTTTGCCTTGGCTGGCGGCCGGCGAGCTTTCCGCTCAGGCGCCGGACCCGGACGCGGCAAAAAAAGAGGGCAAGATCATCGTCTACGGCACGACGATTCCGAACATCATGGTGCCGATCCACACGAACTTCGAGAAACGTTACGGCGTAAAAGTCGAATACTGGCGCGCCTCGGCCACGGCTGTGACGGACCGCGCCACCACGGAATGGCGCGCCGGCAAGCCGGGCTTCGATGTGGTCTTCGCCATCAACGGCACCGTTTCCTTGTTGAAGAAAGAGAACGCCCTGGCGAAGTTCGCGGCGCCCGCGGCGGTGAAATTTCCCGCCCAGTTCAAAGACAAGGACGATATGCTCACCGCTTTCCGCCACACGCCGATCAGCACTCTTTATAATACGGAGCTGGTGAAAGCGGCCGATCTGCCCAGGAGCTACGACGACCTGTTGGATACCAAATGGCAAAATAAAATCGTCATGCCCGATCCTTCGCGCCACACCAGCACGGCACAGTTTCTCTGGAACATGCAGAAGATCAAAGGAGACAAATGGTTGGACTACGCGCGCGCCTTGGCCCGGCAGAAGCCGTTTCTGACGGAATCGTTCGCGCCGGTCCCCATGGCCCTCGCGAAAGGCGAGGGCCACATCGGCATTACCTACGCCCAGTATGTAACGCAGGTGAAGGGTCCCTTGAGCCACGTCGTCTTCGACAAAGTCTTCACCGACTCCACCGATCTCGCCGTCGGCGCGAAATCCTCAAGTCCCAACGCCGCGCGGCTTTATATCGATTATCTCTGCAGTCCCGAGGCGCAAAAAATTATCGCCGAGACCGGCGATTTTCCCCTCGCGCCCGGTATCTATCCAAATGTCAAAGACGCGGAGAAGGTGGTCGCCAACGCGATTTTCATGGACAATCCCAGCGACGAACAATTCAAAAAACTAAAAGAAGACTTTAGGAGGATTTTCTTGGGGCAGTAACCCTGCCCGCGACCGGAGGGGATTGCTCCTCGGTTGCTACTCGATAAATAATTCCAGCCAGGAGGTACACCATGATCGTCTCTCGCTTCATCGGGCTGTTCATTATTTCCGCTTTGTGTCTCCCCAAGATGGTCTGGCCGGCGCCCGATCCCAGGACGATCGAAGCCGCCAAGAAAGAGCGGACCGTCGCCTACTATACCGGTCTCAATCTCAATGCGGTGCAAAGACTTGCCAGCGCATTCGAACAGCGATACCCGTTTTTAAAAGTCGAACCGGCCCGACAGGGTCACGTGCAAGTGAGAACGAAGATTCTTACCGAGTCCCTTGCCGGCGCGCACCGCGTCGATGTGGTTTCCATGCCCGCCATCGATCTTCAACTGCTCAAGAAAAAGGGGCTGCTGGCATCGTATCGGTCTGCGGAGCTGGACGGCATTCCGAAGGGCCTGAAAGACGAAGAGGGATTTTGGGCGGCCATGTACGTCACGCAATTCATCATCGGTTACAATAACCGGATGGTAGCCAAGAACGATCAGCCGAGGGATTGGGAGGACCTGCTGCGCGCGCAGTGGAAAAACGGCATCGGCCTCGATCCGGACTCGCCGCTTTGGTACGCCGCTCTGCTGGAATACTGGGGCAGCGATAAAACGAACAGGTTGATGCGGGGCCTGGCGGCCCAACAACCACACCTGCGGCGCGGCTATACGCTGTTGGCTCAGATGGTGGCCGCCGGTGAGTTTCCTTTGGCCGTCGTCCATGCCCACAAAGTTGAGGAGATGAAAGCCAACGGCGCGCCTCTCGATTGGGTGCGGACCGTCGATCCCGTGGTGACTTCCGGCCACGCCATCGCGGTTTCGGCCCATGCACCGCATCCGAACGCCGCCAGACTGCTGGCGGATTTTATCTTGTCGAAGGAAGGACAGTTGACGCTGCACCGATCGTTTCTGGTCCCCGTCAGGACGGACATTCCTCCACTCACTCCCGCCTTGGACCAAAGCAAGTTAAAAGTTTTTCCTGTCCGCGCCGAACTTGCCGAGGACTACGAAAAATACGAAAAACAGTATCATGGGTTTTTCGGCGCGAGAGCGAGATGAGAAGAGAGCAGGTGTCTAGATTCTTACCTCAGAAATGTTGGACAAAACGACTGCAAGACAATCTATCGCGCCAAGACGCCAAGGCGCAAAGTGACACTCCGTGTCATTTCGACCGAAGGGAGAAATCTTTCTTAGATCCCTCGCGTTCGCTCGGGATGACGGGCCGAAGGCACGTCACTTGGCGTCTTTGCGGGAGTCATCTCTTTTCCGATTTTGCAATGTAAAACTCAACCGAGAATTTCAAATATGTTTGGTTAGAGTTTAACTCGCGACCGGCAACCCGGGACTTCACACGGTTACCCCATTCGCTTGCAGCGCCGCTTGATAGCGTTTGCGGATTTCAGGATCTTCGTCTTTGTACTCGATCATCCAGCCGCCTTCATCGACGCCGCGGAAGACGTCGTCGTCGGTCTTCTGGTGCGAGACTTTGAAGCCCAGCGGATGAATGCGGCTGCCGTAGCGCACCGCCAGATGGCGCGCCGGCTCCTTGCCGGTGTTGAAGTGCTGGTGAAACCAATCGCCCGGCGGACAGTAGATGCTCCCTTCGCCCCACTGGACCTCGATCACCTTGTCCTCGCGGCCGTCCGTGTAAGGATGGATGCCCAACTGCTTGTGCCAGAGCAGCACGTAGCCCGCCGATTGCAAGCCGAGGATGATCGCGCCGGGGGCATGATAGTGCGCCTTGTGATATTTGCCCACCGGCCATTCACCCAAATGACCGATCAGCGAGTTGCCGGACATCTCGAACTGGCTCAGGCGCAAGCCGGCGCCTTTGACTTCCAGGTTTTCCAGGGTTGCCGATTTGATGTCTGGGATAAAATTGGTCTCCCAAATGTTGATCATGCCGGCCATGTAGCGTTTCTTGCCGACCTCGAAATAATTTTCCTCGCCGAAAAAGCGATCGGAAAAACTGTAGGAGCAATTGAAGACGAAATTCTCGTCGCGATAGATATCGAAGGCGAGCGGCGCGGTGGTCACGGCCAGAAAGCGCACCGGTTCCCGCGAACCGTTGACGAGCCGGTGCGTCGTGTTGAGCGGCGGCGCGAACAGACTCCACTTGCCCCACTCGAACATTTTCTTGTGGCCGTGGTCGTCCCAGATTTCCGTGGCCCCCTGTCCATTCAGGACACAGATCACTTCTTCGTAAAGATGGCGCTCCGGCTTGAGCGCGCCGCCTGCCGGGATCTCGCCGATGTATCCCCCGGTGATCCCTTGCATGCCGTGCAAATGAACGAATGCCGCATTGCCGCCCATGCGCTCATAGGGCGCGACTTCGAGGGTGCGCAGATCCGCCATGCCGTGGCCGACGTGAATCGGCAACCCCTGGCGCTTCATCCAGCGCACGTAGCCGGTCTTCTCGTTAAGTGGTGCGATGTCCATGACAGTCTCCTTCGATGAATTGCTATTATTTATCCTCTATTGCGGGGTAATCTCAAGCGTCCTGGTAATAGGTCGCGGCACATTCCAAAGGCTGCAAACTAAGACGAGATGCTGCACGGAGATTACCCTGCGTTTGCCGAAGCGTTAAGCATGACATCCGTAGTTGTAGGATGGGTGGAGTCCTTCGGCGCTGCTGAGGATAGACTCCGCGATACCCATCGTGAGTGGGCGGTCCTTAGTTGGCGGGCCAAGCACCCCCATCTCAATCTTCCCCCGTCGAGGGGGAAGAGGTAATTACGGGGAATCAAAGACAGGCTGGCGAAGGCCCTAAACCTGCTTGTCATGTCGAGGCGAAGCCGAGAAATCTTTCTTCCCGTCGTTATTTCTCATCCTCTAACCCGCTCTATACCAAAACTCCGGATTGCTCTTGAAAATATTCTTAGGAATCTTGGCGTAGACGAGATTGACGACATCGACGGCTTCGCCGATCCCAAAATCCACGACAAGACTCGCCAGCGCGTAGGCATCGGCGGCACTCAGGCCCTTTTCCGCCTGCAGAAAATCGACGGCTTCCTGGACAGCGATGCGCGTCGCTTCGTTGAGATCGACGCTCAGGCCAGTGGCAAAATAATCCGTCGCCGTTTCAGCCCGCGGCAGTTTGAGTGGCTTGCCTTTGTGGACGATGAATTGCAGCGTCGGTTTGAGAGAAATCTCGATCGCCCCGCCGTCCACTTCGCCGTCGCCCTGCACCGCATGGCCGTCGCCGGTGAAAAATTGCGCGCCTTTGTTGAACACGGGCAAATAGAGGGTCGATCCGATGCCCAGGAATTTTAGATCCATGTTACCGCCCCACGCGCCCGGCGGCGTCGAAGAGACCATCCCCAGACTCTTGGGCGGCGACACCGCCATGATGCCCATGAACGGATTGAGCGGAATTTCGATGTCGGAGGAAAACAGAGCGACCCGACGTTCGAGATCGATGCGGATCAACTTCGCCGACGGCTCTTGCAAAAGCGCCGGCAGCACGCCCTTGCCGGGACCGGTATTGTTAACGCCATACGGAACGCGGAACTTGATGTCGAGGACGCGCACTTCGAGGGTATCTCCCGGCTCGGCGCCCTCGACGTAAATCGGTCCGGTGAGGACATGCACGCTGGCGCCCTTCGGCCGCTTTACTTCGGCATAAACGGTTTTCGCGTCGGCCAAAACTTCGCTTGAGGCGATGCCGTAAGCAGCGAAAAATGTCTCCGGGTCCTTAGTAGTGGTGAGTCCCTGATGCGACAGCGTTTCGATCTCGACGGTCTGGCCGGACTTAATGGTCAGCGCCGGAGGTAAATTGGCGGCGAGGTATCCCCAAAGAATCGTCTCGGGCGTCGAGCGCAGCGTGGCGTCGGGTTGGCGGCGTGGGTCGATCGTGGCGCTGAGAGCAGCGCGCGACGGAGTTGCATCCTGCTGGCTCATCTTAAGTGCGGAGCCTATCCGATGAGCCAGCGCGGTGTCAATCAACCGAGATTGATTCCGCTGAAAGACCTCCGTTCATTCTTCGAGAACCTCAGGACGAACGGAGGAGCGGTCGAAATCATTGGAGATTTTTCCGCTCTACTGAGCTTGTCGAAGTATGAGCCTGTCGAAGCATTCTTAGGTTTTTCAGCAGAATCCGAGCTTAGACTGTCACGCGCACCCGCGGCGCATCGTCTTCCGACTCGTCGCGTTTGGGCGTACGCATATAAGGATGACTGAATGGCCGCCCGGCCGCGGCCAAAGCCGCTAGATTAGGCTTCGATGATAATGTCAACGTTTCTTTCGCGTCTGGGATTGCAGGAGGCTCGGCCACCGCTGGAGCTTCCGAAGATTTTTCAGGAACGAGAACGATCTCTGGCGAAACCAGTTCGGCTGCTTGCGGCGTAAGCGGCGGCTTTCCCGACAAGACCGCCGGAGGATTAGCCGCCCGTGCCACCGCCGTCCCATCGCCGGACTCGCCCGGTTTGCCGAAAAGCGCCCCGTAGATATGGTCGCCGATGTCCTTACCGGTAAACCAGCTGACCACTGCATTGACGACACCCGAGACGAAACCGCCGATCCGGCCCCATAATGCGCCGCCGATAACCCGCGGCGCCATGCCAATGTTGTCGCCGGTCATATTGCGGTAGAGCGTTGCCACGATGGGAACATGGTGCAGCGGATTGATGATGTCCAGCACGTCGCGAAAACCAAAACTTTCCTGCTCCCATAACGAAAAAGACTTCTCGGATTTCGCCGGCGCCGGCGTTGCGGAATCGTTCGGCCGGGCCGCTATTTCCAAGGCGATATCGGGGTAGCCCGCCGACCGCGCGGCGGCGGGCGCTGCCGTGCCGCGGTGGGCGACGCCTTCGATCTCGTTTGGATAGCGCTTGATGTCGCTCCGCTCCAGCGCCGAAAAAATATTTGTATCGATCGTACTCATGGTCGATCATCCGCGCCGCTTGGCGGCTGCGCCGTCTTCGTATCCGGATTGTAGTATAGCCGGATTTCGACGCGACGGTTGCCGCGACGATTGCCTGCTTCGGAATTCGGCAACCGGGGCCGGTGATTCGCGTAGCCTTGCACGGCGATGCGCGACGGCGGGACGCCTCGTTCAATCAAGTAACGCCCAACCCGGCTGGCGCGCGCGGCGGAAAGCTCCCAGTTCGACGGGAATATCGTCGTCGCGATCGGGCGGTCATCGGTGTGACCGCTGATTTCCAAATTAACGCTCGTTTGCTCATGCGCTATCGCCGCCACCTTTTCGAGGATGGGAAAAGCGGCGGGGCGCAGTTCGGCCTTCCCGGATTCGAACGGAATGGTGTCCTTGAGAGAAAGCAAGATCTCGTTTGACGCGCCCTCGATCACGATGTCCCGGTCCAGGTTCAGCGCGCTGATAAATTGCTGGATGTCGCTGCGCAACTCTTTCCATTGCTCAGGATTCGGCAGTGCCGGAAGCAGAGACGGCACGGAATTATCCGGTGGGATGGATTTTGCAGTCACCGTCGGCGGCGAAGCGATCGGCTTCTTCCTATTCTCGTTCACGTACCAGAGCACGAGAAAACAGAGAAGCAACAGAGTCAGGTCACTCAACGTAATCAGCCAGCCCGCATCGTCGCCCGGCCAACCCCCCCCAGGCCGGGTCCGGGCGAAACCCCCTTCGATGGCTGGCGCCGGTGAAGGCTGAGCCGCACGGCGTTGTGACGACTTCAATAACATGAGGCTCAACGATGCTGATCGAAAGCAAACTGGGCCCAATCGCGTCCTCGATGCGCCTGTGCATCAGCGGAATGGAAAAACCCTCGGGCGTTGCCGGCCATCGACGCCGCGGTTTCGCCGCGGGCGATCGTTACCACCCATTCCATTGTCAGTCTCATTTGCATTTCCTTCTCCGTCGCTACGGCATGGAACCGCGCAGCCAGCGGCGCCACTATGACGTTGGTCAACACCGCGCCGTAAAGGGTCGTCAGGACGGCGAGCGAGAGCGCGGCCGTCAGCGGCTGGCTATCCTGTCCGGTGAAATTGCGCAACAACAAGACCATGCCGATGAGCGTGCCGATGAGGCCGAATGCGGGAAGCAATTTCCCCAGCATGAGCAGAATCTGATGGGAGGATTCGTTTCGGCCGATGACGCCGGCGAATTCGCGCTCAAGCCGAATGCGAATGGTCTCTTCTTTGTACAGGTCCACTAACATGCCGACGCCCCGTTTCAAAAACGGGTTAGCAAGATCGCCTTCTTGGTTTTCCAAGCCTCTGATCCCATCCAAGCGATAGAGCCGGGTCAAGCGCGACAATTCGTCGCTATGGGTCTCCAGCCGTGATTGCGTCTCGCTGAATAGAGCTCGAACGTCGAGAAGCAAACCGTGCAGTTGCTCGTTCGAATAAGAAACCCAAGTGACAAAAGCCGGGCCGCCGAGCGTAAGCAGCAATGACGCTGGATCAAAAAATTCCGGCCCAGATAAAGGCACCGGCCGCAAATGCCGCCAGCGCGGCGATGGGCACAGTATAGCCCTGGAACACAGTCCCTCCCGGCGGTCTGTGGTTTAGGCAGTGAACATGGGGAGATGCCCGGACCGCATTAATGCTGGTTCCGCACAAACTGTGCCACGAGGCGGGGATGAATGATTGAAGCGATTTTGAGACGATTTTGCCGGCTGGCTGGGAAAAAATTGCCTAGTTGGCAAATGGGAAGAGTGAAAAAGCATCCTGATATCAGTTCAAGGTTCCAGGTTCAATGTCCCCTCTCCCCACCTTGAACTTTGAACCCTTGAACTTTGAACGGACTTCCGCCCCAGGCCCGGGACACTTCGACATAGTTTTGACGGGCGGCGTCGGAGTTTCAGCACCCAACGCGTTTTCTGTGCGCGGACCGGGACGGCTAGACCGCTCGTTGAATCAATGAGGGTGCGTGGGAAGAGGTTCCGGGATAGCTGCGGCGGAGACGGTCAGAGGTGTTTATCTTTTGGCGCAAATCACAGCACTGGTCTTCCAAGCGAGCCAAGATTTTTGCGTCGATTTTCAGGATTTCCGCGATCAGGCTTTGAGTCGCGGTTCGTTCGCCGGCGCCGAGCGAAAACTCCGCGGCGCGCAGCCGGGCGAATATTTCTTCCCGTCGCGCGCCCCATTGTTGGAGCTGCCCCAGGTCCCAATCGGTTTCGCGCAAAAGACCGAGGCTCTCTTGGGAAAGCCTTTCAAGCTCTTCAAGCACGCTGTGACTCATGCCGCTCCCTGGGCAAGATTCTTGCGCTGAGCAGCGACGGCTTCCTCCCAGCCCGATTTAAGAGTCGACAAAAGGACGGACACGGTTACCAAAGGCTTGGGGTCGTTATTGACATTGGCTAACAGAATTTGATCGAGCATGAAGCGGTACAGTCCTTCGAGATTTTGCGCGATCTCGCCCCCGGCATCGTAATCGAGACTCGCCAGGAACTGATTGATGATGTCGTTGGCGCGAAGGATGCACATTCCCTTCTCAGCCATACTACCTTCGGCCAAATGCGCCGCGGCCCGCTCCACTGCGTCGATGGCGCCCTGGTACAACATCAGCAGAACCGTGCCCGGATCGGTCGTGGTGATTTGGTTTTCCTTGTATGCGTGCAGTTGTCTTACGTTGCTCATCGCCTCATGCCATTCTACCGCCTCTGCAGCGCGGTCATTTGTTGGGATAGGTAATCGCCCTGGGCTTTCAACTGGCTGACCATTTGTTCGAGGGCGCTAAACTGTTTGGTCAGCCTCTCATCCATGGCGGCGATTCTGGACTCTTCGCGCGCCACCTTCTTATCGATGTTATCGATGCTCGTCCTTAGGCCCTTCTGCCGAAACGTCAATGTCCCGTCAACGGAACTGACATAATCATCGATGGAGTCCGGGATGCGTTTGCCGATGCCGTTCTGGACAAGCGTAAACAGATTGCTGACGCCGGTGGGATCTTCTTCCAGCGCGCTACTGAGTTTAGCTTCATCGAGCGTCAGGGATCCGTCTTTCTGAAACTTGATGCCGATGTCGGAGAGATACCTAAATCCTCCGTCTGACTGACTGGCGGCGGACAACTGGTTGCGCAGCCGTGCGATCACTCCCCGCAAAGAGGCATCGCCGGCCAAGGCTCCTTGTCTCTTGGTGTCCGGATTGAGCGTAAATTGATCGTTGACGATCTTGTTGACGGTGTTAAAACTATCCGCCAGATCTTTGATGGAACTCTTCATGGCAGTGCTATCGACCGAAACCGTCACCTTAGCCGACGCATCGGTGGATTCGACCACTCCGTCACGATCTCCTTCTTGAAGCAGCACAACAGTCACTCCGGTAACAACATCCGAGACCGTGTTGCTACTGCGCGTGATGGTAAGCCCATTGACGGAGAACAGAGCATCCGCCGCGGCTTGAACTTCTTCGCCACCACCAGCAAATGGATCCGCGCCGCCGGCGAGCGTTCCGGAAATGGTCGCTGCATTGATAGTCCCAGTCTGTTTGCTTTGCACCACTAACCGGTAATCGGGGCTGGCGCTAGTTCCGGCATTGACGATGGAGGCCGCAACCGCCGCCCCGGAGCTATTAATCGCGCTCTTAAGGCCAGCTAAGGTATTGTTCGTCGCATCGACAGTAATCGCAGTGCTCGTGCCGTCCACCGTGATGGTCAAGGTGCCTGTCCCGATGGCGTCCGAGGCACTCGTAAACGATGTCGATTTGACGATGCGAGCGGCGGCCAATCGATCCACCACAATACTGTTCGATCCGGTCTCCGCCGTAGAATCAGCCGTCGCGGTCAAGACTGACGTGTCGCTGCTCACGGCGGAGCGCTTGGTGAAATCCGTCGGAAGCGACAGACCTTGCGCGGCGCTCTTGAGCTTTCCAAGCGCGCTGACGACAGCGGTGAGTACCCCGTCTTGCGCTTGGTAGCGGACCTTCTGATTTTGCAAGATGTCAACGGATCGGTGCTCCGCCTTGATCAGGCCGGCAATCAGACTCTTGACATCGAGACCGGTTATGAGACCGCCGAATTGAACGTTTGCCATGACGCGTTACCTATTGATTAGAATCGGGGCACCCGTGGAATTCTTTAGAAAAGAAGTATTCCGGGATTACCGTGAAAGACTATTCGCCAGAGACGCGGAGTTCACATGGTTCGACAGGCTCACCATGAGCGGAGGAAGGCCGCTCACCCTGAGCGTGTCGAAGAGCTCCGCGGTGCAATTTCCGAGTTCTTGCACTGAAGTAGCGTTGGCAATGTTAGCGAAATAGAAGCCTGAATACCCTAGAATAGTTTCAGCTCGCCGCTCTATGCCAAAGCGGAAAACCAAATGCGGCGACCGACGCTGAACCGAAGCTAATCTTACGACCAGAGCGACAAGAGCAGCCCGGCCGACAACTCGTCGTTCTTTTGAAATTGGCGCAAGAAAGCAACCAGCTCTTTGGGCGGAAGTTGCCGGATTACCTCTCCGGTTTCCCTGTCGGTGGAAAATTCCACGCCAAGGCCGAGACCGTTGATCACCGGGTGTGGATTTTGCGCCGTATTTGCCGTCGCCTCGGGCTTCGCTTTGGTGAGCGCCGCCAACTCTTGCCGCCGCGCCTCGTCCCCTTTTGCTGCGGCTCCGCTTTTCGCGGAGCCCCTATCGGCCTGCTGCGCAGCGGGTTGCGCGGCTTGGCCCATCTCGGATGAGATCGCAAACACTGTCATGTTACCCCCCCATCCTTAGGAGGACGGGGGAGAGCTCGATGCTCTCCCCCGCTGGTTTAGCTTTCTCCCTGCTATCTGCCGCCGAGTAGCGATAGCGCTACCGATGGCAACTGGTTGGCTTGCGCCAAAACCGCAACACCGGCCTGGATCAGGATCTGGCTCCTGGTTAGCTCAGCAGTCTCCAATGCCACATCGGCGTCCTGGATCCGCGAACGAGCGGCGGAGAGGTTCTCAGAGGCCACGCTGAGACTCGATATCGCGGAAGAGAACCGGTTCTGAACCGCGCCGATATCGCCCCGAACCCGGTTGAGTTGGCTAAGAGCGAAATCAATAGTCGAGATCGCATCGTTGGCGCCCGAAACGTTCGAGATGCTGAGCCCGTTGATTTGCTTCGAAGTCACCGTCGTATTGACAACGCCTGTCGTGAAGCCAAGAGCATCGCCTGTGGCAGACGACACTACGGTCAAACTCTTATCGAGATCAACGCTCAACGTAAACCCGGCGTTGAATGTACGCGAAGCGGTGCTTGCCACCACGTCACCCACACCCACACTGGCCGTGGTTTCCGACAAGGCGATCGTCCCGCCGCTAGCGCGCGTAAACGTGATACCCACGGAATTGGTCGCGGCGACGACGCCGGTCTGGTTGGTGAAACCATTGACCGTAGCGATAAAAGTCGAATTCGCGTCGGCATTGCCGGTGCTGAGAGATATAGTAACGCTATTCATGGTCAGCGTCTGCGTGGCGCCGGCCGTTGTCAGCGCGACAAATCCGGAATCGACAACAACTGTCTGGTTATTCTTTATCGCCGTTCCCTTGGTATTGCCCGACTCGTTGTTGATCGCGTTGATGACACCTTCGATGCCATCTTGCGCGCCGATCGTCACCGAGAGACCGTTGACGGTAAGGGTGGAGGAGCTCGTCAGGCCGGCCAATGCCGTGCTGCTCACCGCGGCGCCCTGAAGGGTCTTGGCGCCAAGGTCGGCCGTGTTCACGCTGCTTATGGAAATAGTCACGGTTTCGTAGGCGTTGGCGCCGACCTGAAACTGCGCGTTGCTAAAAGTGCCGTCGAGCAACTTTCTGTTGTTGAACTGCACCGTGCTCGCCAACCGGTCCAACTCAGCCAGAATGTTGCTCACCTCGGCGTTCAAGGATGAGCGGTCGCTGGAGCTGTTGGAGTCGTTGGCCGATTGAATCGCCAACTCACGAGCCCGCTGGAGCAGGTTCGAGACTTCGTTCAGCGATCCGTCCGCCGTTTGGAAGGCCGACACGCCGTCATTGGCGTTTCTTACCGCCTGATTGAGACCTCGGATCTGCGCGGTCAACCGATCCGATATCGCCATACCAGCGGCATCATCGACGGCGCCGTTAATACGGAGACCCGTCGAGAGCCGTTGAATCGACCTCTCCAACCCTCCCTGCGCGCGCGTCAAGTTGCGCTGGGCCGTGAGGGCCGAGATGTTAGTGTTGATAATAAGAGCCATATTTTTTCCTCCCTGAGATTTTATTACGGGGCGTCCTTTCCCCGTTAAAAATCATATCGGTAGACTTTTGAGAGTCTTTAATTGAAATTGGGCTGG
This sequence comes from Deltaproteobacteria bacterium, assembly GCA_030688735.1. Classification (GTDB taxonomy): domain Bacteria; phylum Desulfobacterota; class Binatia; order UBA9968; family UBA9968; genus JACPFE01. The sequence continues at coordinate 15,992 of JAUYJC010000092.1, forward strand.
GATCGGAAAAGTTCGAAACCCGGCGTGCCAGGGAGGCGATCTATAAGGCGGACCACCGCAGGCAAATACACCAAGCGCAGAGTCTATGGATAGGTAGAGGATTACTTAGGACAATCTTCCGAGACGAGCCACCGACTGCTATGAAACACCCGCAGGGGCAGAGAGAACCACCTTCCCCGCTCCGACTGCCACCCGACCAGCCAGTTCCCGGTATAAACGGCTAAGCGCGTCGTGAGTTAATCCGTCCTCTTTAAGGTAACGTTCATCATCTTGCCACAGCGAGCCTGTCCATCTTGAATAGAAGTAAATCCGGCTGGACCGATCTTGCTCTGGCTCAGGCTGCCAACTGGCGACCTGGCGGGTCATTGCGCTACGAGGAGTATAGAGAACTCTCAAACCCGCCTGCTTCACAGCCAGACAAAGATCCACGTCCTCAAAACGATTGCGTAAAGCGGGGTTGAATCCCCCCAGGCGGCAAAACAGCTCACGAGAGATCAGAAAAGGGACTTCCAGCGCTTTGAACTCTCGTTGTCTTAGGGCGCCGGAAAACTCGCGCGGCAGCATGCGGTAAATTGAAAAGGGTCTCTGGTTGACATCAAAAGCTAGGCCGATGTGCCAGAGCAAGCCATTCGGGTTTAGAACTTGCCCGCCGACGACGCCAAAGTCGGATTCTTTTTCGGCAACATCGAGCCATCCTTCCAACCAGCCCTGTTCTGGAACCAGACCCGGTTTTAAGAAAACCAGATATTTGCCCCTGGCTTCCTTCACCGCCTCGTTACAAGCAGCGCCGTAATCCCAATCGGGCTTCCCGATAAGAATCCTCACGTCCCCGCCCAGCGATGCGAGTATCCCCTTTGTCTCCTGACCCATCGCGCAATCGACGATCAGCACTTCGTAAAGCTCCGGGGCCGAACGGGTTGAGATCGCTTCCAGTGTGGCCAGCAGAGCTTCCGGCGCCACGTCATCGACCGGAAGAACGATGGAACAAGGCACGCTGATCCGACCGGATGACGCCAGTTGCGTATTTGGCCCGGCGCTCCGCGCCGCGAGCGACTCCGCAACCAGATCCACGATTCGTTCCATGGTTTTCCCATCCCGGTAGGCAAAATTGCGGTTGAGGTAGCGTTCACCGTTTGCCGCTGTTTCCGCGGACAAACCACGGGAAAGGATCGTTTCGATCTTTTCGCTCATGTCCTCGAAGCCCATGGCCTGCTCAGCCACGCCCTGCAGCGTATAAGAATAGGGCTGATCGGGAAGGCGAACCTCGATCAACGGCTTGCCAAAAACCAGGGCCTCCAACCCGGTGGTCGAGTTGCCCACTGTAACGCAAACCTCGCTCGCGCCGATCAACGCGTAAGTGTCGACGCCGTCAACCGATAGGACTAATGGATTGTCCTTAAGATTTTCCAGGGCCCGGTCGACAATCTCCTTGCCAGTGGCGGGATGCCATTTAAGAACCGCTATGATGTCCCCGCGTTCTCTCATCCAACGAAGAAAAGGCTGAGCTTCGAACGAGCGGTAGTGCGAGTGCGACATCAAGAAGAGTATGATTTTCTTTTCGGGCGCGATGCCCAGAGCGGAGCGCGTGCGGTGCACTACGGCTGGGTCCATGAATTCTTTCTTTGCGTCCCATATATGCGTGTTCCCAAGCGGATAGATTCTGCCGTCGCTGCAACCCGCCTTGAGCAAGATCTCGCGGCATTCTTGGCCCCAAACTATACAAGCGGTCGAGTAGTCGGTATGGAAGCGGTAGTAGTGAATGTCGGCGTAATACAGCCCCTCCTGCAGTGTAAAATAGGGAATCCTGTGGACATGGGAAATATAACCCAGAATTTTTCCCCACGGATTGAGCTCGTGCAGCGCAAACAACAAGTCCGGCTTTTCGACCTCCAACATTTGCTTCAGGCAATAGAAGTTCTCCACCGCCGCTCGAATCACTTTGTCGTGGATAACCATAGGGACCGACTGGAGGGCGCGGTTGCTGAGCATCTTATCCTGGAGCACTGGCCGCAGTTCGCGCATGGCCGCCGCGACGCAATCCGCCGTATCCGCTGTCGCGTAATCGAGGACGTGACGATACGGCAAATTGGCTTGATTGAGCGTAATCTCAAACGCCCCCTCAGCGGCCGCGGTAAAATAAACAACGTCCATGCCCTGCTGAGCCAACGCCTCCATGATTGGAACAAGGAAGCGGTTATGGTGTGGCAGCGCGATAAAACAGAGAACTTTTTTCCCTGATAAACTACTCATGTGATCTCCTAGAGTAAATCCGTTATGCCAAGTGTGACCAAGTCCACATTTTCACTGATGGAATCTTTGAGATCTGTCACGGGTGATTCCTCCCGCAGCGCGGACTTAGCCGTATCATGAACGAGTGCCTCTGAAATGCGAGCCAATCGAGCACGCGTCAGCCAACCCTTTTCGTTCCAACAGTGGATGAGCTGCGGAATTTTTTCCGGCCTGGGTTCCCAATAAGAAAACTCGCCCCGGAACCCTTCCTGTCCCATGGCTTGGCAGACGATCGTGGGTTTCCGGCAAAGCGAAGCCCGCTCGGTGGTCGTGCCAGCGAAGGGGGCAACGACGAGGTCCGCGAGTTGGAGCAGCAAGCCGACCCCGATCCGTTCGTCGATGACGACCCGATGCAGGCGGCGAATTTCCTTTCCATAGGTTTGCAGGACGATTTCGCGCTCCGGGTATTGTCGCCGCATCGTGCGCGGGTCGACGCGAATGACCACGGTCACTGGGATCTTGACCTGGGCCAATGCCTCGAGGATCTTTCGAGTTTCCCAAAGAAAGGCAACGTGATGGGGGATGAGAATGACAAACTCGTCCCTGGCGAGGTTCAGCATCTCCCGCATTTTCGTCTCACGCTCTATATAGGCCTCGGTGTACTCATCCTGACCCGGCCACAGACAATAGCTCTCTTCCCACCTCAGCACGGATACCTGGTGGGGCCGCGCCAGCCCTTCGCGAACCAGGAATTCCTTGGACCATTCCGTTTTGACAGCATAATGATCGGCTGGAAGGTGACTCAACGTGTATTTGTTGCCCAAAGGGCTCACTTCCAATGCGACGACAGGGATGCCCATTCGCCGCGCCTCGGAAACCATCCACATGTAGAGGCCGCAGGCTGCCCGCGTATTGTTATCGACGGCCATGAGGGGAACGATCACCGCCTCTCCCTTTAAAGAATCCGTCGGTTGGGCGCCGAACAGTTGCAGCGAACTGAGGAAATCATCCATAGCCAACACCTTCCACAGAGGAAGCGTGCTCCCCGGAATATCGATGTTGGCAGTTTCTCGAATCATCTCGTCTGTTGTACGGAGTCGTTCCTCTACCGTCACCCCAGGGGACTCAATGTTTACGAATTGGACGTCCAATGGAAATTTTTTGCCCCCCTGTAGCGTCTCCTGATCGTGGGTCACGACCTTGACATTCCACCCGCTCTGGACGCCGATCCGCGCCGCCAAGCGCAAGATCTTACCTTCGGTATAGCCGTAGTCCGCGTCGCCGACGGCAAACAGAACCGTCGGTCGCTTTCCCGTCAATTGAGCCCCTGATGCCGAACCCGCTTGTTCTACCAATCTTTCGACAACGGTCTCGTGCCGCTGTTTCCTGTGTTTTTTGCCCATGATTAAACCCCTTTATCGTTTAGGCTCGACGAAAAACCGGCTGCACCGGTTCGCCTTCAAGTTTTTCTCTAACTGTTCCGTGGCGGATGGCATCGGCGAGAATCTCCATTGCCGCGTTATAAACCCTGAGCGTCGTATCGATATCCGCCGGGCTGTGGCTAAAACAGGTATTTTGCACGCCGGAAAAGAGGATGCCGCGTTTCAAGCACTCCTGCATAAAAAGGCTTTTCATCTCGAGCGACTCCCGCCCTTGGGCGTCCTTGAACATGACCACGGTGTGCGGCGGCAAGCCGGCGCACTGTGTGTAGTTCGCGACCCCGTGCTCCCGCGCCAAAACGTGATAGCCGTCCTTCAGCCGCTGTCCTTGTTCCCATAAGTGGGCCACAACATTTTTTTCGCGCATCTCTTCGAGAGTCGCTTTGGCTGCGGCGAGTGAAATCGCTTCGCCGCCGAAGGTAAATGAAAAAAACACCTCGTCGAAAAGCGCCATGATTTCTTTTCTTCCGACGATGGCGGAGATCGGAAGACCGTTGCCCATCGCCTTGCCGACGCAGGCGAGATCGGGGGTCACGCCGAAATACTCCTGGGCACCGCCCAAGGCCACGCGAAAGCCGGTAACCACCTCGTCGAAGACCAACAGCGCGCCTTCCCGTTGCGCCAGCTTCTGAACTTCCTGAAGAAACTGATCCCGAGGCTCCTCAACACCGATGGGTTCCATGATCACCGCGGCGATCTGAGCGGGATGTTCGGCGAAGAGCCGCTTGAGACTCTCTAGATGGTTGTATTCGAAGGTCAGGGTCAAAGCTTGCACCGCCTGGGGCACACCGAGCCGGCGCGTCGTGGTGCCGATGTACCAGTCCTGCCAGCCGTGGTAGCCGCAACACGCGATGAGATCGCGTCCAGTATACGCGCGGGCCACTCGCACCGCGGCAGAGGTAACGTCGGAACCGTTCTTGCCGAAACGGACCATCTCCGCGCAAGGGATAATTTCGCTGAGAAGCTCAGCCACCTCCACCTCCAACGGATGCGGCAACGAAAACGCGCTGCCCTCTTGTAACTGCCGTTGGACGGCCTCTGTCACCGCCGGATAATTGTGCCCCAGAATTACGGGTCCGATCCCCATCGGATAATCGATGTATTCGTTCCCGTCCACATCCCACACATGGCTTCCTTGACCGCGCGCGAGAAAAACCGGCGCCACGCCTTGGACAAATTGCGTGGGCCCCTTGCTGAAAGTCTGCGTGCAAGAGGGAATCAATCGTTCGGCCCTTGCCTTGAGCTCGTGAGATCGTGTCAATACTTGCCGCCTGGGCGGTATGGCTGAATCGGTGACCAGCGATTTGTAGTGTCCTTCGTTGCAAGTCCTGCCGGCATTGATTTGATACAAATCCGGTTCCTCCTCCTGCAGACGAACAACATCGCGATAGCCAAAAACCCCGCAGCTCCCCAAACGCGCGTAGACAGCGCGCGCAAACTCCAGATCAGACGGCTCGTCTACGGTCCAGCGCAGATTTCGTTTCGAAAGATCGATCTCATTCTCGACGTTGCGCACTTGAAAGAGACCTGACGTCTTCAAATAAGGAGTCACGTGTTCCCGCTCGGCGGGTCGCGCCGCTTGTCGCCAGGCCGACTCCAAAGCAGCGAAAGAAAACACTTCGGTGTCCAGTCCGTCGGGATAGGTATAACGAAATGTGTTGGTCGCGTAATCACACTCTTCTGCGAGAAAGACAGCGACGACCCGATCGATGACTTGCGGGTCGATCAGGGGGCAATCGCCGGTAACGCGCACGACGGTATCTGCCGCGCTCTCCCTGGCCGCTTGATAGTAACGATCCAGCACGTCCGTTTCGCTGCCACGAAAACATGCTATTTCATGGGCTCGGCAAAACTCTTCAACCGGGTCGTCCGCTCGGGCGGTCGAGGTCGCAATGACAACCCGGCCCACTGTTGATGCTCGACGCACGCGACCAACGATGTGCCAGAGCATGGGTCGTCCCGCGATATCCGCCAAGACTTTGCCCGGCAGTCGAGTCGAACCCATGCGGGCTTGAATGATGGCAACTACGTTCGGCCACCTCATCCGGCGCCTCTAAGTTCTATCCAGTGTTGTTTGGCTGCCGAATGCTTGGCGGCAAGTGCAACTTTCAGGACGCGAGCTGCCTCGAACACATTCAGTGCCGGGGGTTCGCTTCCCGCCAGGCACTTGAGAAAGTGCTTCATTTCGTCGACATACATCTCGTTGGGCTCCCAGCCCGGCGGATTCGTCAGCGAGTGCCAGATCTTGTCCCTTGCCAGATACCAACGGACCGTGCCGGCCGTGTAATCCCAATGAATCGTCCCCTCCTCGCCGATAATTTGGCAGGTCCGGCTATAAGCGCGCTGGACATAGTCGAGGTGGATCTCGCCCACTGCGCCGTTCTCAAACCGCAGCAGCATTGCAGCGACATCCTCTGTATCGATTTCAAGCCGGCTGCATTTTCCTGCCAGGCAGGTGACAACGGCCACCTCGCCGAGCAGCCAGCGAATGTAGTCAATCTCGTGGATCGCATCGAGAATCACTCCGCCGCCAAGCTCTTTTCGCGCGCTGTAGCCTTGGCGATAGTCCTCCCGGGGGTGCCAATCGGGAAGATAATGGCCGACTTCGACTCTGGCGGCGATGATACGTCCCACAGCCTGCTCATCGAGAAGTCTTTTTATGGCAACCAGGCCGGGATGGAAGCGCATGTTACATCCCACCAGGGTCACCAACTCCTGTTGGCGCACCATCTCGAGTAGATCCTCGACGTTGTCTAACCGATCGGATAACGGCTTTTCGACAAACAGATGACAGCCCCGCCGGGCGGCCTCCAGACCCAAAGAGACATGAAGAGAAGTCGGCAGCGCGATGATGACAACATCCGGCTTGCGCTCCCAACCCTGCTCAAGATTCTCGACAGCATCCACGCCGAATTCGCAAGCCAGCTGGTTGCGTCGCTCTGGTGAAGCGTCGAAAACCGCGATCTCTCGCGCGCCCAGGCTGAGCAGGTTGCGCGCGTGGCGCCGTCCAATAGAACCGCACCCGACCACCAAGAAACTTGGGAATATCTTTCCGACCGGATTACCCATGATTCCCGTTGATTTCAGAGCTGATGTAATGACTTTGGATTTCCTTGCGCAGGAGCCACGTTCCGATTCTTTCCCCTTCACTCACTTCCGCGTCCGGCTTCTTGGAGGCGTGGTGCGCGGTCATGAGGCAAACGGGATGATAAAGCCCCGATGATAGAAACACCTCCGCATAGTTTTGTTTGTAGGTTTGCACACTACCCGTCGGCAAATGGTGATACGGCACCTGAACATAATTCGAGGGATAAAAATCTCCGATTATGAGGAAGCCGCCGTCATGCAGCAACCGGTCAATCTCTGCCACTGTCCGCAGCAGATTGAGACGATCGATCCAGTGAAAGACAAAGTTGACGATAACGATATCGAACGTTTCCTGCACCGGAACCGAGCTCGCTGTTCCACGGACGAAAGTCACGAGTGGAAACCGCGATTTGCCGTCCTCCACGGCCTCTTCTGATAATTCGACGGCAACCACCCGGGCGCCAAAACGCCGTTGAATTGCGGCCAAGCGAAACCCATTGGCCGCGCCGATTTCAAGCGCGCATCGAGGCCGCAACTCGTAGAATTCCATGAGCTTCAACGGCATATCGTCGGCGGGATTAAAGGTCTGAAGCGCGCCACGATTGCGTTCAAACCAGCGGTCTCCCTCCGATCTTGCGAAAATATTATCCTGGGCTTCCATTCAGCCCCTTCTGCGCAAAACCCGATGGCACCGCGTTTCCCTGTCTAACCATTTCCCAAACCAACGGTGTGCCGCGCAGGATGTCGTGTGCCGCGCAACAACCCAAAACTTTGTCCAGGTAGCGAGGGTGCAACCCGTCCGCGGGACGAATCGAGCGAACATTGCGCCGCGTAAGAACTTCGCCCGCCTTCACATCCTCCACAATAAACAGAGAGCGGCGAAAGCCTCGGCTTTTTTCTTCCGCCGGGCTAAGACCGTAATGCACCTCCCCTAGCGCGCTTTCCGCCATGCGCACGCCGTCGACCATGGCTTTGAACTCGTGCGGTTCCAACGAAAAGGCACTGTCAGGCCCGGTGGATTCGCGAGACAATGTGAAGTGTTTTTCAATGATACAGGCGCCGAGCGACACGGCAGCAACAGCGACCGCCGAGCCTAAGGTGTGATCGGACAGACCCACGGGCACATCAAACGCGCACGCCAAGTGGGGAATCGTGCGCAAGTTCATTTCCTCCGGTGGTGCCGGATAAGCACTCGTGCATTTTAGCAACGCCAGTTGTTCACCACCGGCAGCGTGGATCGTCTGGACCAGCTCATCCATCTCCGCCAGGGTCGCCATGCCGGTGGACGCGATGATCGGCTTTCCCGTGCGGGCGACTCGGCGCAGCAGCGCAATGTTGCAATTTTCGAAGGATGCAATCTTGTGCGCCGGCACACCCATCGCTTCCAGAAAGTCCACCGCGCTGTCATCGAAGGGAGTCGAGAAAAGATCCAGCCCCACTTCATCTGCGACCCTTTTCAATTTCGGCCGCCACTCCCACGGCGTGAACGCCTCTTTATAAAGTTCATACAGATTACGGCCGTCCCAGAGCGTTCCCTGAATTCGGAAACATTCGCTGTCGCAATCGATGGTCAGAGTATCCGGCGTGTAAGTTTGTAGTTTGACCGCGTCCGCTCCGCAGACTTTGGCTGCTTTGACGAGATCCACGGCTTGATCAAAGTTCTGTCCGTGATTCGCCGACATCTCGGCGATGATATAGACAGGACAATCCGGTCCGATCCTTCGACCGTTGATTTCAATGAAGGACATTGCCGGACTCTCCGTTGGACTCGGGGCGACAGGCTCGCCGGAAAATCAAGCAGCCGTGACCCGCGATCTCCCTCTGCTCCGCGAGTTCGAAACCCGCCTTCACGAAAGCGTTGATGGACCCAAGGTTTTCTTCGAAAGTAACCCCCTGTCTGCGCCGTACGCCGAGTTCTCGGCCGGCCAAGTCCGCCGACAAGCAAAGCAGCTTCGTTCCGAGATTCCTGCGCCGGGAGTCTGGCGCAACCGAGAAACTTATTTGGGCCGTGCTCGCATCCGTGCGGTCGTAACGAATCTGACCGACGGGCACCCGGTCAAGCTCCAGAATCCACAGCCGAGTGTCGGGCGAGGAAAGCCGGGCCGCGAACCAGGCTTCATGCGTCGCCCACGGAATCGGTTCGGGATTGAACGAATGGCGACGGGTTACCGGGTCATTGGCCCACTGCCACAAACAGTAAGCGTCGTCTTTGTTGGCGGGACGAATCTGCACGTCGCTGCTGTTTATGCTATTGTACATGACGGTTCCATGCCTAACTTGTCGGTAAAATGGAGCCAGGGTCAGGCGGCCCTCCTGCACGAGTCCTCGAAGAGGGCCTGCGCCACTCGCTCCGCGCCCCACCCGTCCACCAAAGCTCTACCCTGCTCGCTCATTCGTAAACACCATGAAAAGTCATGTTGGAGAACATTGACCGCGGCGGCGAGCCGTTCGACGGAAACGTCATCATCCCAGCCGAGGTTGTGAACTACTTCGATCGCATCCAGCTCCTCGGCGATGCCCCTTTGGTTCTCGGCCATGATCACGATCAGCGCCGGCAGGCCGAGACAGGCAAGCTCCCAGCAGGTCGTGCCACCGGCGGACACCGCCAGGTCGGCCCACGCCATCAACTCGGCCATATCAGAGACCCGGCTTAGGAGTTGGATCTGCGGCGCTAGCGTGTCGGCTCGCTCTCTGAGCTCCGGCAGATGCGGGTTGGCCGGCCCCACCACGACCCGGACCTCCAGGCCCGCAGTGTCCAGTTGAGCCAACGCGTCGATAACCCGCGCGGTGAAATTATTCGGATCGCTGCCCCCTAGCGTCACGAGAATCTTACGCGCCAGCTCCGGCACGTCGCGAAAGCCACGGCGCCAGTGCGCGAACTCAGGCCGCAGCAGCGCGTAGTGCGGCCCAAAAAGCCGCGTGGTTTGGGGATCGCACCGATAGCTCAGCGCGGCGGCGCCGAGATTCTGATTGAGCAGAATATCGGCGCAGTAGCGGTCGAGATGGGCGGTGTCATCGATAACCAGTAGCGGATGGCCGGCGCCTCTTAGCGCCTGCTGTTGCGCCAAACTGAAGTCATAACCGTCGAGCGCCAACCAGGCGGCCTCCCGCCTCGACAGTTGGGCAAGCGTGTTCTCGATGTCGGCCTCCACGGAATCGCCCGGCGCTAGAGAAATAAGCTCGGCGCCGGTGGATGAGATGTGCTCGCGCAGGGCCGCGCTATCGCAACGGCTGACAAAAACGGGGGCGCCGCCGCGCGCTCGCCAGGCCTGCGCCAGCGCCAAACAGCGCATGACGTGGCCGGTGCCGCGGCGCGCATCCGCGTCAGCGCGTAGCAGCAACGGCGGCAGATCGCGTGTCGATCGCATAATGGCTGACTACCTTGCACAGGGCTTGAATCACATCTTCGACATCCTGGTCGCTCATGGCCGGAAACATCGGCAAGGACAAAATGACCTCGTAGGCCGCTTCCGCCCTGGGACAGAGTCCGGGTCCGGTGCCGAAGCGCTCCCGATAAAAGCGGTGCAGGTACACCGGCAGATAATGGACGTTGACACCGATCCCCTCGGCGCGCAGCGCGGCAAAGACCCGCCCGCGATCCGTGCTCAAGAAATCCGGCTCCAAGCGGACGACGTAGAGATGGTAGGCGGATTCCACGCCGGGACGAACCGTCACGGCGCGGACTCCGGCCATAGGGGAGAAGACTTTGTCGTAGCTCCGGGCGATGGCGCGGCGGCGGGCGACAAATTCCGAAACCTTGGACAATTGGCTCAGACCGAGCGCGCACTGCAAGTCGCTCAGCCGGTAATTGTAACCGAGATCAACCATGTCGTAGAGCCAAGAGCCTTGTTTTTCGCGTTGGCAATGGTCGGAGGTGACTCCGTGGTTGCGAAAACTGCGCATTCGATACGCCGAATCAAAGCTTTCCGTCGTGATCATGCCGCCTTCGCCGGTGGTCATGGCTTTCACCGGATGGAGACTGAAGACATTCAAATCTGCCAGTGTTCCCACCGGGCGTCCCTTGTAGCTCCCGCCGAGCGAGTGGCAGGCATCGGCGACCAACGCCAGATCATGGCGCCCGGTGATTTCCCGCAGGGCATCGTAGTCACAGGGTTTGCCGGCGTAGTCCACGGCGATGACGGCGCGGGTGCGCGGCGTGGTTTTGGCTTTGACATCTTTGGGATCGATCAGCAGCGTGCGGGAATCAACGTCGGCGAAAACCGGTGTCGCGCCCTGATAGACGACGCAATTGGCGCTGGCGGCAAAGGTGAGCGCGGGAACGATCACTTCGTCGCCGAGGCCCACGCCGAGCGCGTGCATCGCCGCATGAAGCGCCGCGGTTCCGCTGCTCACGGCCACCGCTTCGCCGGCGCCCAGCGCCCGGGCGAAAGCCCGTTCGAATTCGCGGACCTTGGGGCCGGTAGTCAGCCAGTCCGATCGCAAGACTTCAACCACCGACTGGATGTCGTGTTCGTCGATGGTCTGGCGGCCGTAAGGCAAGAGGGTTTTTCGAACCGGCGCGCCGCCGTCGATGGCCAATGCGCTATTCATGACTTTCCACCAGACGTTGCAGCTCTTCCACCGAGAGCCAGCGGGAGTTGTTGTCGCTGCTGTAGCGAAACCCCTCCGGGCAGCGCTTGCCGCCGTTGCAGCCGGCGCGGCGGTTGCCGTTTGCGGCATGAGGACGAATGACGAAATAGTCGTCGTACTCCACCGTGTTGCGCGCGTCGTCTTCCGGCACCATGGTCTCGTGCAGTTTTTCGCCGGGCCGAACGCCGATGACGTCGAGGCGGCACTCCGGCGCGATGGCCCGCGCCAGGTCGACGATGTTCATGCTCGGAATCTTGGGCACGAAGACCTCGCCGCCGCGCATACGCTGGAGGCAATCCAAAACGAAGCCGACCGCCTGCTCGAGGGTGATCCAGAAGCGGGTCATCTTCGGATCGGTGACCGGCAGCACGCCGGTGGAGCGCAGTTGCTGAAAAAATGGAATGACGCTGCCGCGGCTCCCCATGACGTTGCCGTAGCGCACCACGCTGAACTTGGTGCCGTGGTGGCCGGAGTACCCGTTGGCGGCGACGAAGAGCTTGTCGGAACAAAGCTTGGTGGCGCCGTAGAGATTGATCGGATTGGCCGCCTTGTCCGTGCTCAGGGCGATCACCCGGTTTACGTTGCGGTCGATGGCTGCGTCGATGATGTTGGCGGCCCCCAGCACGTTGGTCTTGATGACTTCGATGGGATTGTATTCCGCCGTCGGGACCTGCTTGAGCGCGGCGGCGTGAATGACGATGTCGACGCCGTCCATGGCGCGGTAAAGGCGGTCGCGGTCGCGCACGTCGCCGATGAAGTAGCGCATGCACGCGTAGCGCTGCTCGTTGAAGCGCTGGCCCATGTCGAATTGCTTGAGCTCGTCGCGGCTGAAGATGATCAACTTTTTGGGCGCGTGGTTCTTTAGGACCGTTTCGACGAACTGTTTTCCGAAGGAACCCGTACCGCCGGTCACCAAGACGACCTTGTCCTTGAGCACATCGTTGGGCATTTTCATCGGCTTATCCTCGTCGTCACGCTTCCCCCTCAGCCGGCAAATCCGCACGGCAGCAAGCAAGACTCCTCCCGGTCGGACGGTGCCGTCAGGTTTTTGACGACCGGTCTGGAAATTGACGCGCAAATCGGCATAGACCGTCGATTTACGAACTCGCATCGCAGGAAATGCAAAGGGTGAGCCAGCGTTTCATCCCGAGGTTCGGCTAAACTGGGTTTTCGCTGGCTCGGGTAATATCGCCGCGGGGAAGCCAGAGACGGAAGCGAGATCCTTTGCCGAGTTCGCTTTCAAGGCTGATCTTGCCGCCCAGAAGTTCCAGCATCCGGCGCGACAAATGGAGTCCCAGCCCCAGGCCTTCGTAACGCCGGTTGTCTTCTTCTTCCACCTGGCGAAAATCGTCGAAGATGATTTTTTGATATTCCGGATCGATGCCGATGCCGCTGTCCTCGACGATGATCTCCACGCCGTCCTGGCTGGGGGCGGCGTTGAGGACGATCTTTCCCTGTTGGGTAAATTTTGCCGCATTGTCGAGAATATGACCGAGAATCTGCGACAGCCGCGGGCGATCCGAGACGACCGCAATGGGTTCGTCACTGTAACGGCCCTCGAAGATTATCGGTTTGTCGCCGATCAAATTCCCCATCTGCTGCGAGACCTCGGTGAGGAACTCTGTGAAGTCGAAGGAGTCGTGATGGAATATAAATGTTCCGGCGTCGAGTTGAGAAATTTCCAGAATTTGGGTGATCCGAGTAATCAGGCCGTTGGCCTGCTTGATGATCTTCGCCGCGGCATCGGACAACTCGGCGGGCAGCGGGCCGAACACCTGCTCCGCGATGAGGCTCGCGTATCCGGTGATGACGAAGAGCGGGCTGCGCAGCTCGTGGGACATCGTGGCGAGGAATCGGGACTTGACGTGCAGCGCTTCCTCGAGCTTGCGGTTGAGCTCCGCCAGCGTTTTTACCCGATCTTCGGCTTCGCGGTAAAGGCGCGCGTTCTCCAGCGCCACCGCCACGAAATCGGCGAAAGCCTTGGCCATCGCAGTCTCGCGCGCCGTCCAGCGCCGTTGCGCCCGCGCATGCAACCCGAGCACCGCGAGCCTATTGCCGGCCCAGTCCACCGGTAAAAATAGATGGGCGCGAAAACCGACCGCCTTGAAGAATTCCTTTTCCCATGACGCAGCGGCTTTCTCGATGTCCGGCAGCACCATCATCTCGCCCATCTTGGCCACCCAGCCCGAAAGGCTCCGCTCCATCGGGGCGATCTTTCCCCTGAGCTCGTTCAGACCCGCGGCGCCGGCGATCTCCAACCCATTGTCCCGCGGCAAGAAAAGATGCGCCGCCTCGACATTGAGCAGCATCGTCGCTTGCCCCACGATATTGGGATAGATGTCGTCCAGGCCGGCGAGGAGCGAGAGCTGCTTGCCCGCTTCCATGACGCGGGCAAAGGCTTCGGCGTCGGCCGATTGCATGAAATCCGCGGAGGATTTCCCGTCGGCCTTGGCGGGTATGGATTTGACCGGCACAACGGCAGAACGGCCGGCGGGATGTTCTGCTTGTCCTTCGCGCTGACCGCGTAGCAACCTGGAATTAGATGACACGTCGATTATTTTGCGGAACTCTTCGACTTCGGACATGACGCACTCGCTGAGTTCCCGGCAATCCGCCTCCTGCAACTGGAGAAAGGCCCAGACGGCGTCATCAACGGCGTAATAATTATCTTCGATGCCGTGACCGATCGGCGAGCCATGCGCCAGGACGTCCGCGACGTGAACGATGGCAACGGTCTTGTGAACCCGGGCATCCACCTCCTCAGGCAAAGCGTGCGGCTGATGGTGATATTCGATGGTTTGGATCAGCAACGGCGGCAGATTCCAGCGCTGCGCCACTACGGCCCCGGCGCTCTGATGGTCCACTCCGAAGACGTTGCGCTCGGTTTCCAGCAAACTGACTTTTTCGCTCCACGCTTTCATCACCGCTTCGAGAAATTCAGTCTTGAAATATCGGTAGAAAAGCGCCTGCCCCATGTCGTGGAGCAGGCCCGCGACAAAGGCCTCCTCAGGCGCGGGATAACGGATGCGCCGGGCGATTTGCCTCGCCCAACAGGCGCAGCTCATGGAGTGCTCCCACAAATCGCGCAACGTCAAGATCGCGCCGTCGTCGGGAGCATTTGAAGTAAAAGTATTGAGCGCCAAGGCGAGCGAGAAAATGGTGTCGAAACCGAGCACGGGAACCGCCTGGGCGACGGTGGTCACCGGGCGAGCTTGACCGTAGTAAGGGGAATTGGCGATTTTCAGCAAGCGCGCGGTAAATCCCTGGTCTTGGGCGATGAGCTTGGCGATCTCTCGCGCCCCCGCGCGCTCCTCCCGCGCCAACTCCAGGATCTTGATGACCACCGGCGAAAACGGCAGCTCGGTGACGCGCTCAAACAATCTATCAACGCGGTGCATAGGTTCCTCAGAATAAAAATCGCCATTTCGCCGACTTTCTTAAAAAGAAGGATATTCAGGCTTCTGTGTGGCTAACCGGCCAACGCTATTTCAGTGCAAGGACTCGGAAATTGCACCGCGGAGAGTCTGTCCTGAGCTTGTCGAAGGACGCTGAGGTCGCGGAGAAAGGGGAGTAGAAAATAACCTCTGTGAACTCTGCGTCTCTGTGGTGAATAGTCTTTCACAGTAATCCCGGAAGACCAAAAAGAAGAAGCGGTTGGGAATCCCGCGGTGGCGCACCATCGAAAGCGCAGGATGGCGCCGGATTGTGGATCCCCACGGGCAAGCCCGTGGCACTGCCAGCGCGCCCGCGGGGCGGAATCCTGAGTAAGAGCCCCCGGCCAAGGCCGGGGCTCGCACCGAAGGGTCGGGGCGGCGGTCTCAAGGCGGCAAACTGATCTTTGGGCTCGCTCTTGAACGCCCGATGCGCCCGCACCGGTAGCCTTGGCGGCGCACGCCGGCATCGAAATCGGGATGTTGATTCATCCTTTGCCACAGCCGCAGGCCGCCGCGAATATAGCGCGGGTCCAGTCCCAAGAAAGCACAGATATTCTCAAACGAGAAAATCCAATCCTTCTCGCCGCCAAAGAGCCAGCGCTCGGCGTCGCGGAATTCGCCGAGGTCCGGGTTGCCGTCAGCACCGGCAAAGCGCTGAAAACAATTGACGGCATCTTCCATAATCATCGTCATCAGGCGAATCTCGGGCTCCAGTGCCGCGGGGTAACACGCGCCGGCGGAATATTGAATGGAAAGGTCCTCGCCGGGCCATGCATCCGGGACCGACGACGAATCGATCTCTGCGGCGGCGGCTTTTGACATGGCGAATCTTCCTTAAGCGACACCGGCGGTCAGCAGGAACGCATCAAATCCTCGGCGGCCTCCGGTCTGAGCAACGGATAGCGCAGGGGTTGATCCTCCAATACCAACTGCGCGCCGAGCGCGGATATCGGGTTGAGGATCAGCGGCCCTTGCAAATTGATGCTGATCTCTTCAAGTTTTTCGCGCACGCTGACGATTAATAACGGAAACAAATCCTCGGGGGCGCGCGCGCCGAGGGCCGCCAGGAGTTCGGCGCTCCTGGGAAAACGATAGTCGAGACCCATGGAGGCCGGGTGAATCAACGGGAACGTCAGCTCATGACCCACCGCGTTGAGCAGCAGGAACGGCGATTCGCTGCCGTCGCCCGGCTCGAAGGGCTCGATCTTGTAATGCCGGCAAGCCGGGAAGCCGAGCAGGCCGGCGGGGAAGAAAAGCTCCTTGTCCTGGAGCCCGAGGGCGGTAAGACGGTCCACGGCGGCCCCCGCCGGGTTACTTATCAGGTTCGCCGGGCTTTTTGCTTTGTAATCGTTTGAGAGCATCTGCTAGTTTCCTCCCTGAATCGGGAACGTTGGCGGCGGCGCGATTTTCTTCTTGCATCGCCTTGTAAATTTCCTCCCGCAGCACCCGCACTTCCCGTGGCGCGGTGATGCCGAGCCGGACCTGGCTGCCGCTGATGGCGGCGATGGTGATCGTGATATCATCGCCGATGGTGACGCTTTCCCCGGGTCGGCGGCTTAGGATTAACATCGTCCACCGTTAGCTGAGATAGTCGAGCAGGCTCGGCTGGATGATCTGGGACGCCGATTGGATGGCCGCTTGAAAGGCCTGCTGATAGCGGGCGAAATCGGAATAGGCCACCAGCACGTCGGCGTCTTCGATCTGGGAGCGTTGCGCCAGGGTGCGGTCTTTCAACATGCCCGCCGCATCCCCCGCCACCTTGGCGCTGTTTAAGCGCGCGCCCAACTCGGCGCGAAAGGTTAAGACCTGATCGATGGCGGCGTCGAGCCGGCCGAGCTGCGCGTGCAGTCCATTGGTATTGGTTTGCGCCAGCTTGAGCACGGCGGACGGCGCGGCCAACTGGGTGGAGCCGGCAAAGCTCAGATCGGCGGTCGCGATGGTGATATCGGCGGCGCCGTCGGCGAGTCCGGTCAGCGTGATATCCGTCAGCGTGCTGCCGGCGGCATTGAACGTGCCGTCGGCGTTGAATTCCAGGGTGCCTTGCGGCGCCACCTGATAGAGATTGCCGGGCGTGCCGCCGGTGATTTCATCGGAGTCGGCGACGACGCGATATTGGAACGTGGTGGCGCCGGTCTTGGCGAACAGAAAAGTCAAATTATGGGCTTGGCCGATGGCGTCGAAAACCGTCACGACGGTGGAAAAATTCGCTTCGCCGAGAAACGTCGCCGGCGGCGCTTCCGTACCGACGGCATCGGCCAGGGAGAATCCGCTTCCCGCCGCGATACCGTCATCGAGATTGACGCCGAGGGTGATTGCGTTGGCAGCGGCGCCACCGTCGAGCACCGCCTCCAAGTCCTGGAACACATCGAAGATGCCTTGGCCGCCCACTACCCCCGCGCCTTGAAAGACCGCGCTCCCTTGCAGATTGATCGGCAGAGTGCTCGTCGGATTGGTTTGAATCGTGATCTCACCGTTGTCGCCGAGATAATCTACGCGGGCCGCCCCCTCCACAAACGGCGCCGAGCCGTTGAGAAATCCGCCGAACAGGAAGCGGTTCTCCACTTTGGTGTTGGCCTCGGCGCGGACCTGGAGAAAAATCTGATGGATCTCTCTGGCGGCCGCATGCCGTTCAGTCGCCGAATTGGTGTCGTTGACCATCGCCAGCGCGAGCTCTTTAGTGCGCGTCAACGCTTCGGTGACGTCGCCGAGCACCGAGTCCGCCTGATCGAGGAAGGGCGTGCCGTAGTCGATGTTGCGCTGATATTGAGCCAGGGACTCCTCGAAACCGCGTAGCCGCATGGCCCGGCTGGCGCCGACCGGATCGTCGGACAGGTGGTTGATACGCCGGCCCGAAGTCACGATTTCTTGGGCGCGGGCGACGCGCTGGTAGGCGCGTTGCAACCCTTCGGCGACTTGCCGTGCGATGGTTTGTGACGTTACGCGCACCGCTACCTCACCATATCCAATAAGGATTGATAGAGATCGTCGGCGGTGCGCACCAGCATGGAGGAAGCTTGGAAGGCGCGCTGGAACTGGATCAGCTTGGTCATTTCTTCATCGATATTGACGCCGGATGCCGACTCCCGCCGCGCCTGGGTCTGGGCCAGCAGCGCCTGATGAAAATCGAGCCGGGCCTGGGCCTTCTGCGCTTGCGCGCCGACGTCGCCGACCAATCCGAGCAAGCTGTCTTGCAGCGTCAGTCCGCCGAGCGCGGCGAAGTTCGTCGTTTGCAAACCGACCAACGCCTGCGCATTGCGGTTGTCTCCCGGAACGGCGCCGGCTGCGGCCGCCGCCGCAATCAGCCGCGGATCGGCGCTGATAGCGGCAGCGACGTGGACATTGGCCGCGGCGCCGGCCGGGGTCGCCAGCGAGGTAAAAAACTCCCCCCCGGCCCCGCCGGTCAAGTCGAAGCCCAGCGCATGCTGCGCGTTGATTTCGTCGATCAGTGTTTTCGCGAATTGATCGAGCCGATCGATCAGATCCTGCGTTGTGACATCGCGCATATTTAAGATCGCGCCCATCTTGCCAGCGGTGAACTGCGCGCTGGCATCGAAGTTCAGGCCGTCGGGGGACCGATAGATGATCGTGTGCAGCCCGTTAGCGTTCAACGTGTCGCTCTGGAGCGAAGCAAAGCGGGCTCCGCCCACGAGCATCAATCCGCCCGCGATCACGTTCACCTGCCCATCGAAGTCTTCACGCACCGTTGCGCCGGTGAGACTCGTTAGCTCCTGCAATAAGGTTTGCCTCTGGTCACGAAAATCGTTGGCCGGCTCGCCGGTGGTTTCGGTGGTGGAGATTTGCGTATTCAAGGCCGCGATCTGTTCGGCCAACAGGTTCACGCGCGTGCTTGAGCCGCGCAGTTCCTCATCAAGGTTCTGCTGGACGGAGGTCAGGCTTTGGCGGGTTTGCGCCAGACTCGCTCCCAAAGCTCCAGCCTTGCCGATGACGCTCACGCGCTCGGTCAAACCGGCCGGATTGTTGGCCAGGTCGGATAGCGCGCTGAAAAACGCGCTCAGCGCGGAGTCGATGCCGCCCGAGGTCGGGAAAATTTCCTGGATGCTCGCTAGCGCCTGGCTCTGAGCACCGCTGAAACCCAGGGTGCCGTTAAGGCTCAGCAGCTCGGCCTCGGCAAATCGGTCGACGATCCTCTGGACCGAGGTGGCTTCAACGCCCTGTCCCAATATGACGCCACCCTCGAAGGAAGGATGCGCGGATGCCAGATCGACCCGTTGCCGGGAAAATCCCGGCGTGGCAACGTTGGCCAGATTGTGTCCGGTCGTTTGAATCGCCAGCTGCTGGGCCTTCATCGCCTGCGCGGCGATGGACAGAGTCGAAGTGATCCCCATAAGAAGATTTTACGCCTGGCGCTGGATGAGCGCCGCTGACGGCCTTTGCGCGTCCGCCGCGCCCGTCTCCCGATACAGGGGAACAGCGGGACGGGCAAGAAAACCCAAAGCTTCGTTAATATGCGACGCGAGGTTCTCCATGAGCGCATTGAGATCGCGCTCTTCGCCATGAATCCGGCTAAAAAGCGCACGCCCCCGCTCCTGCAAATCGCGCCATCGCTCACGCTCCGCCTGGTCGGCCGGCAATTGGGCGATCATCTCACGCAGCGTCGCCGGCGCGACCGCCGGTTCGAATTGTTTAAGGACCGCGACGCGCTTTTCCTCGAGTTGGCCTAGCCTGCGGAGCCAAGGCTCGCGCGCCTCGATTTCCAACAGCAGGGTCACGACGTCCCAGGCGACGAGGGCCCGCCTCTGGGCGTCGAGATTGCGGCTGAGTTCCTCGCCGACGGCGATCTCTTGGTTCAGCACGCCGGTCAGTTCAGTTAAATAGCTATTCATGGAGTTCCCCCTACTTCTTCTCCAGCAAATGGGCGACCTCACTGCGCAGGATGCTCTTGGCGACATCCTCGGACTTGACCTCGTATGTCCCCTGCTCGACCTGTTCTTTGATCTTCTTGACTTTCTCCGCGCGCAGCTCGTCGCCCTGCTTGGCCAATTCGGCGACGCGCTGCATTTTGCGCGCCTCGGGGGAGATATCGACCTTGGCGGAAGCTCCGCTCTCTTTAACCTTCGAATCGGCGCCGCCGCCTGCGGATTTGACCGTCTTATCGTTGCCGATCAACTTGGAGAGGTCGGTATCCGCTGGCCCTCGATGGGTAATTTTCATGGTTTTCTCCTTTACATTGAGCTTATCGGCAGGTCGCCGGGGTTTCTTAATCGACCCAAGACCGATTTGCTCTCCATCTCATTATGCCCTGTTTTCAATACGTTCCATACTACTAGTAGATCGTTTCATTGAAATATAACTAATCACGCGGACAGAGCTTCAAACTTTTTCCAGCGATGCACTACTGACGCCTCGTTGATTTCAGCAATGCCTTTTAGGATGCGATCGCGCAGTTCCTCCCAGGAACCCACACGGATATGGCGAAGGAAACTGCGCGCCATCTTGCCAAATAGCGTTTCGACAATGTTGAGCCAGGAACCATGGGTTGGAGTGTGCACA
>JAUYJC010000093.1 GCA_030688735.1 Deltaproteobacteria bacterium
CAACCCATGGTTCCTGGCTCAACATTGTCGAAACGCTATTTGGCAAGATGGCGCGCAGTTTCCTTCGCCATATCCGTGTGGGTTCCTGGGAGGAACTGCGCGATCGCATCCTAAAAGGCATTGCTGAAATCAACGAGGCGCCAGTAGTGCATCGCTTGCAGGAAAATGGGGTCAGGCAGGAAAATGAGGTCAGAGAACTTTTTCGGTTCCAATCGCCGACGATTTTTTTGGCCGGTCTCGCGCTTCGCCTACCAAACGTCGCCCCGTCATCGCTTCAACTTGCCTCTGAAACGCTTCCCGCCCGATCAGCCGGCCCCGTTGCGTCGATTGCCTGATCTCTTCCCACTCTCCTTCGTGAACCTCCGACTCTATCCATTCTCGATACTTCTCTCGCCTCTCTTCAGCAGTCGTTCCCAACCCAGTGTACCACGGATCGTCAACCAGAAGAGGATCCGTTAAACCCAATGCTCGGTACCGATAACTACTCCAGCGATAATCTCTTGGATGCGCCACTATGCCGGCTCGCACGGGATTTAATTCGATATAGCGGCTGCACATAATCAAATATTCATCTACACTGACCGTCGCGCTCTTGAAGCGCCCCTCCCACGGAGTACCCGATCTCCGATAGTTCGCATTGATGTAGCGAACGTACCTCCGGCCCACGCTCTGCATGAATCGGCCGAGATCCCCGATCTCAGTCGGTTCCACCAGGAGATGAAAATGATTCGTCATCAAAACGTAGGAGTAAATCCTGCACCGACATTTAGACTTCGCCTGTCGAAGACATTCCAAAAAGAACCGGTAATCCTCATCGGCAAAAAACGTGGCCTGCCGATTGTTCCCGCGCTGGATTATGTGATGGGGGTATGCAGGAATAGTAATTCGCGGCGACCGTGCCATAGAACATCCTATGCGGCGGGAAGTCTAGCGGAGCTTACAATCGGAGCACCGGGATCGTCAAGAAAAAAGTTCTCTGACCCCATTTTCTTTTCTCCAGAAAAAAGTTCTCTGACCCCATTTTCTCCCCATTTTCTCCCTATTTTCTCCCTCATTTTCTCCACTGACCCCATTTTCTCCATTCATTTTCTCCATTTTCTCCGAGTTGATTTCGGCTCATTTCAGATACTCCTTTGTCGCCTTGCGGCTGGGAATGATAGCGGTCCGATTGAGGTGCGCCAGTCTCACCAGCGTCGTACGCTAACCGATTGTCAGGCAATCGTTTCAATAATTGGACTTATCCCCTTTTCCCGCACCGTAATCTACGGCTCTTGGTATTCCGGCTTGAGCTGGCTGCGGTCGAGCAGCAACTCGCGCTTCTGCCGGATCATCTCGCGCTCCTGTTTCAAGAAGCGCTCCACTGCGCGGCGAAAATTGCCATCGACGATGTAATGCATGCTCGTCGTGTGTTCAGGGTCGAGTCCCCGAAGTTGCTTGAAGCTCCCGCCGGCGCCGGCCTCGAAGCGCTCCAGGCCCATGCGAATCGAATGCTCGATGGCGGAGTAATAGCAGACGTTGAAATGGAGGAACGG
This sequence comes from Deltaproteobacteria bacterium, assembly GCA_030688735.1. GTDB lineage: Bacteria > Desulfobacterota > Binatia > UBA9968 > UBA9968 > JACPFE01. Next base: position 1,533 of record JAUYJC010000093.1, read on the forward strand.
ATGTTCTTCGAAAGCGCCCCAGTAGCGGCCGTACATCGCGGTGCCGTCCCGCAGGTTAAAAGTCCCGGCGATGATTTTTCCCTCCCGCTCGGCGAGCACCAGACAGACATTGGCGTGGAACCGGCGGTACATTTCATCAAAGAATCCTTGGGTGAGATACTGCCGGCCATAGTAGAGCCGGTCGACATGGCCTTTGTATAGCCGAAACATCGTGCGCAGATGGCGCTCGGTAAGCTCCTCGCCTTCCACCGCCCGGATCGCGATGCCCCGTTGTAAGATCTCCCGCCGCTCGCGCTTGACCTTGTTGCGCCGGTCGCTGCGGAAGCTCGCGAGGTAATCGTCGAAGGACTTGAAGTCTCGGTTCTGCCAGTGGAACTGAATTCCGGTTCGCGCAAAGAAGCCAACCTCCTCCAGCGCTTTGCGCTCGTCGTCGAGGCAAAAATTCACGTGCGCAGAAGAGATCTTGTTGTCCGCCGCAATCTTGGCCAGCGCCTGTCCCATGAACCGAATCAACTGGCGGCGGTCTTCGCCCGGCGCGGTCAAGAAACGGTGGCCTGTCACTGGAGTGAAGGGCACACCGACCAGCATCTTTGGATAGTATTGAATGCCGGCATGATGCGCCGCCTCCGCCCATTCATAATCGAAAACGAACTCGCCCTGGCTGTGAAGTTTCAAATACATCGGCGCCGCCGCGATTAGCTTGTTCCCTTTCTCCACCACGAGATGATGCGGCAGCCAGCCGGTTTTTTCGTTGACGCAGCCGGATCGTTCGAGGCTGTCGAGCCAATCCCATTTCATGAACGGGGTCCCGCCGCCAACCAAAGCATCCCAATCGGCGCGCTCGACCTCCGCGGCATTGCTCACAACTCTAATGGTACTTTCATTCGCCATCGCGCGTGATTCTAGCACGGGCAGTCGTTCCTTCAAACTTTCGGATATTCAGGCTTCTGTGTGGCTAACCTGGCCAACGCTATTTCAGTGCAAGAACTCGGAAATTGCACCGCGGAGGCGTTGAGGTCGCGGAGAAGGGGGAGTAGAAAATAACCTCTGTGAACTCTGCGTCTCTGTGGTGAATAGTCTTTCACAGCAATCCCGGAAGACCCAAACTTTCGAGCAAAAATCATGACAAATCCGGGGCAAATAACCTCCGTGGAGCGAGTGAGCGCGGCAGGGTGAATTTGTTCTCGCGAATTTGTTTGAAAAATCAACGATGGCCCACCTTTTGGAAAACACGACAAATCAATTGGTTATGGAGAGAACAAATTTACCGTGGTGAGCGCGGGCTCGACCCTTGACAACCCAAGCGAAGGACCTTATTCATTAACCAGTTACTAACGGGTATCTTATGGTGATTTACAACCTCGTTTGCAAGAAAAACCACAGCTTCGAAGGCTGGTTTCCGAGCTATGAGGATTACCAGAAGCAAGCGGATAAGAAGCTGATCTCCTGTCCGACCTGCGGCAGCAGCAAGGTGGAGAAGGTGCCGCACGCCTGCGCGGTGCATGTGAAGAAAGAGCAAGCGCCGGCGCCGGCGAAGAAAACAGAGAAGACTCCTCCAGCTCCGCCGTCGCCGACCGAGTTCAAGGAGATGCTCATTCAGGTGCACCACTACATCAAGCAAAACTTCGAAGACGTGGGCAGCCGGTTCGCCGAAGAAGCTCGTGAGATTCACAACAAGAAGGCTGAAGAGCGTCCCATCCACGGCACCGCCACGGCGCTAGAGGCCAAGGAACTTTCCGAAGAAGGCGTTCCGTTCATAGCCCTGCCGAAGCCGGAACTCGATAGCTAGCCGAACTAACCCCGCCCAACAGGGTCTTTGTGGTAAGCCTCTCCGATCCAGGCGCAAATTGAGTTCAACGTTCAAGGTTCAAAGTTCAACGATCTTGACGCCGGAATTTCGGGTTCGAGATTTACACCTTGAACTTTGAACCTTGAACCTCTATAGAGAGAGCAATCATGCTGCTGATCAACAATGAAACCGTATCGAAAATTTTGGACATGAAGGGCTGCATCGAATCGCTCGAAACCGGGTATCGCGATCTGATCAACGAGCGGGCCGTCTACCGCGGACGCTACGACCTGTTCGTGCCCAACGACGATCCCAAGCTCATGTACCGGTGGGGCACTATGGAAGGCGCTTGCCGATCTTTCGAGACCTTCGCGATTCGCATGAAATCGGACATGCTGGAATGGCCCGAAGGCCAGACGGTGGAAAAATATTGCATCGAGCCGGGGACTTTTTGCGGCATCGTCATGGTTTTCTCTACGCGCAACGGCGAACCGCTGGCGATCATCAACGACGGCATTATTCAGCATATGCGCGTCGGTGGCTGCGCCGGGCTCGGCGCCAAATATCTCTCACGGGAGGATTCTAGCATCGTGGGGATCTTGGGCTCCGGCGGCATGGCGCGCACCTACCTGCTCGCGTTCAACGAAGTAAGAAAGATTCGTGAAGTGAACGTTTACAGCCCGACCAAGAAAAACCGCGAAGCGTATGCCGGTGAAATGAGCGAAAAGCTCGGCGTCAAAATCACGCCTGTGGAGCGCGCCGAGGATGCCGTGCGGGGGTGCGATATCGTGGCAACCTGCACCGATTCGATTCAGGTGGTGGTCGATGATCCGGCGTTGATCGAACCGGGGATGCATCTCACCAGCGTCAAGTCCAACGAATGGCATCCGGAGATCGTCCGAAAGGCCGACCTGGTGTTCAAGATGGGCCAAGCGACGATGAATCTCGACGTCGGCCAGATCCGCATCGGCGGCGAGGCGGCGGTGGTCGCCGGCAACGCCGAAGAGATCAAACGCATCGCCAATCCCAAAGTTGATATTTTCTCCGCGGATTTTCCGTTGCTCACCGATGTCATGTCCGGTAAATTGAAAGGCCGAACCGGCCGTAACCAGGTGACCTTCTTCGCCAACAGCGGCACCCAGGGTTTGCAATTCGCCTCGACGGCGGGGTGCGTCGTGCGCGAGGCGAAGCGCAGGGGATTGGGGCAGGAGATCCCGACGGGTTGGTTCCTGCAGGATATCAGGGATTAGCGAGCTGATCGGTCATTGATGGCTACTACACCGATACTTTCCTCAGCCGATGCGCTCACCCGCCTGCGCCAGTCGGTTCACGCCAAGGCCGGCAATTTTTACGCCATGTATTCGAGCGTCCTCGGCGGCATCGTCACTGACCCGGCGCTCATGGTGCTGCCGCTCGACGATCACATGGTGCACCGGGGCCACTCGGTCTTCGATACGGCGACCCTGACGCATGGCATGCTCTATCAGCTCGACCCGCACCTGGATCGCCTGCTACGTTCGGCGGAGTTGGCGCGCATTCCTCTGCCGTTTCCGCGCGAGCGCTTGCGGCAAATAATTTTGGACACCGCCGCCGCGAGCGGACACCTCGAGGGCTCGGTGCGTTATTGGCTATCGGCCGGACCCGGCGGCTACGGCCTCGGCCCGGCGGAATGTATCGGCAGCAGCTTTTAGGGAGCGTGCAATTACAACGATACCAATTTAGGATAGATTGTTATATCCCACCAGTGTAAAACATGGGAGCGTTGCAGCCGTTGTTCCAGTTTTAATTTTTCGTTGCCACAAACTGTTACGCCTTTCTCGTATGGCGTAT
>JAUYJC010000071.1 GCA_030688735.1 Deltaproteobacteria bacterium
TTCCAGCACCCAGCGCGGGCGGGCGCGAAGCTCTTTCCTTAGGAAACCCAGGGCCAGGGTGGCCAGCGCTGCAAAGATGCCGGCGTCTCCAGCGTCGGAATTCTGGATGAATAAGACGTAGACCAGGATCGAGAGGGGAACGAAGAAGACCCATCCCTTTCTTAGCACGGGAATGAGAGCTGGCAATTCCTGCCGGGACAAGCCCCTGAGTCCCATCTTGCCGGCTTCCAGGTCCACCTGGGTAAACAAGGCAACATAGTAAAGGATAGCCGGGAGGAGAGCGGCAACGGCTACATCCCGGTAGGGAATGGCCAAAATCTCAGCCATAATGAAGGCGGCCGCTCCCATAATGGGCGGCATGATTTGCCCTCCGGTGGAGGCTACGGCCTCGATGGCGGCAGCCACCGTAGGTTTATAGCCTGTGCGCATCATGAGAGGGATGGTGATGGGTCCGTCCACAGCCACGTTGGCGACGGCGCTCCCCGAGATGGTGCCAAACAAACTGGAGGACACCACAGACACCTTGGCCGGCCCCCCACGAAAGCGGCCGAACATGGCGACGGCTAGGTCGGTGAGGTATTCTCCGGCCCCGATCGCGAAGAGAGCTTGGCCGAAGAAGATGTAGGGGAGAACGATGGTGGCAGTCACCGCCAGGGGCAGGCCAAAGAGGCTATTGACGTCCGTGTAGAGGTAGTTGACCAGCCGGTCCCAGGGGACTCCCGTGCCGGCAAATCCGCCGGGGAAGAAATGGGCGAAGCGCGCGTAGAGCAGAAAAAAGACACCGACACCGACCAGTATCCAGCCGACCGTCCGGCGCAGCGCCTCGATAATCAGAAGGATCGCGATGCCCCCGAGCACGAGCCGAGGAGCATCGGGATCACCCATCCGGCGCATGATTTCGGGGAAGAACACTGCGGCATACAATCCGACAGCGAGCCCAAGGAAGGAAAAACCCAGGTCATACCACGGAACCCTCTGGCGGTCGGCACGGATTGAAGGAGGGACGCTGAGAAAAACACCGCCAAGAATCAGCGCCAGAAAGAGACCGAGGTATTGCTCCCTCATGATGGCCAAGCCCATGTAGAAGGGAGCGTCCGCCACAAAGAAAATGCCCGTTACGGGGAGCGCGCTTAGTAGGGACTTTTCCCAGAGGCCGACGGGCCCCCGGAGAGATCGGAACTTGCTCAGCGCGATTTCAGCCATGCTTCATCCATGGTTTTTGACCCGACTCTGGGCTTGTCATCGTGCAAAAAAAGGGCACATCCCCTCTAAAGGGCGAAGCCCTCCCGGCGATTCTGCCGCGAAATTTATCGCAGCATGGGCAGCTCGCCCCGTAGCAGGGCCGCTTGATTCTTATCCATATTGGCGGACCATTTTCCCTTTTCCTTGTAAAGCTTGATAGCGCCGGGGTGATAGGGAATGGTGGCTCTCTCCTGGACAAATACGTCAGGGTTCCAGGCCCGAAACTGCGGATGCATGGGCCCTAGCTCTTTCCAGTGCTCCCACCAAGTTTTGATAATGGAATAAGCTGCCTCCTCGGACATATGGGTGGAAGCCACTATGGAAATGCCGTAGGACCATATTGGGGTGTCCACTTTTATTCCGGCAGGGCCGGGCCGGAGGACGGTTACGTTACCCCCGGGCATAATTCCTTGGGCCACGCTGATTCCTGCAGGGTCCTGGCTGGCAGGCAGGTAGCGAACCCCCACGCGCGCGTCGGCCTCGCTAACGATACCCATGCCTACCGCTGCGACGGCGCCGTCCACCCGTCCTTCCATGAGGGCGCGCACGCCGCTCACGACTTCAGGAACCGGCACGGTCTGGATATCCCGGATACTCACTCCCGCCGTGGAGAGCGCCGCAAGACCCGAAAGGATGTTCGCCGGGAAGGCCGGGAAATCCCAGGTGAGCCGTTTCCCTTTGAGGTCAGCCATAGATTTGATGGGGGAATCGTTCCGGACGAGAATCCCCAGCGACAGGTCGGTGCCGAGTGTGAGCAGGCGCAGGTTAGGATGGGGACCGTAAGGCGGCTTCATCTCCGGGGCCCCGGCCGGAAGAGGCCTGGGGGTTATCTTACCAGTAAAGGCCTGCCAGATTTCGGTCACGTTGATGATGCCGATCTCAGGTTTCCCCTCCCGGTTCGTGGAGGGGATCCATGCAGGAGGGCCGGAGAACGGCTGCACCACCAAGCGGATAGGGCCGTGGTCGCTGGCTACCTTGGCCAGTCCTGTGCCCACGGAGTTGAAGACGCTGCCGACGGCGTGGGTGCCGAAGTTGACGCTGTGGGGCAGCGCCGGTTTTTGCGAGTATGCAAGAGGCGGCGCAACCAGAAGCGCTGCAGCGAAGCTAGTGGAAACTGCGAGCGCCGACAAGCGAACAAATTTTTGAATATCCATAGTCCCTCCTCAGAACAGAGATATAGGTCGCACGTTGTAACTTTTTGCTACAGCAAGAATGACCGATCTGGGAGCGGGGTATCTGATGAGCTGAAGCGGTCGTTCTCGAGGTAATGACGCCTCCTTGAACAGACGTTGATTGAGCGATTGTCGCGAGATTCTTCCCACGCTAACCAAGCACGCGGAGCTTGTCAAGGCGGAAATTGTTACTCGGACACGGGGACCGACAAAGAGGTGTCAGAATCTCTTCCTTCATGAGAAAAACTTTTTTCCTCTTAAGCCCCATTAACTCTCAACCTATGGTCTTGGCAGGAGGTGTGTCTGGCTGGGCGAAGAATTGGCTCCGAAGCCACGCTGCACCGCCGCAATCACAGAAAACCCATCAGCGCCGATCTCAACCTTTTCCCAATTGCCGAGCTGTCGCGAACCAAGCACCACGATCTGCGCCGCGGTGCCACTTTACAATCCCCACAGCCGCAACGTCCGTGCGGCTCCGCGGTTTAGTCCAACACGTTCCTTCGACCAGGCTCAGGTTTATCCCCCCGTCGCTCCTGCTGGGATCTTTCCTGAACTTGAATACTCGCGCGCTTTAGGGATAAATCGCTATACGTTCGACTGCGTGGCCACGGGGGATGGAATTGAAGATCAACGGCAAGGTACGGTACGCGTTCAGACGGCCCAGATTCCCAATTATCTGCGCCGTAGGCAGTGACCGCAGAAAAGGTACCGCCGCAGAAAAGGTACCGGGAGTCTTTGCTGTATTCGTTCAATCGAGAGCTTGAACGGACCTGCTCGGCGCCGTCGAGCATGATAAGGAGCCACTATGAGCAAATACCTGATGAACAAACTCATCCACCACGTCAACATGAACGAAGCGGCGGAAAAACAATACGCGAGCGCACCGCAGGAGTTCGTCGAGACGTGGGAGAAAACCCAGAAACTGACATTCACACCAGAAGAGCGCGAAGCGCTGGCGACCAAAGACTACGGCAAGCTCTACGCCTTGGGCGCCCATCCGTTCACGCTCTGGAGCTTTACTGAAGCGGTCTGGGTGCACGAAATTCCGCGGGAAGAATTGGTGAAAGACTACAAAGAAAAGGCCGCGCAGGCCGGCTACCCGAATTTTAAAACGTGATGCCGGGCATTAGGCACCACGCACCAGAAAGACATCAAAGAGTATTCACCACCGAGGCACAGAGTTCGCAGAGTTCGGAGTATCTCTTAATCAAAAACTCTTTGCTCCGTGCCCTCCGCGGTCCGACGGGTTCACCGCGTCCCGAGCCCGCGGAGGTACGCGCCTGCGTGGTGAGATCTCTCTTAAGCGTTCGCGCATCCATTTGGCCTTTCGCGTCGCCACAATTTGAGGGTTGCATCTCGCCGCTAAAAAAAGTATCGTCGCCAAGTTTGTAGGTTTTTTTATGCGGGCGTTCACGGTCAAATTTGCCCTCGCGCTGGCACTTTGCGGAAGTTTCGGCTGCGCGTCACGGACCTTTGTGCCGTTCCGTTTCGCAGAAACGGCGACTCAACAACCGGTAAAGTCGACCCCCGTTCCCCTCACTTCCGTTTCACCGACACTGACTTCCACTTCCGATATCTTAGAACCTGAGGCGAAATTGCCGGCAGCAACTAGCTTAGCTTCGCCGCTCAGCCCCGTAGAATCCGCACCACTCGGAGAGGCGACGAAAATACCCGACAAGCAGGTGGCGCCTGCGAAACCTGCGAAGATTCCGGCGCCGGAAACTCTGCAAAAGGTCCGCGGGCCGCGGGCCGACGACCGGCTGCTGGACCTCGTCGAGAAAGACTTGGACAGGGCGATCGAGAAACCGGCGGAATCGCGCCGCTTGGAATTCTCAAAGGCCGTCGTTGAAAGTCCCAGGGTGCGCTATTTCGTGAATTACTTCTCGAAAAGCGGCAAGAGCTATTTTGAAAAGATCCTTGCGCGTTCCGGCAAATATCTGCCGATGATTTCCAGGGTGCTGCGCGAAGAGGGATTACCGACCGAGTTGGCGTACCTCGCGCTCATTGAAAGCGGCTTTGTCACCAACGCTACTTCGATTCATGGCGCGGCGGGACTTTGACAGTTCATCCCGGCGACGGCGCGCAAATACGGGCTCAGAATCGACCGCTGGATCGACGAGCGGCGCGACCCGGTCAAATCGACGCGCGCCGCAGCAGCCTATCTCAAGGACCTGCACGATTACTTCGGCCGATGGTATCTGGCGACCGCCGCCTACAACGCAGGCCCGGGAACCATCGACCGGGCGATGCAAAGGAGCGGCGCGCAAGATTTTTGGAGCTTGAGCCAGAAGGCTCAGCTACGCGAGGAAACGCGCAACTTTGCCCCCAAGTTTGTAGCCGTAACCCTGATCGCCACCGACCCCCAAAAATACGGCTTTGACAGCGTCCGCTACGAAAGCCCGCTGGAATATGAAGAGATCGAAATTGACGCGCCGGTGAAATTGGAAGCTCTCGCGCGCATGGCGGGAACCGATATCGCGAGCCTCCGGGAGCTCAATCCGGCGCTGCTGCGCCATGCCATTCCGCCCAGCGCTAAGAGCTTTGCGGTGAAGATACCGGCAGGCACGGGCGCGGCGTTCGCCCAAACGACTCAATCGCACAAGGAGAAATCTTCAGAGAGCGCGCAAGTCGTTACGCACGAGGTTAAAAAAGGCGAGACGCTCTTTTCTATCGCCAAGCGCTACGGGCAGGAAGTCCGCGCGTTGATGGACTTCAACGGCCTAACTGATTCGCGCTTGCGCATCGGCCAGACGATTCGAATCCTGATTGCAGGGCTTACCGGCAGGTTGCGCTGATTCGCGCGCTTATTTTCTCTTGTCCATCGGAACATAGTCCCGTGTCTCGGCGCCGAGATAGATTTGTTTCGGGCGCGCCAACTTCTGGTCGGGATCGGTCAGCATTTCTTCCCACTGTGCGATCCAGCCGGAAGTTCGCGGGATCGCGAACAAAACCGGGAACATGTCCATCGGCAGGCCCATCGACTGGTAGATCAGACCCGAATAGAAATCGACATTGGGATAGAGCTTGCGTTTGATGAAATAGTCGTCCTGCAAAGCGATGCGCTCGAGCTCCAGCGCGATGTCGAGCAACGGATTGCGACCTTTTACCTCGAAGACCTGATCGGCGGTCTCTTTAATAATCTTTGCGCGTGGATCGTAGTTCTTGTAGACCCGATGGCCGAAACCCATCAGCCTGCCTTCACCGCCCTTTACCTTCTTGACGAACTCCGGGACGTTGGCTTTCGATCCGATCGCCATGAGCATTCGGAGCACCGCTTCATTGGCGCCGCCGTGAAGCGGGCCGTAGAGCGCCGCGGCCGCGGCCGCCACCGAGGAGTAGGGATCGACTTGCGAGCTGCCGACACCGCGCATGGCACTGGTGCTGCAGTTCTGTTCGTGATCGGCGTGCAGGATAAAGAGGATATCCAACGCCTTTTCAAGTATCGGATGGGGCTTGTACTTCAGCTCGGTCATCTTAAAAAGCATGTTGAGAAAATTCCCGGTGTAGCTCAGGTCATTGTCGGGATACGAATAGGGCTGCCCGAGGCTGTGCCGGTAGGCAAAGGCCGCTAGCGTCGGCATCTTGCTGATCAACCGGTAAGTCTGATCACGCCGCGACTGCGCCTCGAAGATTTTTTTGGCCTCGGTATAAAACGTCGAAAGCGCTCCGACGGTGCTGACCAGAATTCCCATCGGATGGGCGTCGTGATGAAAGCTGTCGATGAGCTTCTTGATGTTCTCGTGAATGATCGAATGAAAGGTAATATTATGGGTCCAGTCCGCCAATTGGGACTGACTCGGCAGCTCACCGAACAAAACAAGATAGGCGGTTTCCAGATAGGTGCTCTTTTCCGCGAGCTGTTCGATGGGATAGCCTCGATAACGCAAGATCCCCCGGTCACCGTCGATGTAAGTAATCTTGCTTTGACAAGACGCAGTATTCATGAAGCCGGGATCGTAGGTCACGAGGCCGTCGTCTTCACCGGTCTTGATCTGGAACAGGTCGGTCGCCTTGATGGCGCCGTGCTTGATCGGAATCTCGTAGCTCTTGCCGGTTCGGTTATCTGTCACAGTGAGTGATTCTGAAGCCATTATTTCTACCTTTCGCTTTTCTCATTTGCGCATTCTACGTTTCTATTTAGACTATCCCTATTTGCGGGTCAACTGCGGTTCACAAAAAATCCGGGGCGAGAACCCAGACTAGCTGCCAAAGAGAACTCTGATAGGACACGCACACGATGGTGGCAGGCGCGAATTCCACGGCGTCTCGGTCCGCATCTCCGTTAATTAGCAAACCGGCGAGCCGGTTCATGTGGGGCAAATGGCCCACCAACATAACGGACGCCTGGGCCGCTTCCAACTCGGCTTTGGCGATTGCTGGATCATCTTGCGGTGCCAACCCCGTCATTCGCCGCACACCAAGGTCCGGCGCAAGATGGCGCGCCAGGATTTCCGCGGTCTGCTCCGCCCGCAGGATTCCGGAATGAATAATCGCCGACACCTCCGCTTGGCGAGCCGTAGCCGCCCGGGCCACCCGCTCGACCTGCTCTTGTCCAACACGGGAGAGCGGCCGCCGCGGGCCCGAGGTCTCCGAAACCGCTTCGCCGTGCCGTACGAGATAGAAGTTCACGATCGGTCAATGCCCCTTCGTTGGCCATTCATCGCAAGGCGAATTCCATCACTGGCGATTGTCTAGGTCGTCGCCCCAGGGCCCGGCGAGGCACCAGGCCGGATCTTCGTCGACGTTTGCGGTCCCTGATTCACCATCAAAAAAAATAAGAAAATTGATCGAAACGCAAGAACCTTGTTGGCATGCACGGTTAAGGTGCATTAGAGTGTTTTAACAATCAGAAAGCACTCACCAACGAGGTGATATCAATCGTTGCAAAAGTACTTGCTATTCTGTAGTAGCTGGTGTAGTGTCTACTTATGCCAAGGAAAGCAACAAAGATGAAGCCGGTTAGTGTTAGAGCGAAAGTCCGTTATGAGAAACGCCGCATGGCAGTGGAAGCCCTGAGCCAAGGTGAGGTAGCTTCAG
>JAUYJC010000072.1 GCA_030688735.1 Deltaproteobacteria bacterium
TCTTCTTTTCTCGGGTCCGCCGCGCCGCTCGCCTTTCCTTGCTTGACCATGATCGCCTGAACCACACCGGCGACGCCCCGTTTCCTGAGAAGAATAGACCCGGCGCGAAGCGCGAATACTTGTATCGGTAAGTGGCGAAAATTAAGCGTCGCGCAAACGAGCGCCAGCCGAGATAAGCCGCCGTTCGTTAGGGGGATAACCCGCCGCCCTGGCCGCTTTTGGCGGGGAACTTTAGGTTTACAAATTGAGATAGCTGAGGGATATTGCTACAGATTTGGAGTTTTTTGACGGAGACGCCGCCGTAGATAAGCCGACCGGCATTTATCGCCGCCTGCGGCGGCTCACTTAATAGTTGGGCTGCATACGAAAGGTACGGCTCATGAGGGGCTACGCATACGTGAAATCACTGACGGCTTGCCTCTTCTACTTTGCGATACTCGCGCCCGCACATGGCGCATCCAACATCCTCCCTATTATCGATGCCCACAGCCAGTTCGATGAGAACGCGCCGGTTGCGCGGGTGGTCGAGTACGCGGCCCGTGCTGGCGTGACGCAGATCCTGCTGTCGGCCCGGGGACGCGTGACGACGGCACAGGTCCTCGATCTGGGCTCGACGCACCCCGCCTGCATCGTGCCGTCGGTGCGCACGAAAGGCCGCGCGTTCGACGAGAACCGGCCAGGGTACTACACGCTGCTCGACGAGCAGTTCAAGGAGGCGGCATTCAGGGCGATGAGCGAGATCATTCTCGTGCACGCGCACAAGGGCAAGCGCGCACCCGAGGTCAATGTGGCGGCGAACACGCCGCAGGTTAAGGAGGCGATACAGCGCGCTATCGCAAAAGGCTGGCCGGTAGTGCTGCACTACGAATTCCGCTGGCTTGCCAGCGCCTATGGCACCAGTGTCCGCGCGACGCGCATGGCCGAACTCAAGTCGCTGGTCACCCAGCATCCGCAGCAGCTGTTTGCGCTGATCCACATGGCGCAACTGGATGCGAGTGATGCAGGCGATCTGCTGGCGGCACACCCCAATTTGGTGTTTCTCACTTCGCATGCCAACACGCTGGCGGTCAACGAGAGCCGACAGCCGTGGACCAACATGTTCGCCGACGGGAAACTTGCTCCTGAGTGGAAGGCCCTGGTACTGCGACGCCCTGACCGCTTCGTGCTCGCGTTCGACAATGTCTGGCCCGAGCACTGGTCAGAGAAGTATGTGCAGCAGGTCGACCTCTGGCGTGAGGCGCTCGGCAAGCTGCCGGCCGAACTCGCGCACGCCGTGGCCCACCGCAACGCTGAGCGCCTCTGGAAACTCGCCCCCGCGATTGCTGGCCAGGGCTGCGGGGCACTCAAGCTGCCACTCAGACAATAAACCATAGGCGTTGATGTCACGGCCTTCAAATGTTGGAACTTCATGCAATGCAGCCCAACCCTCCGTTCAACGCCGGCGGGCCGCAAGCGGCTTGCGGGTTAACGGCACGTTCGGCGCCGGCAAAGCTCTCATGGAGACATAATGAAAAGCGACGCGAACCTTTCGGAAGCTATCAAGAAAATCGCCGAGAACATGCTCTCCAAGCCAAATCGAATTCCTTCTTCTGAGGCAGCGCACGCGGCCATTCTTTTCGCGCACGCCGGTTGGAACCGCGCACTCGGACATCCGTTGGATGGATACGAGCGTGTGCTCGCGGCCTTTGAGAAGGAGCGGCCCAGTCTCTGGCGTGAACTCAAGTCGAGAAGCGCAGAGGACTTGATCGCGTTCGCGGAGACGGAAAAGATGCGTCTGTGGGCGAACGACCGAAGGGTTATCCTCGTCTGTGGAATCCCCGATGGGAAGGTTCACGTTGAGTGGTGCTATGAGAGCGACTATGAGTCGGCGAAAAAACAAGTTGAAGGTGCCGTTCGCAACGGCCCTCCGTGGGTTCGCAAGGTGGACGCCTAACCCATCGCTCAAGCGGCACGCGCCGGGACATAGGCCGTTTGAAGGTTCATTTGAAATTCAGCTTTGGGGTCACGTGGCGTAATGACCGGCGCGCCGCTTAGCTTGATCGTTAAACCACCGAAAGAGTAGGAGCCGCGACCTATGATAGCGTCGAACCGCGATTACCTGTTCGGCACGAGGATCACCGTCGTTCTGACGCCGTGCTTTTCCTGCAGGATCAGTACTGCCAAGGAGGGACTCTTTCGGAGACAGTCGACGATGGTGCTCGAGTTGCCTCAAGGGGATCCAAGAACTCGTGGACGGCCAGTTGCAAAACTCATGAATTCCGCTGCGCTGCGAACCGAGGATAGGCTCCAGATGCATGACGTGATATGTAAGTCCGTCGACACTGCTGGTGAGACAATGTTAGTGGGCCGGGCAATTCAAAAGATCGGCGACTCGCTGAAAGCGAGGGGCGTCCTCACTGACGTGATCGACATCGCGGAATAAACAACGTATGGAGTCGGAGAACTATTTTGTTGACGATCGTGATGAAAAAGTACTCTGACCCCGAACTGTTGCCCGAACTGTTGCCATTCTCTGACCCCGAACTGTTGCCATTATCGTGCCCTTGGTTTGGTATCCTCGCCTGTGGCACGGCACACCCGAGGAGCGCAATCGTTTTGAGATTTTTGGCGACGGCACTTACATCCACCGGCCCGATTTGGACGAGGACTTGACTGTGGCCGGCCTCTTGGCCGGGCTTCCCTCCGGTGAAAAACCTCAATCGTTGAAGAAGTGGCTGGCATGGCGAGGGCAGAAAAAGCGCAAGTCGAAATGATCCGGTCTCATTGCCTTCCACATTAGTCGGATGGCCGGTGAAATAAACATCGTGAAAATTTGTATTGCGAGCCCAGAACAAACTGAAAGTGATCAACGAGCCTACTTGGATTTCATAGCCGAAGGGCTAAAGCATTTTTTGCAGCGTGAGTGTTAGGCGCCGCTACTGGGCTCGCGTATGAGCGGCTTGTTATCTTTCGTAATTCTAATTAGGGCGGTTCCGGGTTTAGCATGGGTAAAGATCGAGTCCCCCGCAGTGGAAGTAGATGGCTGTCTTGAAATTCTCGAGGTTCCGGAAGCCGCAGGCCATGCTCTTGATCTTCTGAATCTTGCTGTTGAGTCCCTCGCTCATC
>JAUYJC010000077.1 GCA_030688735.1 Deltaproteobacteria bacterium
GACGATCAGCAAATAAATCTGACAAGTGTCCAACGCTTTCAAGCACCCTTCGAGGGCCTTGTCAGGGGACGCCGGTTCAAACTCGTAGAGCACGGGAACGCAATGCGCCGTCAAGAAGGTATCCGTATTAATGAGGTTCTGAACGATGAGACGCTCGTCCTCCAGCTCCTTCTGTACTGAGCTGACGAACACGTGGAGTTTCGCCGTCATCGCGGCGCCTCCGCTCGTGCTAACAGCTCCGGAAAATTGTAGTTCACGCTCGTCACGTGGAAATCTAGCTCGCGTTGGAAAGGCCGGCGTAAGTAATGAACTCGACGAGGCTCCCGGGACACACGACTAAACATCGCTGGAGATCGCCACGGACGATCAACTCCTTAATGAGCAGCCCCGCCATGATCATTTTCCAGCGCCGGGATCGTCAGCCAGCAGAAAACGCAGAGGTTGCCTTGGAAGCATGGCCTCATAAACAGCGGCGATCTGGTGCGGCAGCGGGTCAACTAAAGAGGTATGAACCGCCAAAACCGGATCGAATAAAATGAGCGAGTCGAATGCGGTGGGTTTCCGAGACCAGGCGGAGCAGGCTGCCGTCGCCGTCAAAACACCACGGACGGCCCTGCTCGACGATCTCAAGTCGCGGCTCGTCGTGGCGGTACAGCAATTGGTTCGCGACTCGGCCGCCGGGATCTTTGTATGTGAGTTCGAGCGCCTCCGAACCGAACCATTGAACGTTAACAACCGTGACCAGGGCATCGGGGAGGATACCGCGAACAGATGCGTTGGGAGTGAGGTCTTCCAGTCTAATCATGAAGCTGGCTAGTGCCTACCAAACACAATTCCCCTCGAATTCTATGCGAAATGGCTGTGGGATGGCAAGGACGCGAACGGATGTAGGGGGTAGGCTTTAAAGGTTTTTGGTTGCTCATGCTTCGGACCAGGGGGGGGATGGGGCTGCTGGTGCGCATCCCGGCAGGATTCACCATCCACGGTCACGACCCTTTGGTGGTGGCCGCATACTTCGCGTAGACATCGGCGCGGCAATTTTTCCCGGACCTCGGCGACGAGATTCAAGTCGATGTCGACGATTTCTATTCCTTCGCGTTCAGCGAGATCGACTACGATACGGCCGAACGAGTCCACGACCATGCTATGGCCCGTGTAGATGTTCCCGACCTGGTTCGGCGCGACCACGTAGCAGCCGTTTTCGCGGCGCGCTTTGATCTGGGGCGACCGCACCTCCTGACGTACACCGCTGACACTGCGAATACATAGACAGCGAGAGTGCCCAGGAGTCCCACGTGAACAGCAAGCGCTTCTTGCTTACTCGATAGGTTAGACCGATCACAGCGCTGGCGGTCATTGCTTTTCGGTAAGAAACGTTCTTTTGCGGCAAACAAACCTGCCACGTCGGATCAAAGACCTCCGTATCGCCAATATAGGACCGATCGCCTCTATTTCACAGCCTCGTCTGCCCGGTCTCGATCAAGGCCACAGGGTAGGCGTTGAAAATCTGATGCAACGGTAACCCCCTTTGCTCGCCTTTCGTTTTACGCGCCGACAAACTCTCGCCGGTTAGAATGTTGTGCCAATGGTCCGGCGTTCCATGGCGCAAAGGCAGCACCGTATCCTCCCAGACTGGCTCTCCCAGTGGCAGGCGACCGGGCGGTGCAATGCGCGCGAGGAGTCGTGGTGCCGCGACGATGATCCAATGGTCATTCACGCGTCGGGCGAAAGCGCAGACATGCTCGCGGAATTTTCCTTCCGCGTACAGCGGCATATAGTCGCCCGTTTGAAACAGCTCACGGTGTTCGCGGCGAAAGTTCAAAGCCTTGTAGATCAGATAGAGTTTGACGCGGCCGTCTGGCCACTGCGAAAGCATCTCGCGCAAAAGCCCGGCGCGGTCGCTCGACTCCCCGCGCTTGAGATCATCGACCATGCTTCGTCGCTTGGCGAAATCCACCGGCCGGCGATTGTCGGGGTCGACCAGGCGCAGATCCCAAAGTTCCGACCCTTGGTAAAAATCCGGCACGCCGGGAGCGGTCATTTTGAGCAGCGTCTGCGCCAGCGAATTGACCATCCCGGCAAAGGCGATGCGCTGGTGGAATTGACTGAAGTCAGTCAAAAAACCATCGCTGCTGTCAGCGCTCAGAACTTGCCGCACGAAGTTCTCCACCGCGCGGTCGTAGGCCTCGTTGGGATTGACCCAACTGCTATGAACTTTGGCTTCCTTGATGGCTTTCTCCATGTACGCGACGATGCGGTCGCGGAACGGAGCTAATTCTTTTTCGTCCAATCCGCCGCCAGGCCAAGCGCCGACGAGCGTCTGATAGAACAGATACTCGTCGTTGCGATCCGGAGCGGCCTCGCCGTTGGCGAGGGTCTTTTTCGCTTCATTGAACTTTTTCCAGCGCAGCAGCGCGGCGCGCCACTCCGGCGCGATCTCGGAAAGCGCGTCGATGCGCGCGCGCCCATCCTCGCCGCGCTTGGTGTCATGGGTCGAAAGCGTCAGCATCGCATGGGGCCAGTGTTTTGCCCGAGCGCTATTTTGCCGGTGAAACGCCTCCAGCGAGCTGCCGAACTCTTCCGGATCGCCGCCCACTTCGTTTAACGAAATCAAACGATTGTAAACGTAGAAGGCCGTGTCCTCGACGCCTTTGGCCATCACTGGGCCGGTGAGCTGCTGAAACTTCATGACGAAGTCGATGACGGCCTGGCGGTCCTGCGCATGGAATCGGCCAAGATTCTTGAGCGCCAAGGTATCGCCGATGAAATCGAAGATCGCCCGCGCCGTGCGTGGATTGCGCTTCCTGGCCTCTTCTACCGCCGCTGCGATGTAATCGCGGTCCCGCTCCGACATGTCGCCCTTCGTCTCATCGGCGTAGGTGCGGTAAACCGAAAGGCAAGCGATCACTTCGCGAATCGCGAAGGTCAAACCGATGAGCGTAAAGTCACGGTAATGGCGGTTGCGCTCCGAGATGTCATCGAGCCGGTGGCTGAGCGCATTGATCTCGCTGGCGAGGGAGATCAGCATGATCATTTTCTTGCGCGAATTCACCAGCTCGCGATAGCTGCTTTTCGTACCGATGAAATCGCCGTAGATTTTATCGAAGGCGCCGCGGCTGGCGCGGCGCACGAACAGGCTGTTCACCTGATTGAGAAAATCGTAACCGGTAGTGCCCGACACCGCCCAGTCAGCCGGCAGCGATTCTCCCTTCGATAGAATCTTTTCGGCAACGATGTACAGCGGTAGGCCGTTGCTGTTCGATCTCGCGCCAGGGGGTTGAGCCAATTGGCTTTGCTGGAGTTGTTGGAAGTACGCCGCCGGATCACGCAAACCGTCCGGATGATCGACACGCAATCCGCTGACTTTGGCTTGGGCTAAAAGTTGAAGAATGAGTTGGTGGGTCGCTTGGAAAACTTCGGCTGCTTCGGTGCGGATCGCCGCCAACTCGTTGATGTCGAAAAATCGCCGGTAATTGATCTCTTCGCCGGCGACGCGCCAGAACGCCAGGCGATACGTCTGCGCGTCCAACAATTGATCGAGCGGATCGAAGCTCCGAGGATCGCCGACATTGCCGTTAAAATGTCGCACCGCCGCGTCGATAGCACTTTTCGCCTCGGCGCTTTCCTGATACAGCGCCGCGATCCGCCGTTTGACGATCTCCTTCTCGCGCCGGCGCTCCGCGAGTTTTTCCGGGTCCGCTTCGGTGGGCAGCGGCAGATGGCTGATGGCGGTTAGAATACTCTGAAATTCGAGCAGATGCGCGGCGTCCTTGTCCAGTGTTTCAGACAGGCGGTCGATCTGGTGTGATAGAATGGCGCTGTAAGTGCGTGGCGCAACCGGCAGTTTGATGTCGTAATAGCAAATGAAGAAAGCGCCATCGTCATAAACCAGTCGTAACTTGCCGTCTTCGAGCACGTTGCCGTACTGGTCCTCAAGGATCGGCAAGAGCACTTTGTTTTCCAGGTGCGGGTTTGCAGGATGCCACTCGATGTCGAAATAAGATGCGTAACTGGAGCTAGGACCGTTCTCCAGAACATCCATCCACCAGGCGTTGCTGGCCTCGGCGATGCCCATGTGGTTGGGCACGATGTCTAAAATCAGTCCCATGCCGTGAGTTTTTAGAGCGGCGCTGAACTTGGCGAATTCATCGGCCCCGCCGAGCGCGGGGTCGATTTGGCTGTGATCGACGATATCGTAGCCATGCAAGCTGCCGGCGCGCGCCTTAAAAATTGGCGACGCGTAAACATCGGAGATGCCGAGGTCGCGCAAATCCCCGATCAGTTCTCCAGCGTCGGCAAAACCGAAGTCTTTATGAAATTGCAGGCGATAGGTTGCGGTGGGTATGCGCATGCTGCTTATTCCATATCGGCCTAAGCGGCGCGACTGCGGGCGGTGACGCGCTTGACTCTCGAAATCTCCGCCGACTCCGCCAGACTGAACAGCGCCAACGATCTCGCTACCATTGCGTAACTATCCCCGCTGTGCATTAGCGATGAAAGTCGTACCACGCCTTCCCGCGTATCTAGCAATAACTGCCATTGAGCCTTGGGTTTGAGTTCCGGCAAAACAAACGGCACGGGCTCGTGGTGCCCATTCAACAGTATCAGCAAAGTATCGTCGGTGATTCTATTTCCCCGCGGATCGGTTTCGTAAATCCCATCGCCCGCCAAGCTCAAGCCGAAACAGAGGGTCTCGCCGTTGTCCCAATCGGCGCCGGTCATTTCTTGGCCGTCGGGACGAAACCAGGTAATATCCTTCACTCCCAATCCGCGGATCTCGCGACCCTGAAAAAAACTGCGGCGCCGCAGCACCGGATGCTCATGAAATATGCCGATCACCTCGCGGGTGAATTCGAGCAAGGATTCACGCTGCGGATCGAGATCCCAGTCCATCCAAGAAATCTCATTGTCTTGGCAGTAGCCATTGTTGTTGCCCTGCTGCGTTCGTCCGCTTTCGTCGCCGGCTAATAACATCGGCACGCCTTGAGACAGCAGAAGCGTCGCGAGAAAGTTTCGTTTCTGGCGCTCGCGCAAATTCACTATCGCTGAATTACCCGTGGGACCCTCGGCGCCGCAGTTCCAGCTAAGATTATCGTTAGTCCCGTCCTGATTGTCTTCGCCGTTGGCTTGGTTGTGTTTTTCGTTGTAACTGACCAGATCGTGCAGCGTGAAGCCGTCGTGGGCGGTGACAAAATTGATGCTGGCGTGCGGTTTCCGCCCGCTCTGGCCATAGAGATCGCTGCTGCCGGTCAAGCGATAAGCCATGCTGCCCAGGTGGCCGGCATCGCCCTTCCAAAAACTGCGCACGGTATCGCGGTAGACACCGTTCCATTCCGCCCAGAGCACCGGGAAATTGCCCACTTGATAGCCGCCTTCACCCAAGTCCCAGGGCTCGGCGATCAATTTGACTTGGGACAAGACCGGATCTTGGTGAATGATATCGAAAAAGGCGCCGAGCCGGTCGACGGCGTGCAGCTCGCGTGCCAGCGCGGAGGCGAGGTCGAAGCGAAAACCGTCCACGTGCATCTCCAAAACCCAATAGCGCAGGCTGTCCATAACCAGGCGCAAGACATTGGGATGAGTCATGTCCAAAGTATTGCCGCAACCGGTGTAATCCATGTAATAACGGTAGCCCTCATTCTCCACTTGTGCGGATCGGTAGTATGCCGCGTTGTCGATGCCGCGAAAGCACAGCGTCGGACCCAGGTGGTTGCCCTCGGCGGTATGGTTGTAAACCACGTCCAGGATCACTTCGATGCCTTCGCGGTGCAGCGTCTTGACCAGAGTCTTGAATTCCGAAACCTGCTGTCCCAGCACGCCGCTGCTCGAATAGCGCGCGTCAGGGGCGAAGAAACCGACCGAATTGTAGCCCCAATAGTTGGTCAGACCCCGGTCGACGAGATGCTTATCGGCGACGAATTGGTGCACCGGCATGAGCTCAACCGCGGTGATCCCCAACGAGTGCAGATAGTCAAGCATCGGCGGGCAGGCTAAACCGGCATAGGTGCCGCGCAATCGTTCGGGCACCTGCGGGTGGCGCGCGGTGAATCCTTTGACGTGCAGTTCATAAATCAACGTTCGATGCCAATTGGTGTGCGGCGGCGCATCGTCGCCCCAACTGAACGCCGGATCGATGACGACACATTTCGGCAGTCCCGCCGCGCTATCGCGCGGGTCGGGCGCCAGATCGGCATCCGGATGGCCGATCGTATAGCCGAACAAAGCATCGCTCCACTTGATCGTGCCCGCGACGGCCTTGGCGTAGGGATCGAGCATGAGCTTGGCGGGATTGAAGCGATGACCGCGGGCCGGTTCGTAGGGACCCTGGACACGATAGCCATAGAGCTGTCCGGCCCGCAGTTCCGGCAGATAGCTGTGCCATACTTGACCGGTCTTTTCCCGCAAAGGGATCCGTGCGATTTCGTTCTGGCCGTCAGGCCAATCGAATAAACAAAGCTCAACGCCCGTGGCGTTTTCGGAAAAGATTGAAAAATTAACTCCGGCGCCGTCCCAGGTGGCGCCGAGGGGATAGGGTTTGCCCGGCCAGACTTTCATCGTGATCCTTTAGCTCCTGGATTTTTTGTCCGATCGACACGCACGAATAACGCTACCGAAGTGGGCGGCAAGGAAAACTCAACGCTTCCTGCGGACTCGAATTCTACCGGCAGAGAACCGCCGGCGCCTTGCCAGCGCCGATCGCTGGAATCAAGCGCTTTGCGCCATCGGCCCGACGCCATCGGCACAACCAAAGAGACCGCCTCCCCGTTGAAATTAAAGATCGTCGTGACAACGTCAGTGCCGCTCCAGCGGCGCAACAGCAATACGCGATCGTTGTCGAAGCCGAGTACGTCACACCGCTCCTTGTTCAATTCCGCCAAAGGCGAGAGCTCCTTGCGCAGGCGCAGCAGCTCTCGATAGAACTCCCAGAGGACGCGATACTTGCCTTCGCGCTTGAGTTGGTGATTCAACTGGGCGCGCAAAAACGTCGCTTCGTTCTGCGGGTCAGGCGGCTCTCCCTGCCAACTGAAGGCGGCGAATTCCTGGCGCCGGCCATCGCGCACGGCGTCGACCAACTGCGGGTCGGAATGGCTGATGAAATATTGAAACGGCGCTTCTTCGCCATACTCCTCGCCCATAAACAACAATGGAATAAACGGTGAAAGGATCACCGCGCCGGCGGCGAGCTTTAAAGCTTCGAATGAAACCAATTGGCTCAGCCGCTCGCCGAGCATGCGGTTGCCCACCTGATCGTGGTTCTGTGAAAACACCACCAAGCGTTCGCCAGGAAAGTCTTGCGTCGAAGTTCCATGCCGGCGCCGGCGGTGTTTGGAATACTCGCCGGAATAAACAAACCCTTCCCGATACGCTTTTACAAGTTGGCGAAACTCGCCGTAATCGACGTAGTAACCGCTGCGCTCGCCGGTCAAGACGCCGCGCAGCGCATGATGGA
Source organism: Deltaproteobacteria bacterium (assembly GCA_030688735.1). Classification (GTDB taxonomy): domain Bacteria; phylum Desulfobacterota; class Binatia; order UBA9968; family UBA9968; genus JACPFE01. Next base: position 7,451 of record JAUYJC010000077.1, read on the forward strand.
AATCGTCGTTCCATTGGGCGTCGAGGCCGTAACCGCCAAACTCACGGGAGCGAACCAGCCGCGAGTCGTTGGCAGCGCTTTCAGGAAAGAGAAAGACCTGACGATTCAGTTTCTTTGCTGATTCGTGTACTTCCTCCGCCAGCTGTTCGAGGAAAGTGTAAGGCGAGTGGTCCAAGATCGCGTGCACCGCGTCGAGGCGCAGCGCGTCAAAGTGAAAGTCGTTAATCCAGTAAAGCGCGTTGTCGATAAAATAACGCCGCACAGGGTCGCTATCCGGTCCGTCAAAATTCATCGCTGGCCCCCACGGCGTCTTGTAGCGGTCGGTAAAATACGGACCGAATTCCGCGAGATAATTGCCCTCGGGACCGAGATGGTTGTAGACTACATCGAGAATCAAGGCCAAACCGATTTGATGACAAGCGTTGACTAATCGCTTCAATCCTTGCGGCCCGCCATAGGAATCTTGCACAGCGAAGGGCTGCACGCCATCGTAGCCCCAGTTGCGGCTTCCCGGAAACTGCGCCACCGGCATGAGTTCGATGGCCGTAATGCCAAAATCCTTTAGCTCGGTGAGATGCGGCACGATGGCGTCGAAAGTCCCTTCCTGGGTAAACGCGCCGACATGGAGCTCATAAACGATGTAGTCTTTGAGCGGCAAACCCAACCAGGAGGAATCTTCCCATGGATACTCCCAGTCAATGACCTCAGACACGCCGTGGACACCCTGAGGTTGAAAACGTGAAGCCGGATCAGGCCGATCTTTCGTGCCATCGAGAAGGTAACGGTAGTGCGACCCGCTTGGAATGTTTTCGAGTTCCAGAGAAAAGTAGCCATCGGCCGACCGGACCAGCGGAACCGTGCGTTCGGTCGGGCCGACTAGAATCAAATCAACCGTCGACACCGCCGGCGCCCAGACGCGAAACAGGCAACGGTTCGAGTCCAAGGGTTGAGCTCCGATACTGGATTGCAAGAATCTCACCTCACTTCATGCACGATGTATCAATGATCGGAGCATCACTGCCAACCGATGGTTGTCCAACAGTTTTTCTCTGCGGCGCGTGGCATGACAGTAATGCGATCCCCCGCGACGGTGTAACGCTGGCGATCTTTTTCGCGGTCGTAGCCGATCTCGGTTCCCGGAACCAAGGTGTTAAATTTGTCGATGATCGCGTTCTTGATACGGCAGCCTCGGCCGATTTCAACCCAGTCCATAATAATCGAGTCCTCTATATGGCAATAGCTGTGAATGCGCACGTGCTGACCGATGATGGAGCCATAAATTTTGCTACCGCTGATGATCGTGCCTTCGGCGACGATGGAGTTGATCGCGACTCCCGTGCGGCTTTCCGCGTCAAAGACAAATTTCGGCGGCGGACCGCCATAGCCCAAGGTTCGAATCGGCCAGCTTCGGTTATATAAATTGAGCGAAGGACTGATCGCTCGAAGGTCCATATTTGCCTCGTAATAAGACTCGAGGGTGCCCACATCGCGCCAGTAGCTAGCTTCTTCCCCTTTGAAATCCAAAGGCACGCGATTTTTGTGGAAATCATAGGCGGACAGATTGTGGCTCGCGACCAGCGATGGAAGAATATTGCTACCGAAATCATGTCGGCTGTCGGCTTGCTTCGCGTCGGCGCGCAACGTTTCGATAAGCAGATCGCTATTGAAAACATAGTTGCCCATCGACACCAGCGCGTGGGACGGCTCTCCGGGAATGGCCTTGGGCGCCGCCGGTTTCTCGTCGAACGCGCGCACGCGCCAATCGTCGTCGACTTCCACGATGCCAAAATTCGTGGCCATTTCGATGTCGACCGGCAGCACCGCCACGGAAACATCGGCGCCAACGGCACGATGGTGATCGATCATTTGCTGGACATTCATGCGATAGATGTGATCGGCGCCGAAGACGGCAACCAGCTCCGGACGATGGCGCTCAATCAGATTGAGATTTTGATACACGGCGTCGGCCGTGCCCTGATACCAATCGCCGCCCACGCGCATCTGCGCCGGCACGACGGTCAAGAATCGATCATTGCGGAAATCGCTCACTCGCCAGGCCTCCTCCAAGTGGCGCATCAGCGACTGGGCTTTAAATTGGGTGAGCACATAGATCGATTCGATGCCGGAATTGGCGAAGTTGGAAAGCACGAAGTCGATCAAGCGGTATTTACCGCCAATGGGAACCGCGGGTTTGGCGCGTTCCTGCGTGAGCGGATAGAGCCGCTCCCCTTTGCCACCGGCTAGGACGATTCCTAGAATATCCATCCTCTTCTTGCTCCCCCAATGATATTTTCGCCCGCGCCATGACTTACGCCAAGGTTGCCGGCCTTTCATAATCGGCGCAGGGTTGTCACCCCGGACTCCTAAGAAACGTTACCGACAGTGGCGGCAGCGTGATGGTCAAAGAATGAGACCGCCCATGGAGCGGCACCGGCGCCGCCTCGACGCCGCCCAGGTTGCCCATGCCGCTGCCGCCATATTCAGCGGCGTCGCTGTTGAGCGCCTCTTGCCAGTAGCCGCCGCGCGGCGCGCCGATGCGGTAGTTGTAGCGCGGCACCGGGGTAAAATTGCAAATGGCTAAAACCAACGTGGACGTGGTTTTACCCCTGCGCATTAGACTGACCACGCTGGCGTCGGCGTCGCCGCAATCGATCCATTCGAAACCGGCGGGATGGCAGTCGTGTTCGTAGAGGGCCGGTTCGTTTTTGTAGAGATGATTGAGCTCGCGCACCCAATTCTGCAGGCCGGCATGCAGCGGCAAATCGAGCAGCTCCCACTGCAAGCTCGCGTCGTGGGCCCACTCGCGCCACTGGCCGAACTCGCCGCCCATGAACAGCAATTTTTTTGACGGCTGAGCGTACATGTAGCCGAAGAGCGCGCGCAGGTTTGCGAATTTCTGCCAGTCGTCGCCGGGCATTTTGCCGATCAACGATCCCTTGCCGTAAACAACTTCGTCATGGGAAAGCGGCAGAACGAAGTTTTCATGAAACGCATAGAGCATGCGGAACGTCAGCTTGTCGTGATGGTAGCGGCGGTGAATCGGATCCTGGCGCATGTATTCTAACGTGTCGTGCATCCAGCCCATATCCCACTTGAAGCCGAAGCCCAATCCGCCGACGTAATTAGGCCGCGATACCATCGGCCACGATGTCGACTCCTCGGCGATGGTTTCCACCTCCGGATGGTGCTCGTAGATAGCCGCGTTCAAGCGGCGCAGAAACTCGACCGCTTCGATATTTTCCCGGCCACCGTACTTGTTGGGAATCCATTCGCCCTCTTTGCGCGCGTAGTCGAGATAGAGCATCGACGCCACGGCGTCGACGCGCAGTCCGTCGGCATGATACTGGTCGAGCCAGAACAGCGCGTTGCTGATCAAGAAGCTCTGCACCTCATTGCGGCCATAATTAAAAATATAGCTGCCCCAGTCCGGGTGATACCCCTGGCGCGGATCGGCATGCTCGTAAAGATGGGTGCCGTCGAAATACGCCGGGCCGTGTTCGTCGCTGGGAAAATGCGACGGCACCCAGTCGAGGATCACCCCGATGCCGCGCTGGTGCAGCGTGTCGATCAGGTACATCAAATCCTGCGGCGTGCCGTAGTTTCCCGACGCGGCAAAGAAGCCGGTCACTTGGTAACCCCAGGAGCCGAAAAACGGATGATCCATGACCGGGAGAAATTCGACATGGGTGTAGCCCAGGTGATACAGGTAGTCGGCGAGTTGCGGCGCCAGCTCGCGGTATGACAGCGAACGGTTGCCATCTTCCAACATGCGCCGCCACGATCCGACATGCATCTCATAAATCGCCATCGGTTTGTCGAGGCCCTGGCGTTGGTTTCGCTCGGCCATCCAAGCCTGATCGTTCCATTGATAATCCAAATCCCAGACGATGGAAGCGAACTTCGGCGGGATCTCGTTGAAGACGGAAAACGGATCGGCCTTATCCGCAGTGTAACCGTTGAAGCGCGAGCTGATGTGATACTTATACAGCGTACCTTTGCCCAGGTTCGGGATAAAACCTTCCCAAATACCCGACTGACCTTTGGGCTGAAGACAATGGAGCCCCTTGTTCCATCCGTTGAACTCGCCGATGACGCTGACGTGATTAGCGTTGGGCGCCCATACCGCAAAGTACGTACCGCTCTCGAAGCCGCCGCCGGCGGCGCTCCCCCGCGCGACAACATGAGCGCCGAGTTTGTCGTAGAGGCGGAAATGGCTGCCCTCGTTGAAAAGAAACAGGTCTTGATCGGTCAGGAGACTTAGCGATTCCGTGTTCATGAGTTGCCTCATTCCTTCCTCTTGCGCAATCGATCGATCGTCATCAAAGTTTCCCGCAGCCCCGGTAGCTCGCGGATTTGCTCCAGGGAATAACGCGCCTTGCGCTGCCAGTTGGGCCGTTCCTGCCAGGTGCCGGGAACGTTTTGCGGCAATGCTTCGAGCCAGAGATCTTCCAGATTGATCAATAAAAATTTCCCGTCATTGGCGGCCAGATGAAAAAGCCAGGCCCGCATGATCGCTGCGGCGTCGGCTGATTCATCGTTCAGTAAGCCGCAGGTTTTCAGATAAGCGGCGAGAGCGGCGCGTTGCCGCGCGCGCCTGTCACGCTCCGCGGCAGCACCCACTTCCGTAAGCAGTCCCAGCTCCCTCCGGTCGTCAATGTCGGCGCCACTCCAAAAACCCGCGAAGGTCGGTGTGTCGTGGGTGTTGAGACTCGCTACCGCCTGCGCCGGCACCGGCTCGAGCGCGTGATCGGGATCGGAGGTAACGCCGAATTGGCCGACATGCATGCCGCTGATATGGTGATTCGCCATCGCACTGTTGACCGCGGCGGGCACGGTGCCAAGATTTTCGCCGACGATCTGCGCCTGGTATCGGTGTGATTCTAAATTCAAAACCGCGAAAAATTCCGCCGCGGGATAGCGCACGTAGACGCCTTCATGCGGCGCGAAACCATCGGGCACCCAGTAGAAGCGATACAGGCCCATGATGTGGTCGATGCGGAGCATCTTAGCGTGCGCCAGATGATGCTGTACGCAGTTAATAAAATAACGATAGCCCTGGCGGCGCAGCCCCTCGGGATGGAGCGGCGGGAAACCCCAGTTTTGTCCCTTGATGAAAAAGTCGTCCGGTGGGGCGCCGCCGCTTGCGTCCAGTGCGAACACCTCGCGTTCGCGCCAGACATCGTAACCGTCGCGGTTTACGCCGAGGGGAAAATCCAGATACAGCGCCGGTCCGCCCGCTTTGGTCTTCTCACCCAGGGCGCCTATCTGTTCGTGGGCCTGCCACTGTACATACAAATGGTATTGTTTATTGTTTTCGTCATAGTCATCGGCGTTGAGAAGTCCACGGCGGGGCGTTTCGGGCCAATGCTGCCAAGGTCTGCGCTCCCGTTCCGCTTTCGCACGGAACGACGCGTAGTCCTGGGCCAGGGGATGCTCGGCGACGAAACGTTCGAAGCAGGCGCGGCGCTGCGAGGATTGGCTTAAAAGCGAAACTGCCAACGCCGCGAGAACGCTGCGCTTGAGCGCCATTCCTCGACGGTACTCGACCAGCGGTGCCGAACGCAAGGGTTCCAGCGTGGAAACGAAACCCGTTGAAATGATGTTTCTGACGGCCGGACAGGTGCGGAATTCCGGTATTCGCTCCACGTCGAGAAAGATCTCGTTCCAGAACAGCCGGCTTACCGGCGCATAGGGACTGGGGTTGAAGGGCTCGTCCAAAAATGCGGCGAGCAGCGGCAGTGTGCCGATCGCCGCGGCGCCGAGTCCGCCGGCGAAGTCGACCAAGGATTCGAGATCCGAAAAATCGCCGGCGCCCCAACTCTTTTTGGAATTCAGGGCGTATAGAGGGCAGAAGAGTCCCCAGAGTCGCGCCTTCGCGTCCGTGCCGGCATATGCCTGCATGGGCGACGCGAATAGATGAGCCTCCACAGCGAGTTCCCCGAGTTGTAAATACAAACGATGGTACCCCGGTGGTAGGCGCTCGGGTAATACCAGGGAGCGGGTCACGGAGCGCTGGCCCTCGACGCATTGCTCCACCGGCTTCATCCCCGGAACATCATGACAACGGCCTTCGCGAAGCTCGCCGCTTTCCAGCACAACCTTATAGTTGGGTCCCGCATCGGCCAGCTGCACGGGCAAGCGCAGCTTAAACTTCAAAGGGATGCCGTCCCAGGCAACGAGCACCGGGTCGATAACCCGCCGCCAGAGAAAATAGCGGCGCTGGCGCAGTGCGTCCGATACATCGTTCATTCGTTCCACCGGCGCCCCCAGCATGCCCAAGACGCTGAGAATCGTCTCGGGCGGTGGTTCCACCAAACGCCCGGTAATATTGCAGTAGGATGTCTGGACACCGTAGAGGCGCGCCAGGCGATGGAGTAGATCTCTTTCCGACATCAGCTTCGAGCTTCTTCCCTAGAGCCAAAAAATTCTAAAATACCTTCGATGGGAACGCTGACCCAATTGGGGCGATTGTTGAGTTCGTAGCTCAGCTCATAGATCGCCTTTTCCAGCAAATAAATATTCAGCATGAGGTCGAGCTCGGAGCGCGATTTCGGCAGGAAAGAAGCCTGCGCCGTCGCTCCCAGATAACCCTTCAAGTAATCCACCGAGACCCAGAAGTTCCAGAATTTAGCCCAGGGTCTCAATTGTAGGGTGTTCTCCGGCCGGATCGCGTCGCTTTTCAGTCGCGAAACCGCCGCGTAATTGAAGGAGCGCAACATGCCGGCGACGTCGCGCAGCGGCGAGCGTTTGATGCGCCGCTCCGTGATCGGGCGCGCCGGCTCGCCTTCGAAATCGATGATCACGAAATCCTTGCCGGTGAAAAGCACCTGGCCCAGATGATAGTCGCCGTGACAGCGGATGCGCATGGCGCTGAATTTGGTTTCCAAAGCCTTGCGAAAACGGTCCTGAATCGCGTCTTCGAGCTTCAATACCTTCATTGCATCGGCATGACTCTCTTCGGGAATCGTCTTGAGCCGCTTGCCCAGCAACGTCAGAGACTGGTCCACCAGCGTGCGAATGCTCTGGTAAAGCGAACGGCGGTAGAGTGCCGTGAACGGTTCCGGCGCAAACGCCGGGTCTTTGGCATCCGAGGCGAGCGCCATGTGCAGCTCGCCGGTTCTCTGCCCCAGGAGATGAGCCGAGGACAGATAGGAACTCATCACTTCATAGGCGAGTTTGGGAATCTCTTGGTCGATCAGCTCCAACGGCGTCCGCCGGTCGAGAGTCGCCTGTTGCGCGTCCGGATGGCGGCTTAAAATCTCTTCGAAGTAGTGGCCCAGGCTATCCAAGGTGTAGTGCCAGGCGTCCCCTTCGTTCGCCACCAACCCTTGCAAGATTCCCACCGTAGTGGGCTCGCCGCGCCCCTTGCGCATTTCGAATGAACCGGCAAGGGGCGGTGTGTGCGCGAAGGTTGTCTTTTCCGTCAGGAAGCGGCCGATTTCCAGGTCGGGATTGAGCCCTTCGGTGACACGCCGGAAAAGTTTCAAAATCAATCGGTCGCCGTAGACGATCGAGGTGTTGCTCTGCTCGCGCTTGAGCAGTGCCGGTTCGAGCGCATCCTGCGCGGCGCCGCGAACCTGGCGAAACGCCTTCGAGGGGTGGGCGCGTATTACGGCGCCGCCGCCTTTAAACTGCCGGCCGCGCGCGATCGTCCCGAGCAATGCTTTGCAAAAATTTGGATCGTACAGGGCGTCGTAAAGCACGCCCTCGGTTTCCTGATTTTTTTCTTTGACCTTAAGTTGCGCCACCACGCTCTGCGGATTGGCCTGGCGCAATTCAAAGGCCCGGGCGCCCGCGGTAAAACTCAGCGGCAGCAGATAGGTATCCGGCGTGCCGCCGAGGTATTGGACTTCCCAGGTGGTGAAATAGGCCGTCAACGAATCCGCGGTAAAGGGAATGATGTCGATGTTCTTCACCGTCCGAATCTGTTGCGCCTTGCCGCCGAACCAACGGCAGGTGAGCAGATAAGCGGGGAGGATGCGCTCGAGCATGGGGCGCGACCGTCCGTGCAGAATGCCGTCCCAACTGCCCGTGACCTCTAATCGCGAAGGCTCGAATCCCTCCACCGCTGCGCGGACCTGCGAAGTCTGCGGCGGCTCCAGTTTAAACCAATAGAATGCGTGGGGGCCCAGGGTGATGAAATACGGCAGCTCGCCGATCGAAGGAAAGCGCGTATGGCCGAACAGCTCTATCGGCACCATGCCTTTGTAGGCGGAGAGATCGAGCTCAACGAAATTGACGAAGCGCGACAGGTTGGCGACCACCAGGATAATCTCGTCGTGCAGGCGGCGGATGAAGACCAGCACCTTGCGATTTTCCGGGTGGAGAAATTCGATCGACCCGCGGCCGAAGGCCTGGTAATTCTTGCGCAGCAGGATCAGCCGCTTCATCCACCACAAAAGCGAGCTGGGATTTTGCTGCTGCGCTTCCACGTTAACGGTCTCGTAGTGATGTTCCGGATCGATGATCACGGGTAAATAGAGGCGCTGCGGGTTGGCCCTGGAAAAGCCGGCGTTGCGGTCCGCGCTCCATTGCATCGGAGTGCGCACGCCGTTGCGGTCGCCGAGATAAATATTGTCGCCCATGCCGATCTCATCGCCGTAGTAGATCACCGGAGTCCCCGGCAGGGAAAATAACAGGCTGTTGAGCAACTCCATCTTGCGCCGGTTGTTGCCCATGAGCGGCGCGAATCGGCGGCGGATGCCGAGATTGATGCGCGCGCGCGGATCGTTGGCGTAGACCTTATACATATAGTCGCGGTCTTCGTCGGTGACCATTTCCAGGGTCAGCTCGTCGTGGTTGCGCAAGAACACCGCCCATTGGCTCGTCTCCGGTATCGCGGGCGTCTGTTCGAGGATGTCGATGATCGGGAAACGATCCTCCATGTGGGTCGCCATGAACAGGCGCGGCATGACCGGAAAATGAAACGCCATGTGGCACTCGTCGCCGGCGCCGAAATAGGCCACGGCATCTTCCGGCCACTGGTTCGCTTCGGCCAGCAACATACGATTTTTGTGTTTCCGATCGACATGCTGGCGCAGCTCGCGCAAAAAGGCGTGGGTTTCAGGCAGGTTCTCGCAATTGGTGCCCTCGCGCTCGTACAGGTAAGGAACCGCGTCCAGGCGCAGACCGTCGACGCCCATGTCAAGCCAGAAATCGAGGACCCCGAACAGAGCCTTGCGAACTTCGGGGTTATCGAAGTTCAGATCCGGTTGGTGCGCAAAAAAGCGATGCCAGTAATAGGTCTTGGCCGCCGGGTCCCATGCCCAGTTGGAAGGTTCGAAATCCTTGAAGATAATTCTCGCCTCTTGGTATTTATCCTGGGTATCGCTCCAGACGTAGAACTGACGAGCGCCACTGGCGGGTTTGGCTTCGCGCGCTCGCTGAAACCACGGATGTTGGTCGGACGTGTGATTTATGACCAGCTCCGTGATAACCCGTAGGCCGCGCTGATGCGCTTCGCGCAGGAAGACTTTGAAATCAGATAATGTCCCGTAGTCGGGGTGGATGTCGGCATAGTCGGCGATGTCATAACCGTCGTCCCGGAGCGGCGAAGGATAAAACGGCAGCAACCAAAGCGCGGTCACCCCAAGATCCTGAAGGTAATCCAGCCGTTCGGTTATACCCTGGAAGTCACCGATGCCGTCGCCATTGCCGTCGCAGAAAGTACGCACGTGAAGCTCGTAGATGACGGCGTCCTTATACCACTGTTGGCTATCCTCTAAGATAGACAACAAGGGTTCCGTTTTGCTTGCTCGTCGGCTCATAGTGATAAGTTTCCCATTATAAGAAATAGTCGAAGTCCTGCTCGCGGCGCAGTTTGTGGCGCACCCGGAAAATCTGCGCCGGCATGCTCTGCGGATCGAGCTGGACGAAGTTTTTCGCGCCGTGCCAGAGATAACGGGCGTCGGTTAACAGTTCGTGCATCTGATAGGGCTGGCGGGATTCGAGGCCGAGCAGTTCCGTGTCAAGCTCGACCCAGCCGGATTGGCTATGATGCGGATCCAGGTTCACGACGACGACGATTGCGCTAGTGAGGTCGTCGCTCTGTTTGCTGAAGCAAAGAAGCTCCGCGTTATCGACTGGGTGAAATCTCAGGCTACCGTCGCTCTGTAGCGCGGCACTCTCGCGCCGAATGCGGTTAACCCGCGCGATGAACTCTTTCAGGCTGTCGGCGCGGTCGCGATCCCAATGCTTGATTTCATACTTCTCTGAATTGAGATATTCCTCGCTGCCTGGCTCGCGAGCGATATTTTCACATAGCTCGTAGGCAGGTCCGTAGATTCCGTAATTGGCGCCCAGCGTCGCCGCCAAGACGAGCCGTGCCATGAATGCCGGCCGGCCGCCGAACTGCAAGGTTTCGGTTAATATGTCCGGCGTATTAGGCCAGAGGTTGGGCCGGAAAAATTCTTTCACCTCAGTCTGGGTCAGCTCCGTCAAGTACTCGGTCAGCTCCCACTGGGTGTTGCGCCAGGCGAAATACGTGTAGGACTGGCTAAAACCGATTTTGGCGAGGCGATACATCACCTTCGGGCGCGTGAAAGCTTCCGCGAGGAAAAGCGCGTCGGGATAGTCCTTCTTGATTTCGCCAATGACCCATTCCCAGAAAGGAAAAGCTTTGGTGTGCGGATTATCGACGCGAAAGATCCGCACGCCTTGCTCGCACCAAAAGGTGAGAACGCTCTTCAGCTCCTGCCAGAGTGATTCCCAGTCGTCGCTTTCGAAATCAATGGGATAAATGTCTTGGTATTTCTTCGGCGGATTCTCCGCGTATTGGATCGTGCCGTCCGGCCGCTTGCGAAACCATTCCGGGTGTTCTTTTGCGTAGGGATGATCCGGCGTGCACTGAAAGGCGATATCCAAGGCGATCTCAAGTCCATGCGCCGCTGCTTTCTGAATCAGCAGTTTGAAATCGGCCAGCGTCCCGAGCTCTGGGTGAATCGCTTTATGGCCGCCTTCTACCGACCCGATGGCCCAGGGGCTGCCGACATCGTCGGGATTGGCAGTCAGCGCGTTGTTTTCTCCTTTGCGGTAGGCCTGGCCGATGGGATGAATGGGCGGCAAGTAGAGCACGTCGAACCCCATTGAAGCCACGTAAGGAAGGCGGTCGATGCAATCTTTGAAACTTCCGTGGGCGCCCGCCGTCAATGCGCAAGAGCGCGGGAACATTTCGTACCACGCGCTGAACCGGGCTTTCTTTCGCTCTACGCTAACGCGTAGCTCCTGGTCATAAATCGCCACCCGGCTTCGGTCGGGATAACTGTTCATCAACTTAGCCAGTTCATCCGATAAGGCGAGCTGAGACGACTCCTTGGATTTTTCGCGAAGGGTCGCGGCGAAGCGTTCAAGGACTTTCCGATCGTTGCCGTCGGCTCGCTTTGCCGCGAGCGCAACCAGCTCAGCTCCGATCAGTAAATCGACGGAGACATCCTGTTCGGCGGCGAGCTTTTTTGAATGGCCCTGCCGCCAAGACTTGAAGCGATCAACCCAGGCTTGAACCGTGTAGTAATAGTCGCCGAGTTCGGTGACTTTGAATTCAGCCCGCCAAAGATCGTTAACCGTTGGCTGCATCGGCAGTTCAACCCAGGACTCAATCGTTCCTCGGCGATAGAGCAGCAGCGCCGACAACTCATCGTGGCCATCGGCGAAGATATCCGCTTCGACAACCACTCGCTCCCCTTCGACGCGCTTGATCGCGAACCGGCCACCGTCCACTATGGGCCTTACGGCATCAATGACGACGCGCTGGCGCCCGTCGGCGATCATCGGTGGGACCCTTCGGCGAGCCCCTTCGCTGCCAGTGTTGTTTTTTCGTTTCCTGTTCATTTCACCGTCCGACTGTTTTCCTTGGCATCACTCGTGATTGGACTGGCCTACTTCCGGAGCGGCCTTGACCGAGATCTTGAGCGAATGGGGAGTGAATTCTTGCAACGTCAGCTCCTTGGGATAGCGCAGGTCCTGTTCCGAAAGCGCGAAGGTGCGCCGCCCCAACTCCGCCATAGCGACATTGGCGCTGACGCGAATTTTCTTTCGATCGATCAGATAAAAAGACCGCCGCGGCGCGCTGAAGGTAGCGCGAACCGCCTGCGGGTCGACAACTTCAAGCTGCAAGTTCGCCGGCAGGTTCTCGACAGTAACCGGAACCTGATAACTCACCTCGACGATCTTCGATCCGGGGACGAAGAGATACCAAAGACTGATCGCCAAGCAGATCGACACAACCTTAGCCAGCCAATTCTCGCGTACTAAGTGTAAACCTAGATGACTGCGTTCTTTGGCTGGAAACTTGTCGCTTAAGAAACCCTGAATTGCCACCGCCAATTCTTGTGGGCTATCCAGTTGATGCAAGCGACCGTTGCGAGCGATGCTAATTGTGCCGCGCTCTTCGGATACCACCAGACAAAGAGCGTCGCACAATTCCGCCAGTCCCAAAGCCGCGCTGTGCCGGGTGCCGACATGCGCGGTTTGCGCCAAATTCTTGGACAACGGCAAGTGAGCTGCAAAACGCGTAAGCCGATCGTTCTCGATCAGCACCGCGCCGTCGTGTCCGGGCGAATGCGCGTCGAAAATGCTGCGCAATAGTGGCACGCTCATTCGGCCATCGAGCGCAATACCGCCAGTGACATGCCGACCAACCGGATCCTTCCCGACGATCACCACCAGGGCGCCGATGCGACCGCGCGCCAATTCGGCCAAAGCGCGAACCAGGATATCGGCGGTCGCGGAAGTTGCCGTTGGGACCGGTTGGCGGTTAAAACTCCACACGGCAATACGCTCGAACATCTGGCGCAATTCCTCTTGGAAGATGACCACGATCATCACCAGAAAGACCGCGAAGAACGCTTGAAATATCCAGGCGGTCATCTGCAAGTCCAAATAGCGCACGACCATGTAGGCGGCGCCAAGAATCAATATCCCGCGCACCACGAAAGCAGCCCTTGTGCGACGCAGCCACACAATCGCGGTATAGATAAGAATAGCGACCAGCAAGACGTCGACGATTTCGCCGACGGTGATGGTTGCGAATGGCATAAGGGTGTCGCTTTTCATTCTTGCCGGGATACTTGGGCCGAGCCGACTCTATTAGCCTGTCAGTGTAGTCATAGATTCTCGCGTAACTGGTTGTCGTCGTTTAGTATTTTTGCAAGCGACGTGCCGTTTAGCTGTCGCAACGACTAAGTCGTGGACATACAAGCAGTTCTTTGGCTAGCGTTGGCGGATTCGATAATGCTGAAGGGCAGGTTTATGCACACCTCCGAAAATCCCTGTGCACGATCTGCGCAGTTGCGAAAAAGTCCGCAGCCTGAACTCTCCAGCGCGCGGATTTGTTCAGATACACCGAGGAATCACAGCTCGACCTAGCTCATGACAGAATAGGGCAGATCAACATTACCACACCGATGCACTCAGCGCCACGCCTTTGTGAACCACGAGCGAGGAACTTGGGTCCGCCACTAGACGTGGGTTAGGAAGGCGAAAGTTCGGTTCCGAGAGATGAGATGTGGCGCAGCTCAGTTCAACAAGAGAAAAAGCCCCGACACATGGTGACGACTCTGGTGACTTTACCGTTACTGCAGCGGACCTTTGCGCGCATGGCACGCGCGGGTAGCTATTTTTTTCCGGTCCGTTTAGAGTGAATTATGGTCGTGAAATGATATGCTTTCCAGTAGTTGACGGCCGCTCCTGTACGTTCCCATTTTGTGCTTCGGGAACCTCCTGACGAGGACCAACAATGGAGGCCTTTCACGTCCAGCCGATCCCGCAGGTCCTGATCGCGCTTTCCATCGATCCGCTCAGCGATAAGCTCGGTATCGATGGGAAAGAGCAGATACAAAATGATTTCCTCATCACCCGACACATGAAGGATTATTTGTTACTTTTTCTGTCCCTTTTCCATGAGGGAGACGTGGTTTGTCTGTGATGGACCTTGCGCCGGAAAAAAATCGGCAACTTGACCTGGGTGGGCGCCGATTGGTGATCGTTTCCAATCGCCTGCCTTTCAATGTCAGCGTGGACGGTAGCCGTATTATGTACCATCCCAGTACCGGTGGGCTGGTCACGGGCCTCGCTTCCTTCAGGGAAGCCCAAAAAAAAGCCTCGGCCCTTCCGTCGGAACATCTCTGGGTGGGCTGGCCCGGCCATAGCGTCGAGGGTCCGCTGCGCGAGCGGGTCATTGAGGAATCTCTCAGCCGCTATCAGTCTTATCCCGTTTTTCTTTCCGCAGCTCAGATGGAGCAGTTCTACCTGGGCTTTTGCAACGCGACAATCTGGCCTTTGTTTCATTATTTCCCCACGTATGCGCTCTACCAGCCAGCGTTTTGGGACCAGTACAGAGAGATTAATCAGCTTTTCGCCGACGCGCTGGACGCCATTCTGAGACCGGACGACGTCGTTTGGGTTCACGACTATCACTTGATGCTGCTGCCCCGCTTATTAAAATTACGTCGCCGTCAGATATCCCTTGGGTTCTTTTTGCATATTCCATTTCCTTCCTTCGAGGTCTTTCGCCTTCTCCCCGGGCCGTGGCGCCGTGAAATATTGGAGGGACTGATAGGGGCCGACCTCATCGGGTTTCACACCTATGAGTATACGCACCATTTCCTGCAATCGGCGCTGCGCATCGTTGGGTACGAACACCAGCTCGGCCAAATTCTCGCGCCGGACCACGTCGTTAAAGTCGATACCTTTCCGATGGGAATCGATTTTGAAAGGTTCGCAAGCGCGACGGCCGATCCCGATACCGAGCGGGAGGTGCAAGAGCTCAGGAACGCGCTCACCGGAGTCAAGTTAATTCTGTCTGTGGATCGGCTGGATTACACCAAGGGTATATTGAATCGGTTAGAGGGCTACGAACTGTTTTTAGAAACCAATCCCGAATATCACGGCAAGGTCGCTTTGCTGATGGTGGTCGTGCCCTCGCGCATCGGCGTTGTGCAATACGAGCTCATGAAGCGACAGATTGAAGAACTCGTCGGCAAGATCAACGGTCGTTTTGGGAGAGTGGGCTGGACGCCGGTGGTCTATCAATATCGCCATGTGCCGTTCACGTCGTTGGCCGCGCTGTACGCGGTCAGTGACGTTTGCCTGGTTACGCCGCTCAGGGACGGCATGAACCTCGTCGCGAAAGAGTATTTGGCGACGAGAGGCGACGGCACGGGAGTACTGATCCTGAGCGAGATGGCGGGTGCCGCCAAGGAGTTGGCGGAAGCGATCATCGTCAATCCCAATAGCCGTCTGGAAATTGCCGCTGCTTTAAAAGAGGCGCTGGAAACGCCGGTGGAGGAGCAACAAAGACGCAATCGGGTGATGCAACGACGGTTGCGCCGTTATAACGTGACCCGTTGGGCGAACGATTTTTTGACCGGGCTGCTTGGCATGCGGGAGGTGCAGAGTCGCATCGAGTCCAAGTTGCTATCGGCCTCGGCCAGGAAGGAAATTATTGCCCGCCACCAGAGGGGCTGGCGGCGGCTTTTGTTTATCGATTACGACGGTACCTTGATGCCGCTGGTTCGCGACCCTTCTATGGCCGGGCCTGATGAAACGAGGCTGGATCTCCTCAGGTTGCTCGCCGCCGATCCAAAAAATTGTGTGGTGATCATTAGCGGCCGCGACCGGGCGACGCTGGAAGCGTGGTTCGGCGCCATTCCGCTTGGACTCGTGGCGGAACATGGCGGGTGGATCAAAACCGCCGGACAATCGTGGCAACGCGCTAAATCCTCGACCGGCGAGTGGAAGGAGAAATTGCTTCCGGTATTGGAAATCTACGCCGACCGTCTGCCGGGCGCTTTTGTCGAGGAAAAGGAAGATTCGGTGGCTTGGCATTACCGCATGGCCGATCCGGAACAAGCCGCACTGCGCGCGTCTGAACTGGTCGATCACCTCTTTAATCTGACCGCGAAAACCGATCTGCAAGTCGTTCAAGGAAACAAGGTGGTGGAAATTCGCCGCGCGGGCGTGGACAAGGGGAGCGCTGCATTATTGTGGCTCGATCATCGCGAATACGATTTTATTCTCGGCATCGGCGACGATTCCACCGATGAAGATTTGTTCAAGGCACTGCCGGCAAGCGCCGTATCGATCCGCGTCGGAATTTCTGGCACAAACGCGCAATATAACGTCCGCAATTGCGCTGACGTGATCGATCTGCTTCGTTCACTCGCGGGTTTGCCGGCCCCGGCGTCGGCTTAGGGCGACTAACTCGCGACGGGGTATTGCCTTCGAACGTGTTCGGGTCGCCCCTACGATTTGAAGCGAGAAAGAATCGCATGGACGCCCTTGAGCGACGGACTGTCCTGGATCATTCGTAAGAAATTTGGACTTTGTTCGAAAAGTACGTGATGGACTGATTTTGTTCTTGCAAAAAGAAACGGATTGCTTCTTCTTGGTGTTGGCAGACCCCAAGAGAGGAGAGCAATCCGTGGGCGAGATCACATTGGAGCTACGCTTGGTTTTTCAGATACCAGAATCGGGACTGACGATCAACGGTTTGATTGGCGGACTAAAAGAAGCGGTGGGCCAGATTCACGGGGCAATCTTAGGCAACCTAATGAGAGCCCTCGAAGAGCGTTT
>JAUYJC010000103.1 GCA_030688735.1 Deltaproteobacteria bacterium
GTGTTCCGAGAGACCTCGTTTGACCTTGTCCAAATTAGCGTCGGGCCGGTCCATCTTGTTGACCGCGACGATGATCGGCACTTCGGCCGCGCGCGCATGGTTGATCGCCTCCACCGTCTGCGGCATGACCCCGTCGTCGGCGGCGACCACCAGCACAACGATATCGGTCACCTTGGCGCCGCGCGCCCGCATGGCGGTAAAGGCTTCGTGTCCGGGAGTATCCAGGAAGGTCACGCTGCGCCCGTCTACCTGCACATGATAGGCGCCGATATGTTGGGTGATGCCGCCATGCTCCTGGGCCGTCACGTTGGTGCTGCGGATGGCGTCGAGCAAAGAGGTTTTTCCATGATCGACGTGGCCCATGATGGTGACCACCGGCGAGCGGGGCACCAGGTTGCTTTCCTGCTCTTCATGCTGGTGCTCGACTTCCAGGGCGCTGTCGGCGTCGAAGGCGACATTTTCGACCTGGTGGTCGAATTCTGACGCAATCAACGTCGCGGTGTCGGAATCCAACACCTGGTTCATGGTGGCCATCATCCCCATGGCTATTAGTTTCTTGATCACCTCGCCGGCCTTGACCCCCATTTCACGGGACAGGTCGGCGACCGTGATCACTTCTGAAATCTTGACCACCCGCTTACTCGCCTTCGGGATGGTGATCTCGGTCTTCTTCTGTTCTTTGCCCGGCAGCGCGCGTTTCTTTTTCGGAATGCGTCCAGCGCGAAGCTCCTTCTCGCGAAACTCCAATACATCTTGTTTCTTGACGACGCGTTTTTTGTGTCGTCCTGCTTTGGCCGGCTTATCTCCCTCGCCGCCTACGGGTGGCGCTTGTTCGCCGCCGGCTGCCGGTCTTGCCGCCTCCACGCCCGGAATCCTCGGCTGGCCCGGAGCACCTGGAATCGTCCGCCGCGCAACAGGGGTGGGCGCTGGTTCAACTCTGACCGTGCGCCGCAGATCGATGCGTCCGAGAATACGCGAAACTCGCGGCGCTTCTTCGCTGACCGGCGCTATTTGAACGGAAGCCGGCGCCGGGGTTTCGGGCTCCACCAGCGGCGCAGCCGGGAAAAGTTCCGTGGCTTTGATTTCCTCTTGAGTGGGTTCGCCGGCCGGCGGGGGTACTTCAGGCGGGATATCCTCGGCAGCAGGCTGGATTTCCGGCGCGACCTCCGCGGGCGCGGCTTCAGTGAGAGGCTCGCCAATCGGAATCTCAACCGGCGCCTCTACAGGCAGCGCAACCGCTTCGACTGCGACCGGCGGCTTTTCGGGCTGGGGCACTTCGACCCGGCTGGTGCGACGGCGGATGACGTTGGTGCGAACGCGGCGCTCGACGATCGTTTCGTGCGCCTGGACCTCCCCCAGCAATTCATCCTCGGACTTCACCACACGGTCCGCGACAACTTTTTCTTCGCCGACGTGGACGCGGGGTTTTTCCTGAGCCGCCAAGGCGGCGCGGACGCGCGTGACTTCATCGTCCTCGATAGAACTCTGCGCCTTGCGCCCTCGCATTCCCAACCTATCGAGATGGGCGATGAGATCTTTGGTCTCGATCCCCAATTCTTTCGCTAATAGATGGACTCTGGTTTTCCCCATCTGTGATTTGCTCCCCAATTGCGCTCCTGCCTTTACCCTGCGATGGATCTCAGCATTTTGCCAGTTCCCGAACCAGCCTTTCTTTAGCGCCTCTGTCGATTTCGACGTGAAACGTCCGGTATAGACTCTTCCTTTTTAGGAACCCCTGCCAGCACTCTGCGCGCTGATGAAGGTAGCCGCCCCGGCCCGCGCCCTTCTTGTCGATCTGCAAATCGCCTTGCTCCGTCACCCGGAAACGGATCAAGCCGCCTTGCTCATCCCGGCCATTGCATCCCAGGCAGGTCCGCTGCGCAAGGTGTCCTCGAATCGACACGCGTCACCCAAACTTGCTAAGGCTCCTTGTCCATGCCCTCGTCGGCAGCCACATCGACCGCCGCCGGTTCGCTCGCCGCTGGTTCAGCCACCGCTAATTCAGCCGCGGCTAATTCAGCTGCCGCTAATTCAGCCGCCTGTTGCTTAGCAATAACGGCTTCCTCTTCTTCCTTGCGCCGCTTTTCAACCACATGTTCTTTGGCCGACTTGTGCAGGGCCTCCGCCTTTTCCTGGCTGACCCCTTCGACGTCGAGAATGTCTTCCAAAGCGCTCGCGGCGATATCCTCGGCGGACTTAAAACCCTCCTGGTAGAGCAGCTCCGCTACTATGTCGTTGATGCCGGGAATGGCGCCGATGGACTGGCGCGCCTTGCGCGTCTCCTCCTCTGCGTCCGCCTCGCTGCACACGTCGATGCGCCAACCGGTCAGGCGCGCGGCGAGCCGGACGTTCTGCCCCTTTCTGCCGATGGCGAGGGAAAGTTGGTCGTCGGGAACGACGACCACCATGCTATGTTCGTCGTCGTCGATGATGATTTTGGAAACTTTGGCCGGGGCCAAAGCCCGGCAAACGTATTCGGCCTGGTCGGGGATCCAATGCACGATATCGATCTTCTCGCCCCGTAATTCCTGGACTACCGCCTGAACGCGGGTGCCCTTCATGCCGACGCAGGCACCCACCGGATCAACGTCTGGGTCGTGGGAGATCACCGCGATTTTCGCCCGGCCTCCCGGTTCCCGCGCCACCCCTTTGACTTCGACGATCGCTTCGTAAATCTCCGGCACCTCCTGGGCGAAGAGCTGGTTCAACATACCGGGATGGGTGCGCGAGAGAACGATCTGGGGGCCGCGGCCGGTGATTTCCACGCTGACGATATAGGCGCGAATGCGGTCGCCCTGGCGGTAACGCTCCCGCGGCACTTGCTCTTTTTCCGGCAGGATCGCGTCAGTGCGGCCGAGATTGACGATGATGTTGCGCTTCTCGAAGCGCTGCACGATCCCGTTGACGAGCTGGCCCTCGCGGCCCTTGAATTCGTTATAGATGATCTCTCGCTCCGCGTCGCGCACGCGCTGGACGATGTTTTGCTTGGCGGCCTGGGCGGCGATGCGCCCGAACAGGCTCGAGTCGAGCTTGCTGAGCAGTTCATCGCCCAACTCGGCCTCGGGATCGAGGTTCTCTTTGGCCTCGCTCAAAGTGATTTCGGTGGCCGAATCCGCCACCGTCTCCACCACGGTCTTGGCCTCGAAGAGCTCCACCTCGCCGATCTCGGGATTGAACTGCGCTTCGATCTTGCGCTGGTGGCCGAAGGTTTTCTTCGCCGCCGAAATCATGGCGTTTTCCAAGGCGCTGATCAGGATCGACTTGTCGATGCCCTTTTCTTTGCTGACCTGTTCGATGACTCGATTGAGATCTTGCTGCATTTCACGCACTCCAGTCGTGCTCGTAATTGGACCTTTCGATCGCCGCAAACGGAATGTCGTAGCGCGTTCCCTCCTGCGCCACCGTGATGCTCTCGCCGGCAACGTCTTGGAGAATACCGAGAAACGATCGTCTGCCGCCGATCAGGTCGCGCGTCCGTATGCGCACGCGCTTGCCGATATACCGCGCAAAGTGCTCGGGCCGTTTGAGCGGCCGGTTAATTCCCGGAGAGGAAACCTCCAAAGTATACGCCCCCGACACCGCGTCTTGACCGTCGAGCAACTCGCTCAGTTGCCGGCTCACCCGGCTCAGATCATCCACGGTCGGCCCCCCAGCCTTATCAAGATACACACGCAAGACGCGCCCGCCACGACTTCTTTCGTTGCGCAACTCGATATCGACGATCTCCATGCCTTCATTCTCGGCCAGCGGCGCGGCCAGTTCCCACACCCGACCTAAGGTCGCATCCATGCTGTTTGTCGGACCCTATAAACAAAAAAAGCGGGCATAGCCCACTTCGAGTGTAAACTTCTAAAGTGTAAGAAATTTTTACCATACCCAACGCACCTAATGCAAGGCCCGGTCGCGGCGGGTTTTCGTTTGCGCGGCATGGCACTTCTGCTATGATTTTGCTTCGGTTCCGAGTGCCGTCGATGAAAGCCGTAAAGCACCAGAAACAACGCGCCCCGGCGCAAATCTCTTGGGAGCAAATTGTCGCCAATCTTGAGGATGGCGTGGTCACCGTGGACCCGGAAGGCAAAATCGTTTTCTTCAATGAAGCCGCGGAAGTCCTCACCGACGTCTCGTCGGTCCAGGCCACCAAACAACCCTTTTGGCAAGTCTTCAAGAGCGCGCCCTGGCTCATCGATCTGGCGCACAAAGCGGCGCCGCCCCGCGACGAAGGCGCACGGGGAGAAGGCGACCTGGTCACACGCTGGGGCCGAAAAACCCCCGTCGGCGTTACCGTCTCACCGCTTCAGGACGGCGACGGTCATTATCTCGGCACGATTCTGTTGCTGCGCGACATCAAGCATCGCAAAGAATTGGAGGAAGACCTAAAGCGCACCGACCGTTTGGCGACGATGGGGACATTGGCCGCCGGGTTGGCTCATGAAATCCGCAATCCTCTCGGCGGCATCAAGGGCGCGGCGCAACTCCTGCGGCGTTCCTTCGACGAGCAGTCTCAGCTGCGTGAATATACCGACATCATGATCCGCGAAGTGGACCGCGTGAACCAACTGATCGAGCAGCTCCTCGATCTCTCTCGCCCGGCGCAGTTGACGCTCGCGCCGATCAACATCCATGAGATTATCGAGGACGTGCTGCTGCTCGAAGGCCAAACCGTCGGCGACAAGGAGATCGCGATAAAAAAAATCTTCGATCCGAGCCTTCCGCCCATCCGTGGCGACCGGGTTCGGTTGACGCAGGTGTTTCTAAATTTGGTGAAGAACGCTTTCCAGGCCATGAATCGGGGCGGCGCGCTGACGGTAACGACCCGGCTGGAAACCGATTTTCATATTCGCGAGCAAGGCACCACGCGCAACCGCCTGATCTGGATCGACATCGCCGACGAAGGCAGCGGCATCAAAGAGCAAGACTTGCCGCAGATCTTCTCTCCCTTTTTTACCACCAAGAACAACGGCACGGGGCTCGGCCTGGCGACCTCCTATGCGATTGTCAAGGAACATGGCGGCTTGATCCGGGTCGAAAGCGTCGAGGGGAAAGGAACCACCTTCAAGGTGTCGTTGGTGGTGGCGGAGTAATTCGATGGACCAGGGAAAAATTCTCATTACCGAAGACGAAGAATCACTGCGCTTTGTGTTGAAAAAAGCGCTCGAAGACGAGGGCTACTGGGTGCAGACGGCGGCCAATGGCGAGATCGCGCGCCAAGCGCTCACCGACACGAGCTTCGATGTCGCTCTGATGGACATCAAGCTACCGGACATCGACGGCTTGACGCTGCTCAAGGAGATTAAAGAAGCGGGCATCGAGACCGCGATAATCGTGATGACCGCGCAAAACACCATGCGCAACGCCATCGGCGCGATGAAGAACGGCGCCTTCGACTATATCACCAAGCCGTTCGACCTCGACGAAGTGCTGGTGCTGGTCAAGCGGGCCGTCGACAGCCGCAAGCTGACGCGCGACTTCCGCGAGCTGAAAGAAGAAGTGAAGAAGCGCTTTGAGCCGGGGGTCAACATCATCGGCACCAGCGCGAACATGCAGAAGGTTTACAAAACTATCGGCCAGGTGGTGGACAACCAGGCGACGATCCTGATTCAAGGAGAGAGCGGCACCGGCAAGGAACTGGTCGCCAAGACCATTCATTACAACTCGCCGCGCTGGAACCAACCTTTTGTGGCGATCAACTGCGCGGCGATTCCCCGGGATCTGCTCGAAAGCGAGCTGTTCGGCCATGAGAAAGGCGCCTTCACCGGCGCCCTGGAGCGACGCATCGGCAAGTTCGAGCTGGCCGAGGGCGGCACGCTGTTTCTCGACGAAGTCGGCGATATCCCCGTGGAGCTGCAGACCAAACTACTCCGCGTGCTGCAAGACCGCGAGTACAGCCGCGTCGGCGGGCGCGAAGTATTGACCGCGAACGTGCGCATCCTGGCGGCGACCAACCAGGACCTGGAGAAAGCGGTCAAAGAAAAACGCTTTCGAGAAGATCTCTACTTCCGGCTCAAAGTGATCCCGATCCACCTGCCGCCGCTGCGCGAGCGCAGAGGGGATATTGCGCTCCTGATCGGCTATTTCGTCGATAAAATCAACCGCGAGATGGGCATTCAAATCTCCGGGGTCTCCCCCGACGCGCACAAACTGCTCGAAGAGCATACTTGGCCGGGCAACGTCCGCGAGTTGGAAAACACGCTGATCCGTGCCGCCGTGCTTTCCTCCGGACCGATCCTGTTTCCCAAAGATTTTAGCTTGCAAAACAAACCGGCGGCTACGACCCTGGAGGTCGAGCAACTGTCGCTTGAAGAGATCATCCGGCACAAGCTCGAAGACTATTTTCGCCGCACTGAAGGCGTCGACGTCGACAATCTTTATTCGCTGGTGATCGAGCGCATCGAGCGGCCGCTGATCGAATTGACGCTCAAAAAGACCCGCGGCAACCAGATCCGCGCCGCCCAGATCCTCGGCATCAACCGCAACACGCTCCGAAAGAAAATCACCGACCTGCGTATCGAACTCAAGAAAGAGAGTTCGTGAGAACCTCATGTCCCCGCTTATTCTCCCGCCCCTCTACGCGATTCTTGATCCGGAGCAAACCAAGGGAAGCGACCCCGAGGCCGTTCTGCGCCAAATCATGGACGGCGGAGCGAAGATCGTTCAACTGCGCGCGAAAACCATGGCGCCAAGGGACTTCCTCCAACTCGCCCGCAGCGCGCGCAGCCTGATGAGGTCCAACGACTGCCGCCTCATCATCAATGACCGGGCCGATATCGCGCTCGCCTGCGACGCCGACGGCGTTCACCTCGGACAGGAGGACCTGCCGCTTCATGCCGCGCGAAAAATCATGGGGCAAAAGCTCATCGGCATCTCGACCCACAATGAAGGGCAAGCGGTCGATGCGGAGCGGGGCGGCGCCGACTACATCGGCTTCGGCCCAATGTTCGGGACGATGACGAAAGCGACGGGCTACGGCGCCCGCGGCGTGGAAATGCTCCGGCAAATCCGCGCCGCGGTAAAACTTCCCATCGTCGCCATCGGCGGCATCAAGGAAGAAAACGTCGGAGAAGTCTGGCGCGCCGGCGCCGACTCCGCCGCGATCATCAGCGACATCCTGAGCGCAACGGACATCACAGCGAAGACCAAACGGATTCTGGCGCTCCATCTAGCCGGCTGATCGGCTGAAAGCGGAGGAGCCCAGACTGTGGCACGCGCTTGGAATCTCGGCGATCCACCGAGAGAACTGTGGCGAATTAGGGCACTGATCGAGGAGACTAGGAAAAAACTACTGGAGACGTGGGATGGGCATATTGGCTCTTAGCGCTGACGAACGGGTGCGGGCCGTGCGTGTCTCGGAAGACACGTTGACCGTGGACTTGATGGACGGTCGAACGATCTCTGTTCCCCTGCTTTGGTATCCGCGACTTCTCAGCGGAACGCCGAAAGAACGGTCGAATTGGAAAACCTGCGCCGCCGGTTACGGTATTCACTGGCCGGATCTCGATGAGGATCTCAGCACGGAGGGATTATTGCGCGGTGCGCCGGCACTCGCCAGTTCGGCGCGTCGCCCGACAAATCGTGCCAGGCGACGGCGAAAAGTGCGCCGCGCCTGAGTAACATATGGGGTCAAAGAACTATTTTGTTGACGGCCGTGATGAAAAAGTACTCCGACCCCGATATACTCGGCGCAACATTTCCTCTGATAAGAGTGAGATAGAAATGAGGGCGAGGGACGGCGAGCCGGCTTTGATGGGCGCTGCGAGCAACGAGTTGGATTGATTTGCTATCGCTATGGCGCGTCTAACAAAGCCGGACATCGAGCGAAGGCTGCTTACGGGGGCATCCGTCGTGTGGCAGGACGCCAACGACAAGAATTGTCAGCTAGTGCTGGGCGATCCGAAGGAGCGCCGCCTTTTTGCGTTTCTGCTGGGGACCAAGATTCGGGAGCCGACAGGGCTTTCCCAGAACTTCATTGACGGTCTTTCGTCAGCTTACGGCGCAACCGATGACCCTGCTTCCACCATCACAGCCACGACTGCCGCCACATCAAGCGCCGGACCCTGGCGTCTTCAGTCTATTGAAACCGAGGGATTTGGTGGACTGAACATTTGGGCAAGACCGCCTTTCCATCTTGATTTCGACCAGGAAAGCCTTCTGATCGAAGGACCGAACGGCAGCGGCAAGTCTTCGCTGATCGGGGCGATTCTTTGGGCGCTCTCGGGTGAACGGCCCCGCGATCAGGCCGCCGGTCACGCGCATGAGCCCAAGGCAGTGTTCGGATTGAACGACAAACCGGCGGGTGACTGGCCACCGATCGCTTGCTATCCGCCGTCGGTGGCAGATCTAAAATCGCCGGCACGCGTCCGGGTGCAGCTCACGTTTCAAAATCCAAATGCTGTAGTTGCGAAGGTCGAACGTACCCTCGACGGCGGCAAGGTGACGACCAGTATTGATCCCGGATTTGAAGTTCCTTCGATTCTTCTTGAAACCGGCTTGCTGATGCCGGCACGCCTCGCCCATCTTCGGCTCGACGAGGGCGGCGGCCGGTTGACTGATGCTGTACAGAAACTGACGGGACTGGATGATCTTGTCGCAATCGGCGCGCTGGCTGATGGTCTTTGTCATAAAAGTCGTGAATATCTTTCGTACAAGCGCAAAGATCTGACGGCCGCGATGAAGGAGTTTGACCAAGCAATCGGAAACGCACGAGGCAGCTTGACTACGGTTCAAGTCGCCGTACCTGACTTCGCGGTTGCACACACGGATGACGACGAAGGCGAGATGGCAAAGTTCGGCAAGATGCTGATCGATCGAGCAGCCGAACTTACTCAGGTCGTGTCAAATGATCTCGCTGGCGGTTTGGACCTTGCGAGCCCGTCCGTCCAGCATCAGGTCATTTCTGCAATTGGCGCTGCGCAAGAAGACCTGAAAGCCGGTCTCGAAGGAGTCTCATCATGGAAGACCCTGCAATCCATCGCGCAGGCGTTCGATGAAGAACAGGCTAAACGCGTATCGGATGCCCTTGCGATGGCGCGCACTAGAGCCGAAGAGGCCGTGCGTCTGCTGGAAAAAAGCTCGAAGGACTCGAAATTTCAGCTCAAGGCAGTCGCAGCGCAATGGCATGCCCAACATAAGACCGGCGCGGTTGAGAGTTGCCCGCTTTGCGAACATGACCTAAAGGCTATTCCGTTGCTTGCTCAGGAACTCGAAGCGTTGCGATCGGCTGGCGATGCGGCTACCCGCAGGTTCGACGACAACCTGAATAGTATTTCGGCGGAATTGGAATCTTCGCTCTCGACGCCGGCCAAGAAATTCGGGCATGACATTTTGACCTTGGAGCCACGGGCCAAGTTGGTGGAAGATCTTCGTACAACCTTCGTGGTCAAGGATCGATACGCCAAAATCCTCCTGAAGTTCGGGACGCTCGTCGAAGCGGCGCTGTCCGACACCCCGGGAAGCGAGATCACTATCGTACAAAGGGTAGCCGGTGTAGACGTTTTGAAGGGGTTGAACGAAAGAATTTCCGTAATCGAGAGGCTGATCGGCCTTGCAGCATGGTTTCGCAATAATTCAGGCGAGTGGTCTGGCTGGTGGCGGCGTCTCACGGGCTCCGAAGCTTCAATGGACGCTGGCATTTCGCTTCACAAGGAAGCCGAGAACACGTCGGAGAAAAAGCCAACCGAACGCCTGTATTCGCACCTGCTGCGTCTGTCTGATGCCTTGGCAAAGGCAGAGCCGTACCGGAAGGCCGCCGAAGCCATGCCCGCTGCATGGAAGTCAGGAAAAGTGGCGGCCGAAATCGAAAAGGAACTGAAGCGCCGGGAGGCAATTGCGGAGAGCCTAATGCCACTCAAAAACCTCGGACCTCTTGCGGAATCTGTTGCGCGAGAAACGATCGAGGGGCTTTCGGATCGAGTTTCTAAGCTTCTGAAGCGAATACATCTGACCGAGCAATTACAGTTCCATGAAGCTCGGTTGTATCGCAAGGAAGGGCTCATCGTGCGCGGCGGCTTCGTGCCGGAACTACGCATCGACGCAACTCTTGTCGCGAACACGTCGTAGCTTCGCGCCGTGCTGTGGGCGTTTCTTTTTGCCTTGCGTGAGGAAGCCGTTGAGAAGATTGGAAACGATCCTTTTCCGCTGCTCGCGTTCGACGATCCGCAGTCCACATTTGATGGTCAGCACCGCCTCCGTTGGGCGCAGTACATCGCTTCCCTGCAAAGCGGCCTTTCCAAGGTACAAGTCATCCTCACGACGTATGACGAGATGTTCCTTGAGCTGATCACGATCGATGGAGTGACGGGGCGTCAGGCCATGATCGCCGCAGCTGGCACGGAGCTGGGATATGTAGGTATCTTGGAAGGCGAATCCCTCGATCGTAAATGGTTAAAGACGCAGGCGCTCAAGACGCCACAGGCGGGCCGCGAGTATATAAGCGCGGTCAGAGTCTACGTGGAAGGACTACTAAGGCTTATGCTGCGGGGTGAAGACGCGGCGGTCTCGTCTTTTGTGATAGGACATTCACGCGAAAAGCTTCATCAGTTGAACACCGCGGACATTGCTCCTTGGAACCGCCCGGAGTTTAAGAGGCTCGTCGGCGTACTGGACAAGAATCTCGCGCCTATCAAGCACATGGAAATTGCTCATCATGCCGGCGGGGCTCATCTCGGAATAGCAGAGGCCGTCGATGTCGAGCAACACTGGCGGAAAAATCTTCGTCCCGCCCTCGAACGCGGCTTTCGGCTTGCCCGCGAACACCATCTTTTGCATGGAGGTTTGAAGGCACTACACGCAGCGCCGCCTACCGTCGCCCTGCCGGAGGGCTATCAAGCGAAGGTGCGGACGATTCCTCTGCAGGTACTCGGACGGGCGGCGGCCTTGTCCGACGGCCGCGTTGCCGATGGTCGTTTTGATCTTGATGAGTTTGCCTCAACTGCTCATAAGAAGGTTGTTCTGGGTCGGCATTTTGCGTACCGCCTTACCGCCCAGACTCTGGAACCCGTCGCACGGCCGGGGGACATGCTCTTGGTAACGGAGCCAGGAGAGCCGCCGTCAAAATCCCTCGTGGTCGCCCTAATCGGCGATCGCGTTCTGGCGCGCAGGTTTGAGATCGCGGAAAACGTTAGCGATGTCGCCGTGCTCACGGCGCAAGCGATCAACCCGCGCCAGATTGCGCCACCCGTAATCGCGCACAAGGCGACGTTCACGCTGCACAAGATTATCGGCGTACTCTATGAAGAGACGGCGTGGGGTGCACCTGTGCAGTCTGAGATGGAAGTCTGTGAATGCTCCGGAGAGCACCTGTTGGCAAGTCTCGCGGCAAATGCCTTAGGTTTAGTCGAAGTGGTCGGGCAAAGCGCAGAACCGCGCGCGCTCAATGGGCAGTACCTCATTGTTAAAAAGGAGGTGACGACCGAGGAAGCGCTAAAGACACTCGACGGGAAATCGATTATCGCGAGCGACACGAACGACATTTATTACTTTAAGCGGCTCCGCATCGCGGCATGCGACCAGATCGTTCTTGAGAGTCTGGACAGCGGTGGCGATTATGGGCCGGTGGTCCTATCGTCGCCGGGAAAGGGTAAAAATTGCTTGGTACGTGTCTGGCCGGTGGCCGGAGTCCTGTTTGAACTGCCGAATTGAGCGGGCGATGTGGTTCTGTCGTCGAAAAAACGCGACTAAAAACGACGGTGTTACCGAAGATCCCACAAAGCGCACTATAACGAACCGTTCGAGAAGGACGCGCAAAGGCGGCGCGCGCCTCTCAGCGGAAACGTTAGATTTCTAAAGGGAGGGCATAACTCTGAGCGAGTACATTCCGTATATTGCATTGGCCGTGTCCGTTCTGAGCTTTATTACATCCTTCTATTTTGGTTTTAGAGACCGGGTGTGGGTCCGTGCAGAAAGCAAGTTCTACCCGGCACGTCCCGAATATGGTCGTGCCCATTTAAACATTCGTGTTGTAAATCGAGGTCGACGAATCGCTGTTCTAACTTTGTTTGGTGGAGACCTCGTTGATGGTGGGTGGCAAGGAGAACATTTGGGTGAAAAAGATAGAGGCCTACATCTTTCAGAACATCAATTCCACGAACGGGAGTTCTATCGCGAGGATGTTATCGCATCGACCCCAGACCACGATTCTGAATATGTTGAGTTGTGGTTTGAAGATTCGCTTGGGAAACGACACAAAGTAAAGAATTCGCGAAAAGGAATTCAGCAACTAAAAGATGCACAAGAAATCTAACTTTGCGTTCGAGGCGGACACGGTGATACGGCGCACCGTTTCCTGTTGTGTTCGTGCACCGCGCCGCTCAACGCCACGTTATATTTTCCATCGCGCCCCCCGTCTGACCCCAGGTAGAACACCGAGAAGAAGAAGAGTTTCTTCATGCCTCGACTGACCGAACAAGAACAACAAGAGATCGTCCGCTATATCGAAGCTGACAAGCCGCTGCCGGATAAGTTTCGCTTTCTGCTGTTCGAGGACAAGCGCGAGGTGGAGTTGGTCTGGAACGGCAAGACCAGCGAGGTCTGCAATATCGTCCTGCCGTTTCAAGTCATCGAGCAGGTGGACGAACCGCGACTAGAGAAACCGCGAATGGACGCGAATACACGCGAATCAGAGGAAGATATTGGCGTTCATTCGCGTTCATCGGCGGTTGAAGACCAGCTTTCTTTCTTTGATTTTCGCGGCCGCCAGCTCAAGGGGTGGACCAACAAACTCATCTGGGGCGACAACAAACTCATTCTCTCCAGCCTGAAGAACGGCCCGCTACGCGAGGAGATAGAAATGCAGGGCGGCCTCAAGCTGATTTACATTGATCCGCCCTTCGACGTGGGCGCGGATTTTTCGATGGACATCGAGATTGGCGGCGGCACCTTCACCAAGAATCCTAACATCCTGGAAGAGATCGCCTACCGCGATACCTGGGGCAAGGGCGCGGATTCCTTCATCGCCATGATCTACGAACGACTGATGCTCATGCGCGATTTAATGGCGGAGGACGCAAGCATCTATCTGCACATCGAGCCCGATGTCGGAAATTTAATTCGCGTGGTTCTTGATGAAGTTTTTGGGCGCGATTGCCTGAGAACCGAGACTTCCTGGAAGCGAACATCCTCCCACGGAAATGTCAGCAAAAATTTTGGCGAGATTTGGGAGTCAATCTACTTCTACACAAAATCCTCCGAACGCTGGACCTGGAACGAGCAATACATTCCGTTCGATGAGGATTACATCGAGTCTCACTTTACCGGCAAAGAGGCAGATGGACGCCGTTTTACAACGTCCGACTTGGTGAATCCTGGCTACCGCCCAAATCTTTGTTACGAATACAAAGGCTACAAACCTCACCGCAATGGTTGGAAAGTGTCTCTTGAGAAAATGACCGAACTGGACAAGCAAGACCGACTTTATTTCCCGACTGAGCCGGATGGTCGTATTCGATTGAAGCGATACCTTGACGAAATTCCTGGGCAGATTGCTCAGAATCTTTGGACAGATATTTCACCAATCAACTCTCAGGCCCGCGAGGCACAAGGCTACAAGACTCAAAAACCTGAAGCCCTGCTCGAACGCATCATCAATACCTCATCCAACGAAGGCGACCTGGTGGCCGATTTCTTCCGCGGGTCCGGCACGACCGCTGCCGTTGCGGAAAAGCTGGGGCGCAAGTGGATCGTCAGCGACCTGGGAAAGTTCGCCATTCACACCACGCGCAAGCGGCTGATCGGCGTCCAGCGGCAACTCAAAGCGGAAGGCAAAGACTACCGCGCCTTTGAAATCCTCAACCTGGGCAAGTACGAGCGCCAGCACTATATCGGAATCGAACCGCGAATAGACGCCAATGCACGCGAATCAAAAGAAGATATTGGCGTTCATTCGCGTTCATTGGCGGTTGAAGATGTTTCCCGCCGGGAAATGCAGCGCCGGATCATCGAACAAAAAGAA
>JAUYJC010000112.1 GCA_030688735.1 Deltaproteobacteria bacterium
ACCAGCAGGACCTTATTGCCCGTGCCGGCAAAGGCATGGCGAAGAAAAGGAAAGGACCGGCCGCCGCAAAAGTTCTCGAGAGCAGCGACCTGTCCGAGATCTTCGGCATCGACATCGCTGAGTCACCGGCCAAGCCAGGGCCCAGGCGCCGAAATCCCCGCAAGTAAGGCGTTGATCCACCTCCGACAGAGAGTAAATTAACTCAATGTCTCCTTTTCCCCCTCGGCGTCGCCCTGTGATGCGGAAGGTGAACAGATTGCGGCATGTTGGTGATAACTTTTGACCCGATTATTTTTTACTGTGTGGGCCAGTGTTTGAAAACGGGAGTTATCCACAGCCGTTTCTGGTGAGTTTAAAGCGGTAACGTAACCGCTGGGCCTCGCGGCCCATGACTTCATCGAGCGTCAGCGAGCCCGCCCGCAGTCTCCGCGTAGGCTCCAGCGGCTGGTTGGGCCTAGATCGGCTCTTTCGCCATCATCGATGTGCGCACCGAACACTTCAACCCATACTTGCGAACCGCGTCTTCCACAACATCTCGGAACCACGTAGAACCTTCAAGCCGCCTTTAAGACCGTCGCCATGATGATGCGTGACCGCACCGGCGCAAGCTTTTCGATACGGATAAAAACTACCGGCTGATCCGCACCCCGCGTGCGCTTGGTAAGCTGGCGACTCCAAGCATTGAACGCGGCATTCCCCCTCAATCTGCAGAGCGACCTTCGCTCCCTGGGGAACATGCTTCTGCGCCCAGGCCGGGTGCTCGGCCACATAGCGGTCAAATTCGGCGCCCAATTCAGCGTTCAATTTCTGGACGTTTCTCCGCATATCTTCCGTTAAGCGACGCGTTCAATCTTCGTTCCTACCAGCCGGGATGGGCGTTCAGGAGCTAGCTCTTTTATCCGCACATAAATCACCGGTTGTCCCTTTTCTCGCTGCCGCTTAGAATTCTTCAGATTAAAACGCGTCAGTTTTTCATCATAATCCGGCAGCAAGACAACCTGCGCGTTCTTTGGTATCTTTTTTTCCATCTCAGGATGGGTCAGAAGATAACGCATAAACTCAAAACTTAGCTCCAAATTTCTTTCTATCAGTTCGTTTTCTTGCATAGTCTCATCCTTTCAAAAACCGCTCACGATAAATGTTCCAGTTGGCTTTCAAGTCCGCTTCCGCAAATGTCAGGGCTTGATTGAAGTTCAAAACAAACAAAGGCGTCTTGATCGCCTTACCACCGCTATCGTATTGATCTCGGTGGCTGAATCCATGAGCCGTGTCATAACGCACCACAACCACCCATTTCCCCTTTCAGAAAGTCTTATATTGTACCGTGAAGCTAATGATTTTTCCTCTACTTCGAATATGAATCTCCCGTAGACGGTCGTCTGACCCTAGCCGAATCGCGAACTCGGTCTTTTTCACTTCCCCTCCCCCACCAAAATAAACGGCGCCCAGAAGTAGGGGTGAGACGTGGTGACGGTAATGGAGCTGGAGACAGGGACGGAGCCGGAAGACTCAGATTTCGCCTGTTGCGATTTCCCCAGCGTCCCCACTCCCCCGATCCCACGCCGGGCGAGCAGATCGCTGTTGACGTTGCCGCGGATTAAATATAGCTGCGCTTGTCGTAGCGCTTCCACTTTCGTCATCGTCTTGAGATTCTTGTAAAAGCTCGCCATCAGTTGCGCTGTGCTGCTGTCTTCGACGTTCCAGAGACTTGCAACAACCGATGGTGTGCCGGCGTAGATAAACGCACGGGTTAACCCGACCAGACTCATCTCCGCTGGAAAGTTTTCCCAATCCCGTCTCGCAGGCGCTGAGGACGACGAGACTAGCTTTCAGGTCCATCCCGAAGATTTCACTAACTTCGAGCCGGCCGTCTTCCTTGTCGCTCTTGGCGAGTAGCAACGCGGATGAAAGCGGATCGTTCTCATTTAGCTCGGCGTGGCTGGCGAAGTGAATGATGTCGTTCTGGCCGGATAGAGTCTTGGCTCTCTCTTCGGTGGCTTCCTTCTCGAGATAAATCGTCGATTCCGGATAGAGATTCTTGATCTCTTTGGCCTCGATCCCAGCAAACCGCAAGCTCATCGCGGGATCGTTGAGGTCGGGGTTGCCAAACGCAAGCACCCGCTCACCCATCGTTCGGCTCTTCTCCTTGGTGAACCGGAGGAGACTGGCGCTCGATAGATAATTAATCGGATACTCTTCGATCAGGTAACGACCGTCCGCTGACATTAACGCTTGAAACGGCAGATAGTGCAGGACATCGTGCGGCACGATGATTAATTCTTTCCCAGTGATGAAAGGGAGGAGTGGCTGAACAAGAGACTCGTATAAACTAGTCGAAGCTGCGTTCAACTCCCGCAGGTCACCCACGGTCGAAATCATCTCGCGCAAGGTTTTCACTTGCTTAGCAAGATCAGACTTCGACAACCCCACGCGCCGGAAGTTGAGCTTATCTTTTTCAATAATCCAAACTAGAACTTCGTTGTCCGTGACAAAGTACTCCATCAACGTTTGCGCTGGATCGATCAGCTCTTGGACTTGTTTCAGCGTTAGCGGCTCCACCGCCATCAACGAAGCCTGCTCTTTGTCTTCCTTCCTAAGTCGGGCCAAAAAGGCGTTGTAGGCCGCCTCCGCCCCTCTTACATCGGAAATCACCCCATTGGCGGGTGTTGCCGGCCCTCGCCGTCCCCATGCACCCGGTGGTCGTACCGCGATTCCGGCTGCTTTAAGATATGCGCCTGCGGTTTCTCGGCGCACACCGGTGGCCTGCTCAATGCGCCGAAGCGTCCATCCAAGCCGTCCCAGGGCTATTACTTGTTGTTTCTTTTCTTCGCTCAAGACATTGCTCATGGCGACGGAGCCTATAAGGCGTCTCGTCGCAGTCAACGTCTCGGGCGTCGTTATCGTTGGCCGGTTTTCAGGTGACCCTCATTGGCCGGTTTTGGGTGACCGCTGAGGAATACGGCTCTTTTGGGTATAAAACGCGCCCACCGAGATCTTGAGAAGTGCGGCTATCTCTTTGGGTGAAATGCCTTCCTGGCAGGAAAGTTTTATCAAGAGCCCCCTATGTCAGGATAGATGTCGCATGCGAGAACAAATGGAAAGCGGGGCGAGAGAGAGAAAAAGGAAGTGAGTCAACAACGAACGGAGGAGTTTCGCAGAGCGGCAGTGGAAAAGTTTCAGAGTCGGGGGTCGCG
>JAUYJC010000160.1 GCA_030688735.1 Deltaproteobacteria bacterium
TTCAACAACAAGATCCGCGTCATTCAGCGGCGCAGCTACGGGCTACGCAACGAGGAGTATTTGCGCCTCAAGGTCCTCACTTGCATGCTCGATCCGATCTGAAATCAGGCGAAAATCACCCACTCGCCAGGACGGAGAGCCACGATAAATATGGTGCTTACGTCGCAGAACCGGCAAGAAATCGGAGAGATGGTCGAGCTGGGGGCGCGTCTTGGTAGCAACGCGGTGCGCTTTGGCCACCTGATGCCCACGCCCGAGACGGCCATGCGCGGGCTCGATCTTTCTCCCCAAGAGCGGCTGGAAGTTGAAGCGGAAATCTGGCGGTTGAAAGAGTCCGCTCCGATTCTCGTTGCGATGGCGCCGGGCTATTTTAGCGAGTCTGCTCTTTTTCCCTGCGCGCCACTTGAGCTTCAAGAGCTTAACCTCGATTACCGAGGGAATGTGACGCTTTGCTGTCATCTCTCCGGCTATTCAGGAGCTAACGACGGAGCCGATTTCATGGGAAACCTGAGCGAGATTAGTTTTACCGAAGCGGTTAACCGTTCTCGAGCAATGGTCGCAGCATATCTGAGTGAAAAACAGGCAGGTGTCGCGCGCGGGGAATTGGGCCAAACGGACCATTTCCCTTGCTGGTATTGTCTGAAGCATCTCGACAAGGTCTCCTGGCTCAAAAACTTTCCTAACCACCCATGGGACGATCAAGCGAACTCTATACCAGGGAGGAACAATGACGATGCTCGATCAGAAGTTTCGACCTCATCCTCAAGTCGTTGACACCAAGCTCGATGAAGGAGAGGTGGCTCTCCTTCATCTGGAGAGCAAGATCTACTACAGCCTCAATCTGACGGGCGAGCGGATCTGGCAGGCGCTAAAAGAGGGACTGACGCTAAAGGAGATCAGTCAGCGACTGCAGAAAGAATTTGACGTGAATGCAGATAAGGCTGACTCTAGCATCGCTGAACTCATTAACGAGCTCTCCCAGCAAAAGCTGGTGCAGATTGCGGACTGATGATAATCCGCCCGGCCACGGTCGTAGATCTGTCTCGCTTAATCGTTCTCTTTCAACAAGAGATCACCTATCAAAGGCAGATCAATCCGTTCTTTAATTTCTCTCCGCAGTTCGACTGGAGAGACTTTGTAGAGGCGAAGCTTAAAAAGCTTAATGAACGAGTCTTAGTAGCGGAAGGAGACGATACACTACTGGGCTATATCGATGTGCGAGCTGTCGCTTCCAGCGAATCTCGCCCCCCGAAAAAGACTATGACGCGATTCTTCCGACGGGAGGCACCGCCGTCGCTGGTTCGGGCCTGCGCCGTTGGCTGGATTGAGGATTGTTATGTGCAGACTCAGTTCCAGCGGCAGGGGATCGGCAGGGCCCTTGTGAAAGAAGGACTTACATGGTTACAGGCAAGAGGAGTTGGGCGTATTGAGCTGGCGGTTTCGGCAGCCAATGGTAACGGCAGGGCTTTTTGGGAGAAGCAGGGGTTTTCCGCTTTTCGTCTTCTGATGTCAAAGGAGACCGAATGAGCAACACGGAAGCACTTCAAATGAATCTGTCTCCTGAGTGGAAGCTTTTGCTCGCCTGCGCAAGAACAAACATGCTTGGTGAAGATTTCCAGCGGGTAAGAGATGAGCTGGTCGATACTGATTTGGACTGGGGTCATTTCACAAAGATATCCTGTGCCCACGGCATAGCGCCGCTGATTTATCACAGTCTGCGCCGAAGCGGAGCGATAAGTCTCCTTCCTCCGGCGGCAGCGGAAACGCTACGCAGTTCCTACTACGGCAACGCCGCACGAAATTCTCTCCTCTATGATGAGCTGCGCAGGGTGCTGAAGGCTCTCAGAGAGGAGAACCTCGAGGTCATAGTTCTCAAAGGAGCGGCACTGGCGGAAATCGTGTACGGTCAGTGGGCGCTCAGGCCGATGAGTGATATCGACCTGTTAGTGAGAAAAGAAAAACTCGCCGAGGTCGAAGCCAAGCTTGTTCATATGGGTTACATGCTCGAAGAGCATGGAAAAACAAAAGAATACTATCAAGAGCATCACTATCATGTCGTGTTCGCAAAAAGCGTTGCCACCGCCATTGAAGTCCACTGGCATATCCAACGTCCTATAGCTCCGTTCAGGATTGATATTGATGATTTGTGGAA
This sequence comes from Deltaproteobacteria bacterium, assembly GCA_030688735.1. Taxonomy (GTDB): domain Bacteria; phylum Desulfobacterota; class Binatia; order UBA9968; family UBA9968; genus JACPFE01. The sequence continues at coordinate 2,153 of JAUYJC010000160.1, forward strand.
AAGGGCACAACCTGCGGCCCTGGCCGGCGTCGAAGCGCTCGTGCTTTCGCCCGAAGATCTCCTGCTTCATCTATGCCAGCATGCTTGGAAGCACAACCTGAGCGGCGGAATAAGGCCGCTGTGCGATATTGCTGAGACTACAAACTATTACAGAAAGAGAATCGACTGGAAAAAAGTGGCCACGCTCTCGTCGGATTGGCAAATGAATCCGTGTTTATACCTGGGGCTGTGGCTTGCCAGGGAGATGCTTGGCGCGCGGATTCCACAGTCTTTTATAAAGAGACTTAGACCGGCTGGCTTTAATACTGAGCTGCTTGATTGGGCGAGACAAAGGCTTCTTGCGCATGGCGAGAACTCGCCGGTTTTCCCAGACCTCTTACAACTCTTTTGGAAGGGTCGCCGCCTCAAAGAGCGATGGGCGATTCTACAAAGAATACTTTCCCGAAAGACCGTTGCGGGATACGCGGCCGATACTTCTGCGTCAAAGAAAGCCTACCTGTACTACCCACTACGCGTTAAGCATCTACTGACCCGGTATGGTCCCACCGCGTATGCCCTGCTAACGGGCGATCAGAAAACAAGAGCCGCGGCAGGGAGGGAAGAAGATCAACGGCGCTTATCGGAGTGGCTCTCGTCGGGTCACCAGTGAGCAGATTCACGGTCAGAACGGAGGGGTCAGGTCAGAACGGAGGGGTCAGGTCTAGCACCGAAGCATTAACATGCTCTACAGCTAGACCTGACCCCCAATCTTTTGAACGGAGCGCAGCGATTGAACGATTCTCTTCGACTTCGCGTCGCTGCGCTCATGGCAGGCGCTTCGTTCAAGCCGTTTCAGATTAAGCCGGTTCAAGGTTCAAGGGAAGACAAACTCGTGGGGGAACTTGCATGTTTTGACAATTCTCGACAAGGGGTCAGACAAGGGGTCAAATCTGGAGTTGAATAGTTGTCACTTGTCTTGTTCTCCGCAGTTGATCCTGTATCCCGTCGAGACGGCATAGATTTAGTCAACTCCAGACGTGACCCGTTTGCCGATGCAGTTGGCGCTGTGATAGCGCCTTTCATGTCTTATCCGTTGATCTCGATCCAGAGTCCGCCCTCGGTCGAAAGCCGCGCCGACGCCACCAATTTCCCCGGTGAGACCTTTTCGTGTGCTTAAGGAAATGGAACAGTCGAAATACGGCGCGCCGCGGTTGGTGCTAGAGGCGTGGGAAAGGCTGGGCGACGGAAAACTTGCTTAAATTAGCCAAATTGATCACGGGGTCAACTTCGGCGAATGGCTTGACCCATAGCTTGACCGACGCTTGACTCACGGATACAATCGCTACCATGAGCTACCGGCCCCAATTCACCGTCACGCCGGCGCTGCTGTCGCGGGTGGAGGCGATTGCGGCCCTGCGGGAGCGCATCCTTGGCGCGACGGTGCAAGTGGCGTGGATTCCCGCGCTGCAAAAAGATGCGCGCGTGCGTAATGCCCATTCGTCCACGGCCATCGAAGGCAATCCGCTGACTCTCGAAGATGTGCGCGCGGTGGAGCAAGGCGCGCCGCTGCCTGTGCCGGCGCGCGCGCGGCGCGAGGTAGTGAATTATTTTGCCGCGCTGCGGTATATCGAACAGCACGCGGATAAAAAGCGGCTAACGCAGGAGGATATTCTACGATTGCACGCCATCATGGCCGGTGAGGTCATGGATCAGGGCGAGGCCGGACGCTACCGCACAATGCGGGTGCAAGTCGGCGGTTACGTTCCGCCGCCACCAGCGGACGTGTCGGGGTTGATGTTTGAGTTGCTGGAATGGTGGAACCAGGAAGCGATGGCGCTGTCGCCGGTATTGAGTTCGGCGATCGTGCATTACCGGTTCGAGGCGATTCACCCGTTTGCCGACGGCAACGGACGCACCGGCCGGGCGCTGGCGTTGTGGGAACTTTACCGGCGCGGATTCGACTCGCACCACATTTTTTCGGTGGACGAATTTTATTGGGAAGATCGTACGCTCTACTACGCCGCGCTGGAGGGGGTTCATCAAGCAGGGGAGGACCTGACTTCATGGCTCGAATATACGGCGGAGGGTTTACAGCAAACGCTGGAGCGGGCGTGGCGGCGCATCCAGGAGATTCCGATGACGGGCCGGACTAAGCTGGTGTTGCGGCCCAAGCAGGAGAAGTTGCTGCACCTGCTGCGCACGAGCGGTAGCCTCGCGCCGCAGGAAATTTGGGATGCGCTGGACGTGTCGAAGCAGGGTGCAATGGACTTGCTGCGCCCATTGATGAAGGCGGGACTAATCAAGCGGATCGGCACGCTGAAGAACGGGCGCTATGTCCTGAAATGAAATCGCCATGAGCATCTTCGACCTTCACGCGGCTGTCCTTGACGACTACCGCGATTTCGTCCGGTCGGTTTTCATGGTCGCGGACGAACGGGCGCGGGAGTAGGGGCGAGGGGTCAAATCTGAAGTTGAATAGTTGTCACTCGTCTTGTTCTCCGCAGTTGATCCTGTATACCGTCGAGACGGTATATATTGAGTCAACTCCAGACGTGACCCGTTTGCCGATCGCACTTGGCGCTGTGATAGCGCCTTTCATGTTTTATCCCTTGATCTCGATCCAGAGTCCGCCCTCGGTCGAAAGCCGAGCCGACGATGCAACTCCCGCGGTGATCAGGAAGCGCTCTGCTTCCTCTACGGTGATCCTTTGCTTACCTATTTCCGCGTTCCATTTCTTTGAGCGCTCACCGATGGGATCGATGACCGAATCAGGAGTGAGGGGACCGTACCCGCCGCCCACCCAGGCCCAACCGCCGGCGCGCAGCACTCTCTTGATCTCGCGCAGCAGCGGCGAGGTGAGGAAAAAAAAAGCGCCTCGTACCAGCACAAGATCGAATGATCCGTCAGGCTCCGGAATCGGTTCGATGGATGCACGGCACACGGTGAGCCGGGATGAACAGCCCTTTTCACGAGCCTGCTGGGCCGCCCAGCGCAGCACTCGCTCCGACTCATCCATCACCTTGGCGCGAAATCCGCTGCTTTTGACGAGCAGGCTTGCGGCCAATCCACCCGCAAAAGGACCGAGATCCAGAACATAACCCGACCTCACTCCCGAGACTTTGAGAACGTGATCCGCCATGAACGGATAGACGGGAACCCAGAGGGTATTGATCTGTTCTATAATGTCTTCATCGCGTTTCATTCATACGACCTCGCGGCGGCTTCAAAAGAATTCATCCGAGACGACTTGGACCTTTCTTCTTGACGATAACACATACGACCAAGGCGACCGTCTTTGCGCAGACCCTCCTCCTGGTTAAGGGGTTCGCTTTTAGCTCATTGGCGTACTTCCGAGGGGCCAGGAAATCCGCTGTTGGAAATGTTTCGACGCCAACGAGCGCGCAGTATTTAGTGCCAAGAGAGCAGCGCAAACCGTCGATATTCTGCGATGTCTTATCCGTTAATACTTGCCGATTTTCAAGACGGGTTGGGGGAAGGGCAGGCCGGAGGGGCGAACTCTTTGAGAAATTTTATGGTTTGTTCTCTGACGCTCGCCCTGGGTAAAAAATGGCCGTGCTTCGGGTACAGCACAAGCTGGTGGCGGATTCCCGCCGCCTTTAGCTGGTCGCGTAGCAAAAGGGACTGGTTGACGGGGATCACGTTGTCCTGCTCGCCGTGCAGGATCAGCGTCGGCGTGCGCCAGCGCGATGCTTCACCAAGAAAACTTACCAGCTTCGGATTGGCGTCGCCGTTGGGGCTGAGCAACTTGCGCACCCAAAAGCTCGGCGTTTCACGGTAAAGCCGCTCGATGTCGTAGGCGCCGGCGTAAAGCACCGCTCCGCTTATCTCTTTTACTTCGTTGAGGAACGCCGCGGCGAAGGTAGCGCCGCGCGAAACTCCGTAAATCATCACTCGGCGTTCATCGATCCAGGCGTTTTGCTTGGCGATCGAAAGAGCGTCCTTGAGGACCTGCTGGGTGGCGTCCTCAATCGATCCGTTGGCAACTTCCGTCGAGCCATAACCGGGGAGCGATATGGCTAGACTCGCAAAGCAAATCTCGCTAGCTAAGGCCTGGGCGGTGGCGAGAACCTGTTCGGCGCCGCGACCTGTGAGGCTATGACCGTGCAGGAGAATTACCAGCGGGAACGGACCCGCGCCCCGCGGCCGGACGACGTAAGCTTCCACCCTGCCGCCAGCGCTGGGATAAAAGAAACGAACGGTTTGCTCGCCTTCGAGGGCTGCCAGTTGCTTATACGGGACGACCCGAACCGTGTTGCAAGCAAACAAAAATAACAAGCCGATGGTGGCGAGTCCGGATCTTTTGAGCATGGCTGATTCTAGCGGTCACGCTGAAAAATACAATGCCGAAAAACTGCGCAGGTTCGCAGGTGCGGGGGCTGACATAACAATGAGCGTGTCCAGATGAATTGCCGTCGTGATGAACGGCGATCCCGGGTCGAACCAAGGCAACTGCGATAGAAGAATGCATAAAAGGCGTCGTTTGAGAGCTTAACGGCGACTTTTGGAACCCGAAAAGCAACCGCTAAACCGCTAAGAGAAGACGATGCTGCGCTCCAACCGATATTTTCTTCCTAGGCACGTCGTTTCCGCGATCCGTTCGAAACGTTCAAACCCGGAGTTCCATTCGAAGATCAGCACTAAACCTCGGCCAAAGTTTGCGCGGGACCGATAGCTCGGTGCGTGCATTCGCGAAACCACGAGCCGGTAAAGTCGCCAACGGTCTCAAGCGTCGATCAATTCAATTGTGGCGGCTTCGGGCTCATGTGGTTCTAGCCTGATAGCTGAAGCGCTTGACATGAGCCTCGCGGATCAATTAGCCTGCCGCCAGGACAGCCAGATTAGAGGAGGTGGCTCATGGCCAAGGCACTCGGGGCATTTTTGCTTCCTATGTTTATCTCGGTATCGCTGGTCACGGCGGCGCTTGCCGGCTCGGTGGAGGAGTTCTATAAGGGCAAAACCATCCAATTTGTCGTCGGTGGTTCCGCTGGTGGCGGCTACGATACGTACACTAGGCTGATAGCGCGCCACTTCGCCAAATACGTTCCCGGCAATCCCTCCATGGTCGTCCAAAATATGCCTGGAGCGGCCATGCTGATCGCGGCAAATTACATCTATAACAGCGCTCCCCGCGATGGCACGGTCATCGGCCATTGGTCCGGCCCGCTTATTCTACAGCACATGATGGGAAACCCCGCGGTGCAATTTGACGGGCGCAAGTTTGGCTGGCTCGGTATGCCAACGGCGGACTCCCTCGTGTGCATCCTGTCCGATCGCAGCGGGATAAAGACGGCAGATCAGTGGGGTAAGGCTAAAACACGGGTGAAGCTGGGGGCGATTGGCCGCGGCACCAGCGGAACCGATGATACCAGGCTCCTCGCCGCGGCCACGGATTTCCCGCTGCAGCTCATCGAGGGCTACAAGGGTACGGCCGATATCAGGATTGCGGTGGAAACAGGGGAAGTCGACGGTACCTGCGCCTTTGGCTGGCAATCGGCGAAGGTGACTTGGGCCAATGCCCTGCGGGCACGAGAGGTCCATGTTGTGCTGCAGACGACCCTTGAACCTCATCCCGAGTTGAAGGGTGTCCCGCTCGCTGTCGACTACGCAAAGACAGAGGAAGGGAAAAAATTCCTCCGCATAGCCGGCGACCTTTACGGCAAACAAAGGCTCTATTCTCTTCCACCGCAAGTGCCCGAAGAGCGCTTGCGAGTACTGCAGAAAGCCTTCATCAATACTCTGAAAGATTCTCAGTTTCTGGCAGAGGCGGAAAAGGCGAAGCTCGAGATCGAACCGGTGGATGGACCCGGCATAGAAAAGATGGTTAACGGGTTGTACGAAATCGAGCCCGCCATTGTGAATCGAGTTAAACAGTTACTGGCGGCAAAGTAGGATCCGGGGTCTGAAAAAACATCCCTTCTGCTGAAAAACCTCCGTTCGTGCTGAGGCTCTCGAAGGACGAACGGAGGAGCTTCTGAAATCATTGCAGCTCGTCCGTTCTACTGAGCTTGTCGAAGTATGAGCCTGTCGAAGCATTCTTAGGGTTTTTCAGCAGAATCACAATCATTACAATCTTTCGATTTCCGTCCGTTTTTGTCGCGGGGAGAAGTTTGGGGCAAAACTAAACTTTGGTATTTGTCTTCTTGCCCGATGGGCTTAACCGTTCCGTGAATAATCAGCCTTGCCCGCGATCACTCTGCGCACGCCACCGCTTGGATTGACGCTGCCCCCTGATCTCAACAAACGGGCTATCTGCGTTGGGTCTGCGCCGCGGGTAATTCTGCCGTTGGCGATGATCGGCGAACGTCAGGCAACATTATTCCATGGGAGAAAAACCCAGAAGGTGGTAAAAGATAGCGTGGTCCAACGCGTAACCGTACTGCCGGTGCTTTTAATGTTGTAAGTGCGCTATGACCGTCACCCACGTGAATCAACCAACTCCAACTTACCTTCACATCGCGGAAACGGCTCTCTCTCCTAAGCTGCAACGGCTGGCATTGGTCAATGTTTGTCTGGGACAATTTATGAGCGCGCTGGACTCCCGCTCGGTGATCGTCGCCCTGCCGACGATATCGATTTATTTCAACAGCCCGATGGCGGTCCTGCAATGGATCCCGCTGGCGTATCAACTCACTATTATCGGCTTTGTTCTGAGCATGGCTCGCCTGGGCGACATGCTGGGGCGCAAAAAGATTTACGCTTTTGGATTTCTGCTGCTCACCCTGGGCTCTGCCGGTTCTGGACTGAGCACTGGCCTGTGGCAACTCATCGCTTTCAGAGTCCTGGCAGGCCTCGGCGGGGCCGTGGTCATGGGCAATGGGCGGGCGATCGTGTCGACGGTCTATGCGCAAAAAGGGAGGGCCCAAGCCCTGGGGCTCACTTCCATGGCCTTCCATTTGGGATATATCGTCGGACCCTCCCTGGGGGGATTTCTCATTGACACCGTCGGCTGGCGCTGGATCTTCTTTGTCAACTTGCCGGTCGCTGTCGCGGTAGGTGCCATGGCCTGGAAGGTTCTACCAGAAACGGCCAGTCATCGGGGAAAATATTCCTTGGATTCACTGGGTATGGTGACGCTGCTGTTAACGGTGGTATCGCTGATTTTGGGTTTGCAGCAGATTGCCAAGTCGGGCGTTACCTGGGTCGCCGTAGCGGCGTTTCCGGCCGCCGCCATTTTTCTTGGTTTGCTGTTACACTTTGAGCGCAAGAGTCCGGCGCCACTGCTCGATCTTTCACTCTTCAGGGTACGAATGCTCACCGCGGGGGTCCTGAGCAATCTTTTCATTGTGACCTCCCACAGCTCGACATTTTTCCTGTTGCCGTTTTACTTGCAGGGGATTTTACATTTTAGCCCGACCCAAGTCGGCGTCACGATCATTTTTTTCTCCCTGGTCATTGTGTTTCTGGCGCCGGTCGGGGGATGGCTTGGGGACCGACTCGGTTCACGGTTGCTTTGTACGGCGGGCTCCGTCTTGAGCGTGATCAGTATGCTTGCTTTGTCACGTTTGGGAGCGGACGCCGGTCACGCGGAGGTGATCGTTCCCCTTATGGTCCTGGGACTGGGTTGGTCGCTGTTTCAGGCACCCAACTTGAGCGCGATCTTCAGCGCCGTGGAGGCTCGCCACGTCGGGGCGGTGAGCGGGATCTCGCTAACAGCGGCCAACATTGCCAACGCAATGGGAGTTGCCGTCGGGAGTGTGCTGTTTCTGCGCGGCCTGAATTACTTTGGTCTAAGCGGGTCCGTGGTGCCGGCTTATACGCAATGGGCGCAAAGCCCCGAGGTTTTTCTTAAAGCCTTCCAGAGCTCCTGGCTCATCATCGCGGGATTGACAGCGATTGCCATCGTAACTTCAGCGATGCGCGGCGTCGATACGCGAACCTCACAGGGTGGCTAGGAACAACCTGTGCAAGATGTCGATTCGTGGCCGGCCGGGAGCCGCTCTATGGCCAAACCGACAGTCTCTCCCGCGTCCTCGCTAGCGCGCTTTTAGCTCCTGCCCTATCTCCGGTCGTCTTTTCTGTCGTCTCGCCGTTCATCTCTATCTTGACGGCCCGGCGGGTGAGATTTTCTGTATCTATCGTGGTCGTTGTGCGGTTCATGGTCTGTATCGATTCGCACCCTGTCACGATCTCTGAGGACGAACCGCGGCGGCGGCTTTGGACCATGTCTCCAGTCGCCGCGCTCGAACCAATAATATTCTGCCACGCGCGGATAGAAGTAGATTTCGTGGTCGGGATAGTAATAGTAGCTCTCCGAGCGCCGGCCTCCCGGTCTTTCCGCAACGATGCAGCCGGAAATGAACAGTAAAAGTGCTGCCAATATGGCGGAAACCATCTCTCGTCTTTTCATGGCCCTGTTCTCCCTGGGTTTTTCCGTAACTTAATGATCGCCTGCCTGCCACACATAAAAACGCAACTGTTGTGCCACGTGGCAGCGGCGAAATCAGCAGTTATTTACGTTGTGAAGAACGGCGATTTCGCAGTCGCGGGAATTTCGATCGGTAATGATTCTTCAGTTATGCGGAATTTCCGGGTAACTGCCCGCGCGTGGCGTTTATCTTGTTAGATTTGGGTTTGCGTAATGCTACGTGTATGGCTTCAACGGCATAGTTCATAAGCACCGGCCGAACCACGAACCAGAGAGGACGATTGGTCAACGAATATGCCAGCCTTCACCGAATCACCTGGCAGCTAATAAGGCAGTCGCAGCGTGATCGTCGAATCCGTGCGCACTCTGCGTCACTATTTCCTGTTCAACAAAACCGGCCGCGCCGGCCAAAGCCGCGAGTGCCGCCAGGTCGAAGGGCGGTCAACCGAGCTTGGCGACCGCTTCCTGAATTCGCTTGCAGCCTTTCTCGATGTCTTCGAGCGAGGTGGCGTAGGAAAAGCGGATATGCTCTTGGGAGCCGAAGTCTTCGCCGGGCACCGCGGCGACCTTGGCTTCTTCGAGCAGATAATCGGCCACGTCGCAGGGAGTTTGGAGCTGCTTGCCGGCGGTGGATTTCTTGCCGAATAAACCGATCACGTTCGGGAATACGTAAAATGCGCCCTGAGGTTTCAGGCAGTGTATTCCGGGAATCCCATTCATGAGGCTGACGATCGTGTCCCGGCGTTTGGCAAACTCGCGCACCATGATGGGCAATTCGTCCTGCGGGCCGCGAATGGCTTCGAGGGCACCGGCCTGGGCGAAGGATGTTGGATTGGAAGTGCTCTGGCTTTGAATCTTACCCGCGGCCGCGATGACATCCGCCGGACCGAGAGCATAGCCGATGCGCCAGCCGGTCATGGCGTAGCTCTTCGATACACCGTTGATGAGGATCGTCCGGTCGCGCAGCCCGGGGCATAGCGCGACCAGGTTGTGAACGGCGAATCCGTCGTAGACGATCTTATCGTAGATGTCGTCGGCGAGAATCAGGCATGAATGCTTTTCCAGGACCTGGGCTATCGCGAGCAGCTCGTCGCGGTCGTAGCAGGCGCCGGTGGGATTGCAGGGGCTGTTCAACATGACCACCCGAGTGCGCGGAGTCAGGGCGGCATCGAGTTCCGCCGGCTTCATGCGAAAGCCGGTCGCTTCGCCGGTGGGAATGAGCTTGGGAACACCGCCGGCCAGCAGGGCCATGTCGGAATAGCTGACCCAGTAGGGGGAGGGAATGACCACCTCGTCGCCGGGGTTAATCACCGCTTGAAGCACGTTGTAGAGGGAGTGTTTGGCGCCGCAGCTTACCAATACGTCTTCCTTACGATAGCTAAGCCCGTACTCACGCCGGTATTTTTCCGTGATCGCTTCGCGCAGGGGTTCGATCCCTTTGACGTCGGTGTACTTCGTCATGCCTTTGCGCAAGGCTTCGACGGCGGCCGCCTTGATGCGCTCCGGGGTGTCGAAGTCGGGCTCCCCGGCGGAGAAATTGACGATGTCGATTCCTTCGGCGCGCAGCTTTCCGGCCTTGGCGGCGATGGCCAGGGTGACCGACGGCTTGATCAGTTTGGTTCTATCCGCGAGTTGGGTCATCTTTGCGCTCCTAGACTTTTGAACTTTTGGCTCAACTTCTTGAGCACTTTGGCGGGCACCAGACCGGAAACGTCGCCGCCCAAGCTGACGACTTCCTTGACCAGGCGCGAGCTGATGTAGAACTCGGATTCGCCGGTCATCATAAAAAACGTCTCGAGTTTAGGTTTAAGGCGGTGGTTCATCATCGCCATCTGGAACTCATACTCGAAGTCCGACACCGCGCGCAGGCCGCGGATGATCACCGTCGCGCGTTTGCGCTCGGCGTAATTCACCAGCAGACCCTCGAATGAGTCGGCCCGCACCCGCCCTTTGAACCCTTTGAACACCTCGCCCACCATTTGCAGCCGTTCCGCCACGGAGAAAAGGGAGCCGTCCTTGCCCGGGTTGCTGGCGATAGCGACGATGACGCTGTCAAAAACGCGCAGCGTGCGCTTGACCAAATCGATATGTCCGTTCGTTATGGGATCGAACGAGCCGGGGTAAATCGCGACGGCGTCTTTTGCCATATGCGGTGGTCCTTCTATGAATTAGGTTTACGCGACCATTTTAAAAAAAGAAAGCACAGTATCGCCGTAGCGGCGCTGATCGCGCAGCTCCAGCCCATCGTAGCGGGGCGCGATTTCCTCCCGGATGCTATGCTCGGCGATCAACGTCCCCGTCTGTCTGAGCAAGCCGCCTCGGGCCACCATCTGTAACGTCGTCTCGACCAGGCGCTGGTCGTAGGGCGGGTCGAGGAAGATGATATCGAATGTCTCTCGCCGACCGCCCAATAGCCGCAGGGATCGCTTGACCGGCGCGGCCCAAACCTTGGCGCGATCCGTCAAGCCCAGGCGGCGGAGATTTTCCCGAATCGTCTTCGCCGATTCCGCCGACGCATCGACCAGGATCGCTTCGGCTGCGCCGCGGCTCAGCGCCTCGACGGCTACGTTGCCCGTGCCGGCGAAAAGGTCCAGAACCTTAACGCCGGAAAGATCATGCGGCAAGATGTTGAACAGCGCCTCCTTGACCCGCGCCGCCGTCGGTCGAAGCGCTCTCCCCTTGGGCGCTTTAAGGCGCCGACCGCGGGCGCTTCCACCGATGATGCGCATGGATTTTAAACCCAACGACTCAATCCACGGCCTTGGCCGGGGGTTCGTGCTCAGGATTCCGCGTTGTCATCCGTGGTCGTGAATGCGAACCGCTTTCAAGAGCCAGTCCTGGGAAGGTTTCTAACTTGGTTAGCAAGATATGGCGGTGCTGTCAAAGGTGTGGAAAAATTGAAATCTCAAACCGGCCCACCGCAGGATGGCTTGGACGCTTAAGCGGAGAACGAAGTGCCGCAGCCGCAGGTGCCGGTGGCGTTGGGATTGCGAAATTTGAAGCCGCCGCCGTAAATCCCGGCGACGAAATCGATCACCGTGCCTTTGAGAAAGGGCGCGCTCTTGGGGTCGATGTAGACTTTAACTCCGTCCCATTCTCGCACGGTGTCTTCCGGTTTTTGCTCTTTGTCGAAGTCGAGCTTGTAAGAAAAACCCGAACAGCCGCCGTCCGTCACCCCCACGCGCAGCCCGTATTCTTCCTTTTTGTCACGTGCCAAAAGCATCTTGACCTGCCGGATGGCGCTCTCGGTCAGGGTCAATCCCAGTTCGTCCTGATTATTGAGCGGCTGATACATGTTTCCTCCCGACGCAGTTAAGCCTAATGGCCGCGGCGGGGCATGTCAAGGCGGCCGGGAGGCATTGGGAGTGTTGCACGATGGGATTCTTGAGAATGTGCTATTATCGCATGACTGTGCAGGGACGTGGGGAATGCTTGACACCCATTGCCCAGTTTGGTAGCGGTCGCGACTGCAGGCGTGTACGCTGATCTCCGTCGAACGTTAGACCTTGACCGCTCCCAACGTGTTGAACGATTGGAACGACTGGAACGATTTGAACCATTCTGAATGACAGAACGGCCCGAAGGGCTTGAACGACTGGAACGTTTGGAACAGCTGGAACAAATGGAGGAGTAAGGATGTTAGACGTTGAACCTAAAGGTGCAGTTCACTGGATCGATCATTACGTGGTCGGGACGAATGACTTACCGAGCTGGAGTTACTGGGCGCTGCATGCCACCGGCCTTCCCATCCAGGCGATCAACGGACTGACGACCAACATGAGAAAGAAGAATACGCCGATCTTTTGCTTTTTATGGTGGGAGGGCGGCTCCTGCCGCATCGGCGCCTTTCTGCAACCTGAGAACTACCCGCCGGCCAAGCCTCTGGGCCAGGATATGCCGCGCTGCGGCTTTTACATCCGGTCGGAAGACATCGACAGCCATTTGCGCAGGCTCGATCAATACAAGATCCCGCACACCGATCCGGTTAAAACAGCCGCCGACGGGGAAGAAGGCACGGTCATTTGCTTTGCCGATCCCGACGGCAATCAATATGAGTTTTGGGCGCCGGTGCAGATGCCGGAAGGCGCCATGGAGATTGCCACCACGGAAAAAGTCGGCCGCATAAGCCATGCTATCTACGGCTCCCGCGATCTGGCGCGAACTGCGGCGTTCTTTGAAAATTATTGCGGCATGGAAGTCGAGCGTCATTCCAAGACCGCCGAGGGGACGCTCGTCTTGCGCTTACGAGCGGGGGCTAGGCTCGTCTACAAGTTGGTCGATCATGTCGACGAGCGGATTGCCGGACACAGCCCTTGGTGGGACATGCACACCGCGCTGACGGTCCGCGAACAGGAATTCTTTCCCAACTACCGGCGCATGTGGGAAGGACTTCCCGAAGAAGCGGGCCCGAAGGAGAATTTAAATGATTCCCGCGAAAAGGAAGACGGGTTTCCAGCGCGCACCGGCTTGCACCGCAGCCCCGTCGGCTACAGGTGGAAGGAAATCTATAACCGCGGCGATGAGTTCTACGACTGGGACGGTCACGCCTTCCACTTCTTCGGCGGCATACCGCTGAAAAACGACGGCTCGCTGGCGTTGTACGAGGGGAAGGAACAAGAAGAATACTTGCGCGAGCTTGCCGAGGCGTTGAAAAAAGGCGCCCGGCCGTAGGGAATGAGGACGAGGGCATCGAATGCATTGTTGGGTCTCAGCTCGCGATTATGTTAGATTCTTGAGGTGGCCGACATCCTGGTTCGAATCAAGCGGTCGATCTTGGCGGGACGGTACGCATTCAGCGAAAAAGCCCGCATAGAAATGGAATCCGACGGCCTGACGGAATTCGACGTCGCTGAATCGATAATCAACGCGGTGGCAATCTACAAGCGTCTCCGGTCAAGAAGCCGCCGGCGGTCAAGCCGGACTGAATATTTATATGTCATCCAGTCGACGAATCTCGAGGGTGTCATGGTATATTCGAAGGGGAAGTTAGTTCGCGAACATGGCGAGGACCACTTTTACTTTCTCGTCTCCGCCAAACAAGCACTATGAAGGCGCTTATGAAACAATACCAATTTACTGTTTCCACCTGTCCAAGCTGCGGCAGTTCTGCGATCCGCAAGGTGAAAGGAAATTGGACTGGAAATTTTAGGGGCAAAGATTATACGGTTAGGGATGTTGAATATTTTGCTTGCCCGAAATGTCACGAGAAGATTTATCCTCCCGAAGCAATGCGCAGGATCCAGGAGCGCTCACCCGCATACTCAAGACCTCGATCGGTGCGCCGAGCGTCGGTATGAGCAAAATGCCAAGGACGCAAAGAAAGATTATGACTTATTTCTCCAAACCTTTGCGCCTTTGCGCGAGACGCGTTTTTCCGTTCTCTTCCTCATCCGAAGTTTTCAAACATCTTTGGCTAACCCTAATCGCCACCCTCCTTTTCCTATGCTTCATCAGCGCACCGGCGTGGAGTCAATCGAGCAAGCCCATGTCTGCGGCCGATTTAGCCGCCTACACCGGGGCGGATCGTGAGCGTTTGCTGCTCGACGGCGCCAAGCGAGAAGGCAAAGTCGTTTGGTACACGACTCTGGCCGCCGAGCAGAACAAGCAGGTCGCCGGCGCCTTCGAAGCGAAATATCCCGGCGTCAAAGTGGAGACATTCCGAACGGGATCCTCCGCGCTGACGCAAAGACTGCTCACCGAGGCCCAAGCGCGCCGCCACATTGCCGATGCCATTGAAACGACGCTCCCCGGTTTGCTGACTTTTCGCGACGCCCATTTGTTGCTTCCCTACACCTCGCCGTACCTCGCGGCGTTTCCCGAGGACGCCAGGGAGAAAGGCCCCAGGAATCTCGTTTACTGGACCCATGCCCGCGAGTCCTACATCGGTTTCGCTTACAACAAGAATTTCGTCAACGCCGCCGACCTGCCGAAGAACTTCGATGGCCTGCTGAACCCGGCGCTGCGCGATAACATGGGTCTGTCGGGAGATGACACGGGCGCTCGAATCATCGGCGCCATGGTAAGGACCAAAGGCGAGGGTTTTGTAAAAAAACTTAAAGAACAGAACATCAGAATGCACATGATGGCGGGCAGCGCCTTGACCCAGCTCGTGGCGGCGGGAGAAATCTTCGCCTCCCCAAGCCAGTTCTACAGCGCCACCAACGTCGCCGCCAAGCGCGGCGCGCCGGTGGCATGGATACCTATGGACCTGGTGGTCGCCAACGCCGGCGGCGCGGCGGTCTACACCAACACCCAGCGGCCGCACGCGGCGCTGCTCTTCGCCGATTTTCTCTTGAGTCCGGAGGCGCAGAAGTTGCTCGAAGACTTGTACTTCGGCAGCGCCAAAAAGGATTACGGTTTCAAGCGCTGGTATCCCGAAAAAAGCGGGACCCTCGCTCAATACGAAGAGGCGTTGGAAGGATGGCACAAACTGCTCAAGGAAATCACTCGGAAGTGAACGCCGCGGCTAAGCGCGCTTTTGGCCTGTGAGTTGTTTTCAGGAGCCCTGCAGCGATTTCATTACCAAGCGGACAATTGTCATAGGTAAAAACCCCGGCCATCAACAATTTGAAAAACTAACGGCTTCGAATCTTAAGCATCGCCAAGGCGTGCTCAACTGTGATTTTTTGTGATAAGTATCTCTCAAACAGTTTCTTTGCTTGGCTTGCCGAAAACAGTTTGCGCAGATGTTTACCCATTTGTTCTCTTTGGTTCGAGCATTGATTTTGGAAATCCAAAGAAGACAAATAGTGCACTTTTAATTATTCGGTGACAGGGTTGTTTTTTTTGTTGACATCTCTTTGTCGCTTCAATAGCATCGGGTCGTTTTTCAGTTCTGTAAAAAGGAGAATGACATGGTCAGGTTTGCTTCCAAGGTGACGTTCGGGGCTGAGAGCGCCGATTGGCAGGAGAGAGTTAACACTGAGCGCATGCGCCAGTACCGTGCGGAACGTGCGCAAAAGATTATGCGCAAGCACGGCATCGCAGCGATGCTAGAGGCTACGAGCGCCCATATCCGTTACCTCACTGGACTTCGAGGATATGATTTCCCCATGGTTCGGTATGTTTTGTTCCTTGCCGAGGGAGACCCGGTCATGTTTGAGCACGATGGTTGGTATCACCAGATGCCGGACCAGGCTCCCTGGATCAAGGAGTGGCGCCCGGCCCGGGCCTGGTTGACTGGGGCGCCGGGACCCGATGCCTGCCGGTACGAGGCCAGGCTATTCGCCGCGGATATCCGAACGGAACTCGATCGCCGCGGTCTTCTCGGAGAGAAGATCGGCTTAGGAGGTTTTGACGGCATTGCCCGTGAGGCTCTGATAAATGCCGGCATCAAGAACATTGTGGACTGCAGGCCGGCTATGCTTGAAGCGCGCTGCATTAAGAATCAAGACGAGATCAATTGTTTGAAAATAGCTGCAGCTATCGTCGAGGGCGTTTGGTATCGTGTCTGGGAGTTTCTGCGGCCTGGCGTAAAGGACGTCGAGATAGGGACCGAAGCTGTGACTGCAGGATATGAATTGGGCGCCGAACTCGCGATTACTGGAGGTTGGCGGACAGGTCCGAGTACATTTGACCGAGGTTTTCACCAGACTACTCGACTCGTCCAAACGGGCGACCTTGTATACGGTTCGCTATGTGGGCTCACGTACATGGGCTATCGCACTTGCAACTATCGCACATTCATCGTGGGTCGAGAACCCAACCAGAGGGAGAAAGATTGGTACAAGAAGGTTCTCGATCGCGTCACGGCGATTATTGATGAGATTAAGCCGGGAAAGACGACTGCGGATGCGGCCAAGCATTTTCCTCCTGCTTCTACCTGGGGTTACAAAGATGAGTGTGAAGTTTTGTGCAGCGAAATTGGACACGGCATCGGAATGAGCGGGCCGGGTGGCAATTATGACATTCCGATTATCAACCGGCAGTGGTCGTTGGAATTCCCGCAACCCTTCGAGGAAGGAATGGCGATAGCGATCGAGTGCCGGGAAGGTGAACATCGGGTGGGAGGCGTAAGGCTCGAAAACATGGTGATTGTAACCAAGGATGGCGCCGAGATTATCGACCATTTTCCCCGAGATGAAATCTTAGTCGCGCCTCGATGAGGAAGGCAATGCGTCGCGATCCTGACATGTCGCAAAGGGAAGGTTTAGACTCTTGCGTCCGGGGCCTCGAGTATGCCCATAAAGTTTGTCGATCCGAAAGGAGGAGACATGCGAATCCTATGTACAAGACTAATGGTTCTGATAGCGGCGGTTTGTCTCGCGGTCACGATTGCCGTTTCGGATGCTCCGGCGCAGCTAAAGAAAGTGAGAATGGGGATCTCCGCGCTGAGCGCATCATATACCACGGCTTACATTGCCAAGGATACGGGATTGTTTAAAAAGAACGGTCTCGATGTCGAGCTGATTCTCATTGACACCGGGCCGACCGTGCACGCGTTGATCGCGGGCGACCTGCAGGTGGCCGGGGTAGGCGGGTCACGGATTATCGCCAGCGCCGTTGAGGGGTCCGGCCTACGCATGCTCGCCGCGACAAACAATCGACAGCCTTACAAGCTGGTCGTCCCGGCCGGCGTCCGAAAGCCTTCCCAATTAATCGGAAAGACGGTGGGCGTTGGCGCATTCGGCGGCTTGGACGATACGGCGATGCGTTTTGCGCTCAGGCAACTGGGCCTGGATCCGAACAGGGATGTAACCATTATTGTAGCCGGCGGAAAGGCCACGCGCTTTGCCGCATTGACCCAGGGGGCAATTACGGCCATTGTCATCGACCCGCCCTATACACTGGACGCAAAGAAGATGGGGCTCAGTTTCATGTTTGACTTTTTGGAATCCAGCCCAAAAATCGTTTACGGAACGATCTCGGCCAAAGACACTTACATCCAACAGAATCCAGAGATCATCCGCAATCTCCTAAAAGCGTACATCGAGGCTATGCAGTTTTATAAGACCCACAAGCCGGAGAGCATCAAGATCATGGCCAAATACATGCGAATCCCCCTCCCCAGCAAGCTAGAAGAAATGGAGGAGACTTACGACGCCTTCGTCAGGACCACAGGCTGCAAACCGTACGTCGATCCCGAGGGGGTGGCGGAGCTGCTACGGGAGTTGGCGCTGAAAAGCCCGAAGGCGAGAAGCGCCGATCCACATACCTTTATTGATTCGCGCTTCCTAAGAGAGTTGGAGGAGACGGGATATATCGATTCCGTATGCAAATAACGCTATTCTTGATCTTACGGCAAAGCGAATTGCCGTGTTAAAGGAAATCAGCTTGCGCGTCAGCGACAGCGGATCGAGATTTGTTTTCGATTAGCCCGGCCCCCACAGCTTCTCGAAAAACCCGCTCTTCTCCATCTCTTCCAAGTAACGGCGGTCGTAGAATTCCTGCGGTTTGAACTTTCTCGCGCGCGCATCGGATGGAGCGATATCGTCAAGAACCGCCTGGACCGCCTCCAACCGGAGTTCCATGCGTGGTTCGAGCGCTTTGATTTCCGCGTTGTAAGCTTGGTCCAAAACCTTACGGTCTTCGATGCGCAGGTACTTGCTCAAGACTTTAAATACGATCTCCTTGTCGGTATGTAGAATCTTCGCGGCCTCGGCCATCGCACGCATGAAGCGGCCCACCAGCGGAGAATTTTTCGCGATGAAAGAACGCCGCGTGATGAATGACACGGCAACGTGCGGGATTTTGAGGTCCGGCCCATAGACGACATAGCTGTAACCCTGAGAGACAGCGCGCGCGTCCCAGGGCGCCGACATGGTGCCGGCATCGATGGCGCCGGAGAGCAGCGCGGCGAGCATCTCCGGCGCGCCGCCGGTCTGGATCATCAGGTAGTCCCGGCCGGCCTCCATGTTGCGCCGCTTGAAGGCCTGTACTGCAAAGTAGTGGGTCGTGGCGCCGACGCGGGTAACCCCGACTTTCTTACCGCGCAAATCCTCCAGCCGTTTGATTTCCGGCTTAGCGAGAATGCTCTGCGTGAGATAATTCTTGATGCCTGCGATGTATACCAATTCGCTATTGCCACTCACTGCCGTGCGCACCAACCCGACGCCGCCGTCAATCAGCAATTGCGCGTCGCCGCCAAGCATCGCCGCTGTCGCCAGCGGTGACGTGCCAATATAAACCAGCGGGAACTCCAAATTATATTTGCGAAAGATGCCGATCTCGCTTGCAATCCACGGCATCGACTGCGACATGACACGCGCCGACTGTATACCTAGAAGACGGTCGGCGGTCCAACCCGGACGAACGGCGCAGGTCCAAAGAACGAGAGCCATTATCACTGCCGGTTTCGACATAAGCGAAACTCCTCTCTTGACCAAAGCGAATCTTCTCCAGCGCATACGGCGGCCCAATCGCTTTTCCAACTCCTTCGAAGTCACTCAGCGCGCCGCGAAATTAGTGAGATACCACCCCGCCGATCTATCGTCACGCGCATTTTTTACTTAAGAAGTATCTCTTTCAGTTTGTCCACCATCGCCGGGTCGAGGTCAAAAATCCCCTGAACGACCTTCTCCAACTCACCACTCGCCACGGGCGCCGTAGTCATTCTGGCCTTCTCCGTGTCGGCCAGGAATTCTTTATCCTTCATGGTTGCCTCAAAGGCCTTTCGCAGCATCTGCACCCTCTCTTTAGGAGTCCCCGGAGGAAGCATGAAGGGACGGGCGAAGACCGGCGGCTGGTGCACATCCAATTCGATTAATTGCCGGGCGTCGTCTGTCCTGGCGTAGTTGATTGCTAGAGGGACCTGAGGGATTTCTCGAATCGGCTTTGGCACGACCTGAAGAAGCGGGATGATGTCGCCCGCCTCCATAGCCTTTGCCCCCGTTGCTTTACCCGATTCCCACGACAAACAGTTTCCATCCAGCTCCCCACTTTCAATGGCGACGCGCACCTCGGTGGTTCCCTTGTAGCCTGAGACCGGCTTCACAGGGAGACCAAGCGCCGCCCTTAAGATCCGGGGCACTGTATCACTGAAAGTGGCGCCTGGTGCTTGTCCACCAAAGCTAACTGGAGTCATCGCATTGAACCACTTATCCACGCTTGTAATACCGCTTGCTTTAGATACGAAGACCACCATTCATCCGCATACGGAGCGCCGATAAATTCGTATCTCCGAGCATCAAATTCGATTCCCGGCTGCTTGAAGAGCTGGTTTAAAAATATATTGCCGCTAACATGGCCGATGGTGAGGTCATCGGGTTTGGCCGCTTTATAAACGTGGTTCGCCGCGATGATGCTTCCCGCTTCAGGCATGTTATCAACGATCACTGTGTGTTGGCCTGGAATATGTTTTCCTATGTGCCGGGCGATCATCCTCGCCCACAAATCGTATCCCCCACCGGGTGAAAGTCCAACAATGATCCGGATAGTCTTGCCTTTATAAAACGGCTCGTGCCCAGAAGCAGGTAGGCTAACCGACAAAGAAATTAGTGCATAAAGAAATAAACCGGCAAAAAGCTTGCCTCGTTCCACGCTTGACCTGTGTGAAATTGTCCGCCAGAGGTTCCTAACTTTCCTACCCATAAATAACCTCCTCCATTCTAAAATCCCATTGTCTTGACGCGTATTCAGTCAGCTCCATCCTCAAACAATCCGATAATCGAAAAGGCCGTAAGAAAACAATGAATAGGAATTTGCTTCGGGGCTGGACACCTGCCATTGAGAACAAGTCTGGCACTCATGAGCGGGCTTACTTTCTAGAGCCGAACGCGACCCCCCGAAAGAGGGGACTGACCGGAGGCCTTCGTTCGAGGCAGAGACTATCGAAGAAGGACTCGTCCTGTCAAACTCACGAGGAGATGTTCACGAAGAGATGTAGAGCTTCGGTGAGGTTGACACAAGAGAACTTTATCGGCTATTGTCTCGCTCAAAACCACAGTCCGGGCGCCCATGCGTGTTTGCGGTTTGTTAAGGCAGTTATTTTGGATTCAGCGAAAATTATTACCTACCAGTAAAGGAGTGCTTCAATGCAACAAAAATCTTTTAATCAGTGGCCTGAGGGAAATGTGCTGGCGGTTTGTCCTATCGTCGCATGGGAGACATGGCCGGATGATCTTGGAACGCGAGAGTCTAACCAGATAACCAATCGGCCTATGCTGCCTCCGAATGCAGTCTACAAACGCGATATGTGGGTTGTCCACGACCACGAGTATGCGGAGACTGAAGGTATCTGGCGCCTGCTGGATGTCTTCGACCACGTCGGCGTCAAGGCCACGTTTGTGACCAGTGGTAGGACGGTGGAGCGGTTTCCGGAGATCGCCCTAGAAGTCCTCCAACGTGGCCACGAGATGGCCTCAGAGAACTACATCCACGAATACCCGGTGATGTTCAATGAAGCGCAGGAGCGGGAATCAATCCAGCAGACTGTCGCTGCGTTCGAACGGGTATTGAAGCAGCCGCCTCTGGGGTATATTTCCCCTGGGCACAGGCCGACGGACAAGACACTAAAAATTCTCGCGGAGGCAGGCTACCTATGGGACGCGGATTTCCAAGAGTGTGATACCGCAAGCGTAATCGAGGTAGCAGGTAAGCAGATGGTTGCTATGCCCTATGCCCACATGAGCGACTACGTGACCTACCCGCTTGACGGTCGTACCCCGCGCGAAGTGTTGCAGATTCTGACGGATGAGTTCGATGTTCTCTATGCCGAAGGAGTGGCCGGGAGACCGAAGATGATGGGCTACGCTTTTCATCCTTTCTTATGCCACGGCTTCCGCACTAAGCCGCTGGAAGAGTTTTTGCGCTACGCGAAGAGCTTTCCCAAGGTGTGGTTCCCGACCAGAATTGAAATTGCGCGCTGGTGTCTGAAACAGCAGGGGGCTCAGCGCAAAACGTGATCGTATAACCAGTAACTCGGGTCGCACCTTTGGCGCAGGCGAAGTGAAAGCGTTGTCATGCCCGCCCTTCGACTGCGTTCAGGATAGACTCCAGCGGGCATCCAGGGACGTCCCGGCGGGATCGATAACGCAAAACGCTGGATTCCCGCTTCAGCCTGAGGCTGATCCGTCCTTTGGCGGATGCGCGGGAATGACGGAGGGGGAGTAGATCGACTTCCAGTCGAAATTTTTCGAACCTCTAAGCTTACTAGGCGAGGGCGCGTCAGTTGCTGAGTTATTTATAATATCCCTCTTTGACCAATTGATCGACTATGCTCGCGTCGATAAACGACGCGGCATTTGCGGTGGCGGCTTTGGGGGTCGTCTTTTTGATCGCTTCCAGGTTGGTTTTCAGCGCTTCGACCCTGGGTCTGGGGATTCGGTCCGCCCACTTCGCATATAACTGGTGGCCATACTCCGTATCTTCACGATTGCTTCCGAGAAACTCTGTAAGATAGCCGACCGTTTTTTCTTTCTGGCCGAAGTAGATCTTCATCGCCTCAGCCATTACCCTCAGGAAGCGCACAACGGCCTCGCGATTTTTTGTCAGGTACGATCTCTGCACCCACTCCCCATTCTGCTGCCAGGAAATTCCGATTTCCGGCAGGGAAAGCAGGGCCCGGAACCCACGCTTCTCGGCAATTCGATCATAGGGAGGCGGAAGGAGAGAAAACTGGACATCTCCCCTTTCTAACTGGGCCAACACGTTTCCCCAATCTGATCGAGGCATTTGGATGAGTTTAACGTCCTTCTCTGGATCAAGTCCCAATTTGGCCAACCCAAGGTGCAAAGCCACATCCGGAGCCGTTCCAAAGGGAGCTCCGATCTGGCCCGTTTTTCCCTTCAAATCTTTGGCGTCCTGGATTTCCTGGCGCGCGAACAATACATAGGGGAGCACGTTTACCCAAGAGGAAACCAGCACAAAAGGAGGAGTTCCCTCCAAGGTCGCGGTGACAAACGCTCCCCCCGCTGCTCCGGTTGCAATTTGCATGCTTCCGCCGAGCATCGCCTGCACGGCGCTCGCGGTATTGGTCGCGATGATATTCACATCGAGGCCATGCTTCGCATACAGGTTTTCCTTTTGGGCAATGAAAAAAAGGCTAACCCCCGGGTTGACCCCCGCCGTGCCTACGGTCATCTTGATATTCTGGGCAGCGACGTCAAAAGGTAGGAAAATAGGCAACATCATAACAACGCAGAACAATAGGCTCGACGCCACCAAGAAGCGCGCAGTTAGCTTAAACAACATGTTGCCTCCGTTCTCAACCAAACATATTCGCACACCATATAGGTTAGATTAGTGGGCCTGTCAACTGAAATTCTAGGAAGTTTCTGAAAAACTCGGGTGCAGGCTGCTCAAAAAGATCTCATAGGCGAGGCGCGCGAAAAATCGACGAGGGGAGGCGTGCTTAGCGAGTACGTTGTAGCGAGGCGATTGAGCGCACCCTTCGACCATGCTCAGGGCAATCGGCATATGAGTCTTTTTCAACAGCCTGGTTGTCACACAAATTCCTTGACAGTAAGGCAGAGGCAATATAAAGCTTGCGATTGTCCCGGTTCTAATCTCACACATAATTTAGGAAAGAACGGAATGCAGCCTCTTTCAGATCCGAAGGGCAGTGTCTCGAAGCAGGAAAATAACATGCTCTCGCTGGAGGCTGAGTTGCCGGATGATGTGCAGCTCCGCCCGCGTCGTTTACAGTGGCTCCTCGATGTCGCTGGTCGAGGCTCGGGGATTTTTGGGATTATCGCCTTCTTTCTCGCATGGGAGATTGCCAGCCGGACCGGCATTCTTAACCCTTTTTATTTTCCGCCCATCAGCCAGATCGTTGCTAAAGGATTCGAGCTCTTTGCACACGGGACCATCTGGGAGCATATGGCCTTCAGCTTGACAAATTTTGCCGTTGGTTTCGCCGTCGCCACGCTTGCCGGGGTGCTGGCCGGTATCCCTCTGGGTTGGTACAAATGGATCAGCAAGACAGTCGACCCGCTCCTGTCAGGAATTTACGCTACGCCTCTTATTGCTCTGCTTCCCCTCATCATTATGCTCTTCGGACTCGGCGCGCTGTCGAAAATCATCATGACCTTTCTCGCAGCGGTGTTCCCGATTCTGATCAACACCATGATAGGAATCGCCAACACCGACACCAACTTGATCAAGATGTCGCGCTCCTTTGGCGCTCGAGACAGCACCATCTTTTTCAAGGTGTCCCTTCCCGGCTCCCTTCCATACATCGTGGCCGGGATGCGGGTCGCCTTGGGACGGGCCCTGGTTTACATTGTTGTGGCTGAGCAATACGGCGCGGCGATGGGACTGGGATACCTGAGCTCGGTCGCCGCCCAGCGATTTCAGATCGCGACCATGTTTGTGCCGATTGTCATCATAGCCTGCCTCGGAGCAGGGCTGACCGAACTCCTCAAAGCTTTCGAAAGGCGGCTGGACATCTGGAAACCAATGAAGTGAGAAACAGAAGTTTCCGAAGTCCGCGTTGTTGTAAAATTTCTTCTGACCTTAAGCAAACTGAATCGTAATGTCTGCTATAGGGTGACCTCGGAGGCATCATTGCGCCGGCCGTGGCGGCTGCTCAGCCGCCGCTGCTAGAGCTCCCGCCGGTCAAATTGCATGCAGCTATGGCCAGCCTCACGCCAGGCGGCGCGTTGCGCTTCCCGGTATCGCGTACAGCTCCTGGTGTTGCGGGATGCGCCACAGGAATGGACACCTCCACAGGACATCGAGATCGTTCGCTTGGGCGGGATCGATGTTCAAGCAAGGCTGGAAGATCTGGGCGGAGCCATTGCGGCAGGCACCAATCCGGTTGTGCGCTGCCACTTGCTTGCCAAGGAAGAACGACTCGCTCTAGCGCGCGGCGGGTGCTTTGCGGTCTACCTCGTCATCATCGGCGGGCCCACGGGCCGCGACGGAACGCTCGCCCGGCAAGCGGTTCTTGCGCAGGTAGAACGGCTAGGCGTTGTACCCTTCGTGCGGCTGCCGGGCTACGTTGCGAAAGCATCCCAGTGCCTTCCCGCTATCGCCGTCTGCCTCAATACCTCGTTACCGGGTCAGACACCACAATCTTCTGCTGAAAAACCCTCCGTTCATCCTTCGAGAACCTCAGGACGAACGGAGGAGTGATCGAAATCATTGGAGATTTTTCCGTTCATGCTGAGCCTGTCGAAGCATTCTTAGGGTTTTTCGGCGGAATCACAATTTTAAATTTCTTTTCTAAACCGCAAGCGTCACGGGTTTCCCCCTATAGAACAAACAAGGCGATTCCCCGTTGCATAGGCCACTGGCTTTATCGGAGAGCATTTTGTTATCATTGAATCGTGAGAAAGAAACACGAATGTCATCGATGGCCAATCAACTTGAATATGCATTGGGGAAACAAATATAGGCTCAAAAGCCGGTCCATCGCGAGCTTTTTCTTTTTTTCTTCTGTCAGTTGTTTCACCCCGGTAACTCTAATGGCCGCAGCGCGGCCGACTGCTACTTCGTCCATCAAGGTGGTGGTTGAGCGGGGTCGTTTGACGCTCAGTGTACGTGAGGCTCCGCTGGCCGATGTGTTGCACGCCATCGGCAAACAAGCGAGCATCGCCATCCATATTCGTGGCGATCTCACCGCCCGGATCACCAATTCTTTCACCGACATTCAACTGGAGGAAGGGATTCGCCAGTTGCTACGCGGACAGTCCTTCGCCCTTTCCTACGCGCCCTCTACAAGCGACGGCAAACGGAGCAGCTTGACTGAGATATCGGTTATCGCCCGATCCCGGGTGGAGCCGGCAGGAACAGTTGGGAGAGTTTCTACGCCCAGGGAGGCACGGGAAAAGTTGCAAAGGATCCGGGCGCTGGCGAGCCGCAAAGATGCCGAGGCCATCGGTGAATTGAGCCGTCTTGCCGCAAGCGATCCGAGTTCCAGCGTGCGCAGCCAGGCGGTATTTGCGTTGGGGAGGCTCCGGACACAGGAGGCTTTAGCGCCGTTGACGCGCGCTCTGGCCGATCAATCCTCCCCGGTGCGCATCCAGGCGCTGCGGGGAATAAAGAATCTCAAAGGCACGGAAGCGATAAAAGATCTGCGAGCGGCGGCGGCCAACGATCCGGACCCCACAGTGCGTCGGCAAGCGGTGCGTTTGCTGTCCGAGATTCAAAGCCCGGAGGTGCCCGGGTTGCTCAAGGGGGCTGTAGCGGACCACGATGCCGCGGTCAGTCGGGAGGCCCAGCAAGCGGTCAAGAGATGGGAGCAACGCTTCGGCGCGCAGTAGGGGGCGGCAGGGAGGACTGGCTAAGGTTTTTCATTCAACCCGGCCTTTCTCCGGCGCGGGGGGAAATCAGGGCAGGGGAAACATGTGAGGAAGTGATTAACGGTCCGGGGTACGTGTCGGACTTTCCGTAAAGTGTATCCAGGTGAAATGCTGTCGTGATCCAGAGGTAGGTTTTACGATCTTACGCGGTGCTGAAAATCGGCTGGAGCCGGCTCCCGTCGATTGACACAAGTCGGTTGTCTGTTACTCTTAAAACAGGGGTCTTCAGGCTTACGTGTGGGTAACCGCGCCAACGCTATGCCAGTTTGTGGTGACGCAACACTCGGGGATTACACCGCAGAGGCGCTGAGGTCGCGGAGGTTTTCAAATAAGGAGATCATCTTGAACAAAACCTCTGTGAACTCTGTGTCTCTGTGGTGAATATTCTTTCACGGTAAACCCGGTTGAACCTAAAGCAGAGACTGGATTGACGCTAACCGCTTAGACAAGGGAGGTCACAATGAAAAAGAAAACGGAGATTTGCCTCGCCGTCATTGCCGCTATGCTCGTCTTTCTTGGCGTGAGCGCGACCGCGGGTGCCGAGAGC
>JAUYJC010000167.1 GCA_030688735.1 Deltaproteobacteria bacterium
GCGAATGACGGGGTAGAACCGTTGCGCACAGGAGGATTGATTATGCGAGAATGGGAATCCTTTTTTCCGGAAGCGGAAAGAAAGATGTACGAAAAAGCCGGCTACAAGGGCAAGGAAAAATTCGGCATCAACCCGGCGCTCATCATCATCGACGTCATCACCGGCTTTACCGGCACCAAGCCGATGGACGTCATGGACGCCATCGATGAGTTTCCCACCAGCTGCGGCAGGGTCGCCTGGGACGCGCTGCCGAAGATTCAACAACTCCTCCACGCCTGCCGCGACGCGGAGGTGCCGGTGATTTACTCCACCAGCGACCCGGACTTCAAGGCGGCCTTCGGCAACGCCACCAAGCGTGGCATCGACGCGACCGACTTTGAGAAATTGGCCGTCCAGTTCCCCGACATGATCAAACCCAATGATGGCGAGTTCATCGTCCGGAAAGCGCGTGCCAGCGCTTTCTTCGGCACCCACCTGATCACCTATCTCGTGCGCAAGAACATCGACTGCCTGCTCATCGCCGGCACCAGCACCTGCGGCTGCGTGCGTGGCACGGTGCTCGACGGTTATTCCTTCGGCTATCCCGTTTTCGTCGTCGAAGAATGCGTCTTCGACCGCTCGCGCACCTCGCACCTGGTCAATCTTTTCGAGATGAACGCCAAGTACGCCTCGGTGATTCAACTAACGGAAACGTTAGACTACGTGAATCAACTGAAAAGGATAGAAGGCAGAAAGGCGATCCCGCGCTGACCCGCGGCACCCCGTCGTGGAGTGAAATCAAGAAAATAGGGTCAGGAGTTATTTGCCCTCCTTCGCCAAGGCTACAGCGGGTTCCTCCGTTCAGGATGAACTCCGTCGAAGTATCCAATATCTATCCCGCATCAAAATAGATAAATTTTCACACTCGGAAGTGTAAGGATCGAAAGTAGCGCAATTGTCTTGCCTAGCTGTTTTGATATATAGCTGGCATCAGTTAGTTTCCAGTTGCGGGTTGACGCGAGACTCGAAGTCGTGAAAGCGTGAGGGCCTGACCTATGTTCGCGATGATGGTGCGAAACCCAGCCCAGTGGATGTTTATTTTGACCGGCGCGACGCTGGCCTATCTGGTGTTGCCACCCTTCTTCTTCATCCTGCACACGAGTCTCGTCATCGACCGCGGCCTGCAAGCCGGCAGTTTTACCGTTCAGCATTTCATGAACATCGTCGAATCTCTCGGCGACGTTAAGACCTTGCTGGCCAACTCGATGATCTTTTCGATCGGCAGCGCCGGTATCGCGATCTGTTACGGCACTACCCTGGCGTGGCTCGCCGAGCGCTCCAACGCGCCTTTTCGTACCCTGGCCTACATGACGGCTTACGTCTCATTCGCTATCCCCGGTATCATCAAAGTGGTCGGCTGGATCATGCTGCTCGGTCCCAAAGCGGGAATTCTCAATGCCGTGGTCATGCCCTTCACCGGCGCGCCGTTGCTCAATATCTTCTCCATGCAGGGGATGATCCTGGTCGAGAGTTTTCTCTGGATACCGATCGTCTTTTTGCTCATGTCCACGCCGTTCCGCGCCATGGATCCGGCCCTGGAAGAAGCCGCGACGACGGCCGGCAGCACCGGCTGGCAGGTTTTTCGTAAGGTGACCTTTCCGCTGGCGCTGCCAAGCGTCCTGGCCGTATTAATTTTGACTTTCATTCGCTCTCTCGAAGCCTTCGAGATCCCGGCGCTGATCGGTATTCCCGCCGGCGTCGAGGTGCTGACTACCAAGATCTATCTTCAGATCAGAGGCGGCCTGATTCCCAAATACGGCGAAGCCAGCGCCTACTCGATCATACTGATTGTGATGGTCGCTCTCGGTCTCATTCCGTATTACCGAATCACCAGTAAGACATACAAGTACACAACCATCAGCGGCAAGGCTTACCGTCCTCACCGCGTCGAACTGGGCCGGTGGCGTTGGCTGGGCGGCGTTCTGATGCTCGTTCTGCCGCTGCTGCAAATTTTCCCCATCGCCGCGATCACCTGGTCGTCCCTCTTGCCTTTCGCCCAGGCGCCATCGTGGAAGGCGCTGTCCATGGTTAGTTTCAACAATTACCGCACCGCCTTCAACGACAGCAGCATCGTCGGCTCGGTCTTGAACAGCCTGACCGTGAGTGTTAGTTCCGCGACCATCGCCATCACCATTACTTTTTTTGCCGCCTGGTTGATCGTCCGCGCCTCCATCAAGGCCCGCTGGGTGCTTGACCAGATGGCGATGTTGCCGCTGGTGTTTCCGGGGATCGTCATGGGCATCGCGATCTTGAAAATGTATCTGATGCTGCCGATCCCGGTATATGGAACGATTTGGATTCTGGTGCTGGCCTTTATCGCCCGCTACCTTCCGTACGGTATTCGCTTCAGCCACTCGGCACTGCTGAGCCTCCACAAGGAGCTTGAAGAGGGCGCCATGGTCAGCGGTGCGAGCTGGTTTCAGATGATGCGCCAAGTCGTCGTACCGCTCATCATGCCTGCGCTGCTCGCCGGTTGGATCTATATCTTTCTCATTACGTTCAGGGAACTATCCATCGCCTTGCTTCTGTATTCACCGGGTTCGCAGGTGGTGGCGGTGAAAATCTGGGAGCTATGGGAAAACGGCCACATCGGCGAGCTGGCCGCTTTCAGCCTCGTCATCGCGCTGGGCACAGTAGTCGTAGGCTCGATCTTTCTCAAATTGGCGCAGCGTCACGGGCTGCAAGACTAGTTTAACTCGCCAATTTCTTGTCGGCTTTTCAAACGGCTTGAACTATTTGAACGACTTGAACGTTTTGAACGGTTTCTTATCTTACGGAGAACCCCATGGCTGACAATAAACTCATCAATTCCGACATCGACGAAAGCGTCGGCATCGCGTGGCTGATGCTCAACCGGCCGGAGAAAAAAAACGCGCTCAGCATCGCTTTGCTCGGCGAACTGGCAGGGATTCTCCGTGCCCTCGCCGATAATGACAAAATCCGCTGCATCGTCACGACCGGCGCCGGCAATTCCTACTCGTCCGGACGCGATCTTTACGATATGAGGGGGCAAGACAATCGGCGCAGAACCCGCGGCTTCGGCGGCGTTGCCGAGATCGTCGACATCATGCGCAAGCTTCCTCAAGTGACGGTCGCATCGGTGAGAGGCTGGTGCCTCGGCGGCGGACTGGCTCTGATCAACGGTCATGACTTGGTCGTCGCCGCCGATACCGCGAAGTTCGGCATGCCGGAAGTGATTCGCGGTAGCTACGGCGCCACCGCCACGCCGTCGCTTTTTCACGCGGGTATACCGTTCAAGAAAGCCTTTTTCATATCTCTGACCGGAAGAAATCTGACTGGGGTCGAAGCCGAGCGGGTCGGCCTGGTGTCCCAAGTCGTGCCGGAGCAAGAACTCGACGGTTACGTCGAGACGCTGGCTAAAGAACTCGCCAGCCGCAACGGCGCGACGCTGGAGAACGCCAAGATCGCCGGCTACCTGCAAAAAGATCTACCCTTCGATATGGCGCTCAAAGCCGACGACCTCGTCCAGCACCGCCTGCGCTACTACACTAACCCGCTGGGCGACGTGGAAGGCTATCTCCACTCGCAAAAAGGCGGTGGAACTGTTAACTATAGAAAGCCCGACAATCGACAACGTTAGGCGGTTAGGAAATCTATCGAAGGCTGCGATGCCAAGCGAACCAAGAAGTTAAACATGAGACTCCAGCTCCATAAACAAAAGGCGATGCGGCTCTTTGCTTACTTTCTTTTGCTGCTCACCGTTCTTCGTCCGGCCATGAAGGCGGAAGCGCAGTCAGCCTGGCAGAAGGAATGGGAAACCACGCTGGCCGCAGCGGAGCGAGAGGGCGAGGTCAGTATCGCGGGTCCCCCGGGGGATGCATTTCGCGAGGCGCTAGTCGGCTTTACCAAACAGTATCCAAAGATCAAGGTCGAGCTGCTGGGAGGAAGAGGCGGCGAAAAAGTCGCGCGCATCTTGAGAGAGCGACAGGCGGGGGTGTACGGATGGGACCTCTATATCTCGGGTCCGACCTCGGCGCTTGCGGCATTCAAGCCGGTCGGTGCTTTGGATCCTCTGAAACCGGCGCTCATTCTCCCTGAGGTCAAGAACGATAAGGAATGGATCGGCGGTTTCGATGCGGGCTGGGCAGACCTGGAGAAAAAAATCTTTTACGCTTTTGGCGGCACGCTGGCAGGAGACAACATCTACGTCAATCGCGATCTTGTTTCGGCTAACGAGATTAAGTCGGCTCGCGATCTGTTAGATCCCAAATGGACGGGGAAGATTATCATTCAGGACCCGCGGGTCGAAGGCAAGGGGCTCACCGATATACTTGTCATGTCGTTGGCCTATGGTGACGAGCTGATCGGCAAGCTGCTGCGCGACCAGAAGCCCACCGTGACCCACGACCGCCGCCAGCTCGTCGAGTGGCTCGTGCGCGGGCGCTATCCCGTCGCCATCGGACTAAACGAGTATGTTCTCGTCCACTTCCAGAAACAGGGGGCCGGGAAAAATATCGCCGCGGTGGAAGATCCGAAAACCATCGTTTATTGGGCTTCGGGCTCAAGCGGCATCGGCCTGTTTAACCGGGCGCCTCATCCGAACGCGGCTAAGATCTATATCAACTGGCTGCTCTCGCGCAGCGGCCAAATCGACTGGGTGAAAACGCAGACCAATAGCCGCCGGGTGGATGTTCCCCCTGCGGAGCCCAACAGCGCGATGAAACCCGGCCGTTCCTATCGTAACGTCCAGGCCGAGGACATGATTCCTCAGCGCCGGCGTATCCAACAGGTGGCGAGCGAACTACTCCCCTAAAAAGTTCAATTCCTTTCCTGGATGAGTCTGATATCCGTTACGCTCGCGTTGCTTCCGTTTCGGACTCAATTTCCTCGTTAGGGTCGATCTCGTTGACGATCAGCCCCGAGCTGAGCTTTGGATAAAAGTAGGTCGACTTCTGCGGCATTTTTTCGCCACCGTTGGCGATCGTCAGGATTTCTGCCGCCTTTGGCGGGTTAAGAATAAATGCCGCTTGGAAGTCTTCTTTTTCCAGTGATTGCAAGACTCCCTCTTCGTCTTGGGAGTAGCGGATGGTTTCACCGTTGACCTGCTGTTCCGGCGGCATGCCGAGAATACGTTCGAGAATCAGCAGATGCAGCGTCGTCACATCGAGTTCGCGCAGCGGCGCGCTTATGTCCGGCGCCAGGCGCTGCATGATTCTCTTGTTTTTGAGACGCAGGATCAGGTAGCGCGGATCGCGCTTGAAGCTGGCGCCGATGACCCGATGTTTCTTGCCCGCGGTTCTGAGCGCTTTGAGAAACGAAATCTTGCCTTCCGGGGTCTTCGGATGTTGTTCCAAGTAAAAATAGGCTTGCAGCGCTTCTTCCAGCTCCAAGAACGGTTTATGCGTATAACCTCGCACTAGCCGGTGCGTCGGCAAGATGACAACGTTTTCGTCGTTCATGTTGGCGAAGTAGGCCATGATGTAGTTGAAAGCCTCCCGCCCGGTCCATTGGCCCCGCTCCCTGCGCATCTGGTCGCGGTAGTTCAATGTCGCTTCGTAGCGGTGGTGGCCGTCGGCAATTAGTAGCCGCTCATCGTTCATTCTCTGCTGGATGTTTTCGATCAATGTGGGGTCGGTGATGCGCCAGAGCCGGCACTCCTCGCCGTTGTCTTGCTCTACCTCGATAAACGGCGCGAGTCCGTCGACCTGGGCGGCGAGCATTCGATCGATGGTCAGCTTCGGCTCCGCGTACAACGCGAAGATCGGGCTTAACTGGGCGTTGCAAGCGAGCATGAGCTTCAAGCGATCTTCTTTCGGGGCATCGAGAGTCTTTTCATGGGGTCGGATCGCGCCCTCGGAAAAATCCTGGAGCTGGGTAAGCGCGAAGAATCCCTGGCGCACCTTTTGAGCGCCGCCTTTGAGAGTAAAACGGTGAACGAGAAAATAAATGGCCGGGGTTTCATCACGCTCGAAGACCCCCTGGGCGCGCCATTCCTGGAGCAGTTGGGCGACTGCGCTGTAGGAATCGGGCTCCTGACTGAGATCAAGGCGAACGAAGTTATAGGGCGACTTCTTATAGAGCCTTTCCTGCTCCTCCCGCGAGATCACGTCATAAGGCGGCGCGATCACTTTGGCAAGGTTTCGATTTTTCTTCTGATTGTAAAAAACCCCGCGAAACGGTGCGATACGTACCATTTATTTTCGTCCTTGGTGTGCTTAGCGTTTTTGTGATCTAAGAGGCAACCGTGAGGGGAGAAAGGTAAGGGGTAAGGAGAAACCCCTTACTTCTTACTCCTCACGCCTCACCATCGAGGCCGTTCCTCGGCCGCGAATAATCCAATCTAGTTCTCTTTCGCAACGCCTAGAGTCATTGCCCCGATGCCTTTGATTTCGGCTTTCAAAACGTCGCCCGGCTTGAGTTTTTCTTGAAACTCCGGCGAGTCGGGGTTTCCGGTCGTAAGCAAATCACCCGGATACAAGGTCGTCACCTGCGACAAGAAACTTACCTGCGTGGCGATGTCATTGATCATCGCATCGGTCTTAGCCGACTGTTTGAGTTCGCCGTTGATCCAGAGCTTCATCCAAAGATTGTGCGGATCGGGGATTTCATCTCTCGTGGTGATCCAAGGTCCGATCGGCGAAAAGGTTTCAAAGCCTTTGCGCACGCTGCGGGTGCCGGCCATACTCTTGCTCAGTCCATAGCCGCGGGCGGTCACGTCGAGCATGATCGTGTAGCCGAAGATCGCTTCGTAGGCACGCTCCTTGGAAATATGGCGAGTCGGCTTGCCGATCACCACGCAAAGCTCTAACTCCGGAAAGATCGAATCGGCGTTTTTCGGAATCAGGATATTGTCCTGCGGGCCGGTAATCGATGACGGCGGTTTGAGAAAAATATTTTCGAGCAGCTCCTCAGGCGACCTTTGTGCGGCGCTGCCTCGGCCCCGGGCGTCTCCTAGCCCGGCGCTACCGCGCTTATAGTTGCCGGCGGCGGCCCAAATTTTTGACGGGCGCTCCACCGGCGGTTTGAGCGATTTTGCGTCGAATTTCGTACCGGCGCCGGTCGCAAGGTGTTCAAGTGTCGCCTTGACGCTGTCGTATCGGGCGATCAGGTCGAGCATCGTCGCGCCCCTGGGCAAGGCGCCCTTGCGGCTTAACTCTTCGCCGACGGGGATCAGTGTGTCGTTTTTCACGATCGCAAGATCGCTCGGTTTGATCGTGGCTAGTTTCATGTTTAGTTCCTTTTGCTCTCCCATTTTCAATATCTGGAAGCGGCAAATTTGACAAGCCGGCTGGCGATGGCGCGAGCACAACGAATCGTCGTTTGATCCGGTTTGATCCCTATGGCATAAAAAATCGTGCCTCAATCGTGGCTTCGACTTTCCGTTCGCGCGAGCGCGGCAGACCTCGACGCGGTGTCCAACTTTCTTATCGAGCGCGGCTCCGCCGGCGTCGTCGTCAAACGGAACAGCATCGAAGCTTACTTTCCCTGTTCCCCGGCGACCGCGTCCCTCAAGCGAGCGGTACGGCGTTATCTCAGGGATATCGGACGGCTTGGTGGTCATGGGGGCGAGCTTGGCGCTCAGTGGCGGGTTGTCGCGGAAGAAAACTGGCATGACTCCTGGCGCCGATTCATTAAGGCGCAGAAGGTCGGCAGGTCTTTCTGGGTGACGCCGCCATGGTTGCCGCCGCCCCAAAACGACCGGCGCGAGGTGATCACCATCGAGCCGGGAATGGCATTTGGCACCGGCACCCATGCGACTACGCGTGGTTGTCTGGAGTTTCTCGAAGAGGCGGCGGGTTTTTTACGCGGCAAGGATTTCGCCGCCCTCGACGTCGGCACCGGTTCCGGAATTTTGGCGATCGCCTTGGCAAAACTCGGGGTGGGGACCATCTGGGCTATAGATAACGATCCGGTTGCGCTAAAGGTCGCGCGGGACAACCTAAGCTTCAACGGCGTCGAGAAAAACGTCCATCTGTCGGGCGCGGCGTTGCACCGGATCAGGAAATCGTTTTCGCTGGTAGTCGCCAATCTGACGGCCGAGACGATCCTTGGACTTGCCGATGCGTTGGCGCAGAAGGTTAAGCCGCAGGGCTTTCTTATTCTGTCCGGGATTTTGCACGGGCAGGCCCGTGGGGTCACGGGTCACTTTGGCGCCGGGGGGTTCGTCCTTCTCCAGCGCAAGCGGGAAAAAGAGTGGGTGACGCTGCTGCTTAAACGGAAATAGGTCGATGGCTCGTTTTTTTGTTCCGAGAAAAAATATTACCGACCAGCGAGCGACCGTCGAGGGGCCGGAGCTCGATCATCTTCGAAAAGTCCTGCGGCTCGGACCGGGGGATCCGATCATTGTCTTCGATGACGCCGGCTGGGAACATGAAGCGGTGATACGGTCTCTAAGCGCCCAAGCGGCGCAGATAGACCTATTGCGATCGGTCCAAGCCGAGCGAGAATCGCCTTTGCAGCTTACCTTGGCGGTCGGCCTGACTAAAGGCGAAAAGATGGACTTCGTCGTCGAGAAGGCGACGGAACTGGGAGTCCAAGCGATCGTGCCGTTTGTCTCGGCCTACACGGTGCCGAAGTTGGATCAGCGCAAGATCGAAAAGCGCG
>JAUYJC010000173.1 GCA_030688735.1 Deltaproteobacteria bacterium
TGGAATTGAGCGTTATTGGGCTGGTCTGGAGAGGTCATGGAACGGATATCTGCTCAGCACTGTGGAGACGGTATTAAATCGAGCTGGGCATTTCTTCTGGAAGGGGATGCGCACTGTGGTGCAGTTGCTGGATACGCCATATGAGAAAGGCGTAACAGTTTGTGGCAACGAAAAATTAAAACTGGAACAACGGCTGCAACGCTCCCATGTTTTACACTGGTGGGATATAACAATCTATCCTAAATTGGTATCGTTGTAATTGCACGCTCCCTAAGGCGTTGTGCCAAGCGGCAGAAAAGACTTTGAAACAGCACCCCTGGGTGTCTTCGCCGCTCCAGGTTCGCCCCTCGCTCATGTTCAACTGCGGAATGGGGGATAATCCCGGATTCCGCAGTTGAAGTTACAATCCATACTGTACGACGTGTGAGACTGGAGTAGCGAAGGCACCGAGCTCCGCAGTATCAAAGTCGTTTTACGTGCTTGGCAATCTGTTGTCAGGGGGTTACGGACGCCACTCAGGGCACCGGTGATCTCAAGACTCTTAGAGGCAAAGGTCCATTGCCTTCGATACGGAAGGCTCGCACCTCGTTCCGTGCCTTAAAACGTTCAAATGCGGAATCCGGGATAATGTGTGGATCGTTACGGAGAGGAATAGGACCCTCACAAGTCCGTTTGCACGCAGCGCGGAAGGAACCGATTTATCCCGCTGCGGCACGGTGAATCCCGCTGCAACTATTGAGCAGCAAGGACACGATAGCGGATGAGTAAATTCTTGGACCGGCCTTAGCGTTTCGAGTACTGCGGACGCTTGCGGGCTTTATGGCGTCCGTACTTCTTTCGTTCCACCGCGCGCGGGTCCCGAGTTACGAAACCAGCCTTTTTCAACGGCGAACGAAACTCCGGATTGGCCAGCATGAGTGCCCGGGTAATCCCGTGACGAATGGCACCTGCTTGGCCCGAGCTACCGCCGCCTTTAACGTTCACGTCGATATCAAAACTCGTTCCTGTCTGCGTAACGTCGAAAGGCTGCAGGACAATCATTCGCGCCGTCTCACGGCCAAAGTATTCCTGCAAGGAGCGACTGTTGATCGTGATGAGGCCCTTGCCTTGCTTTAGCCAGACTCGAGCTACCGATGTTTTCCTTCGCCCGGTCGCGGTAAATGCTTTTTCCGCCATAAATCCAGTACTCCTATGCATCGATCGCGAGAGGCTGCGGTTTCTGCGCGTCGTGGGGATGCTGCGCGTCCGGGTAAACTTTGAGTTTGGTAACGAGCTTTCGGCTCAGGCGGTTTTTCGGCAGCATTCCTTTGACCGCGAGCCGCACCAGCTCCTCCGGACTTTGCGCCAGCATCTTTGCCGCGGTTCGTTCGCGAATGCCGCCCGGATATTCGGTGTGTCGGTAGTAAACTTTCTTGTCCAGCTTCTTGCCCGAAAGCTTAACGCCGCGCGCGTTTACGACGATGACAAAATCACCCGCATCCACGTTGGGCGTAAAGACCGGCTTATGCTTTCCGCGCAACACCCTGGCGATCTCGGTCGCCATGCGTCCCAGTATTTTACCCTGCGCATCGACGACGTACCATCGTCGTTGCGCCAAAGCCTCTGCAGTCTTCATCTTCGCTGTCCCCACTCATAAAAAATCTCTTGTGCCGCTCCGCAAAGTAAAGGTGGCGGGGCCGACGAGACTCGAACTCGCGACCTCCGGCTTGACAGGCCGGCGTTCTAACCAACTGAACTACGACCCCGACAATCAAAGCCAGAATGAAGATTGTAAATTGCCAAACGCAAAAAGGGATACCCCTTCTGAAGTTTACTTTCGATTCCCCGTTCGGTATTTTTCATTTTGCGCTTTGCATTTCTTCTACGCCTGGTGGGCGGTACAGGATTTGAACCTGTGACCCCCGGCTTGTAAGGCCGATGCTCTCCCGCTGAGCTAACCGCCCTATCGGCTGAAAACACCAAGCCTTCGCCTCGGCTGGCAACGGCCCTTTTGCCTTGTAACTTACGCCTATCGTCAAACTGAGGATAAGAACCTAGTTGAGGGAATCTTTTAAAGTTTTCCCGGCCTTAAACTTTGCGGCCCGAGAAGGAGCAATTTCGATTGTTGCTCCGGTTTTCGGATTCCTTCCCAATCTTCCTTTTCGCTCGGAAACCGAGAATGTGCCGAACCCCGAGATGTTGACCTTCTCTCCGTTCTTCAGAGCCTTCACCAAATCGTCAAATAAGCCGTTAACAAATTCCTCCGCTTTCGGTCGGGGCATTTCATTGCGCTTGGCGAGCGAATCGATCAAATCAGCTTTGGTCATCCTAAGAACTCCGCCCTACGATACAATGAGCCGCAGAGCAATGATGGGGGTTTATAGCAGCAGGAGCGCCGGGTGTCAAACCACCCGGCGCTTTGCAGAGGTGCACCCGCTATTGCGGCAGGATTTCTGGGCTTGGAACCTCTTCTGCCTTGTCCGTAAAAGGTGGAGTTTCGTCTTTAGATTCTTCCTGGTCGGCACGGCTCTTCAGGAAATTTTCCGGATCGCGGATCACCAACGCTTTCTTGAGAACGTCATCCATATGCGCCACCAGCGCCAACTCCACGGTTTTCAACACCGTGGCCGGTATCTCTTCGATATCTTTCTCATTCTCCGCCGGAATCAATATTTTTTTGATTCCTGCGCGGTGCGCCGCCAAAACCTTTTCCTTGAGACCGCCAATCGGCAGAACCGCGCCCCTTAGAGTAATCTCCCCGGTCATCGCCAGGTCATTATAAACCGGGACCTTGATCAACGCGGAGACCAGAGACGTCGCCATGGTGATTCCCGCCGATGGTCCGTCCTTGGGGATCGCCCCTTCAGGTACGTGAATATGCACGTCAATTTTTTGATAAAAATCCCTTTCCAATCCTAGGTCGACGGCCCGGGAACGCACGTAGCTCATGGCCGCCTGAGCCGATTCTTGCATGACGTCACCGAGTTTACCCGTGAGGAGGAGATGCCCTTTGCCCGGCATGATAGTCGCTTCCGTCGCCAGTAGCTCGCCGCCCATTTCGGTCCACGCCAGCCCCGTGGCCACGCCGATTTTCTGCTCCGCGTCCACTTTGCCGTAACGGAATTTAATCGCGCCCAGATATTTGTGCAGGCTCTTGGTGCCGACTTGAATGTGCGCGTTGCGGTCCTTTTTCACCACCTCCACAGCGACCTTCCGACAGATCGCGGCGATTGTCCGCTCAAGATTTCTCACACCGGCTTCTTTAGTGTAATGGCGGATGGCCCCCAAGATGGCATTATCGGTAAAAGCTACATTCTGCTCGGTGAGGCCGTTCGCCTCGATTTGTTTGCTGAGCAAATATTTCCTCGCGATGCTGAGTTTCTCGAGCTCGGTGTAACCGGCGATACGGATAATTTCCATGCGGTCCTCGAGCGGCCGGGGAATGCGGTCCAGCGTGTTCGCCGTGGTGATGAACATCACCTTTGAAAGGTCATAGTCCAAATCCAAATAATGATCGTTGAATGTAGTGTTCTGCTCCGGGTCCAAAACTTCGAGCAGAGCGGAGGACGGATCACCGCGAAAATCCGTCGACATCTTGTCGATCTCATCCATCAAGAACACCGGATTACTCGAACCCGCCTTTTTCATCGATTGAATGATTTTCCCCGGCAACGCGCCGATATAGGTGCGCCGGTGGCCGCGGATCTCGGCTTCATCCCGCACGCCGCCGAGCGATACCCGGACGAACTTTCTACCGGTGGCTCGCGCGATGGAGCGCCCGAGCGAAGTCTTGCCGACCCCCGGAGGACCGACCAAACAGAGAATCGGCCCTTTAATCTTTCCCACCAAACTCTGGACCGCGAGGTACTCCAGGATCCTTTCCTTGACTTTCTCCAAACCGTAGTGATCTTCTTCAAGCACTTTTTCGGATTCGTTGATGTCCAATTTGTCGTCGGTAAACTCGTTCCATGGGAGACTCAAGATCCAGTCGATGTAGTTTCGCACCACCGTCGCCTCGGCCGACATGGGCGACATCATCTTTAGTTTTTTCAGCTCCTTCTCGACTTTCTCCTTCGCTTCGGCGGAGAGTTTTTTCTGCTTGAGCTTGTCCTCGATCTCTTGAATCTCGTTTTTGAATTCATCCTTTTCGCCCAGTTCTTTCTGGATCGCGCGCATCTGTTCGTTCAAATAATACTCTTTCTGCGAGCGCTCCATCTGTTTCTTGACCCGGGAGCGAATGCGCCGCTCGACCTCGAGGATTTCGATTTCCGCGCGCATATGCCCCAAAACTTTTTCCAGGCGCTCCGCCGCGTTGAAGGTTTCCAAGAGGTTTTGCCGGTCTTCGATCTTGATTCCGAGATGGGCAACGATCGTGTCAGCCAAGCGCCCGGGGTCGTCGATGGAGGACACAGACATGACCATTTCAGGAGGAATTTTCTTTTTTAGTTTTACATAATTTTCAAACGTCGTATGCACTTCCCGGGTCAATGCTTCGACTTCCGTGCTTCGTTCCATAATATCCGAAAGCTCTTCGACCTCGACCAGGAAGAATTCCAGATTATTGGCAAAGCGGAAAACTTTCGCCCGCTTCTTGCCCTCGATCAGCACCTTAACGGTTCCGTCGGGAAGCTTGAGCATTTGGACGACCGTCCCCAACGTGCCGACCCGGTAGATGTCGTCCTCGGATGGTTCGTTGGTCTTGGCGTCCTTTTGGGAAGCGAGGAAGATCAGGCTTTGTTTTTGCGTTGCATCCTCTAACGCTTTGATCGACCGCTGCCGACCGACGAAAAGCGGCACCACCATATGAGGAAAGACGATGATGTCCCTCAGCGGGAGCAACGGAACTCGCGTCTGGCTCCCAGATGGATCTTTGTCGTCCTTTTTGTCGTTGCGAAATAGCATAGGGTTCCCTTCTAAGCGCTTTCTGCGGCCTTGGTGTATACGACGATGGGTGGCTCGTTCCTATCTACCACGTCCTCGGAAATGAGAACTTCCTTGATATTGGGCTGAGAAGGCATGTCGTACATGATATCCAACATGATGTTCTCCATGATTGCCCGCAAACCGCGCGCCCCCGATTTTCTTTTCATCGCTTCGCGCGCGATGGAACGTAGCGCCTCTTCGGTAAACTTAAGATGCACGCTTTCCATATCAAAGAGCTTGGAGTACTGCTTGGTGAGCGCGTTTTTGGGCTCTTTGAGGATGCGCACGAGGGCGGATTCATCCAATTCGTCGAGCGTCGCGATAACCGGCAAGCGGCCGATGAATTCGGGGATGAGGCCGAATTTCAGGAGATCTTCCGGCTGCACGTCATGGAGCAGCTCGGTGGCCCGTCTGCCGTCTTTGTCATCCAGCTGCCCGCCGAATCCCATGCGTTTGCGCCCCGTCCGCTTGCGGATAATATCCTCCAGCCCGACAAAAGCGCCGCCGCACAAGAAAAGTATGTTGGTGGTATCGACCTGAAGAAACTCCTGCTGCGGATGCTTTCTGCCCCCCTTGGGCGGTACGCTGGCCATGGTGCCTTCGATGATTTTCAGCAGCGCTTGTTGAACTCCCTCGCCTGACACGTCGCGCGTGATCGACGGGTTGTCCGATTTTCGCGAGATCTTATCGATTTCGTCGATATAGACGATTCCCCGCTGCGCTTTTTCCACGTCGTAATCGGCGGCCTGAAGGAGATTGAGAATAATATTTTCCACGTCTTCGCCGACATAACCGGCTTCGGTCAGACTCGTGGCGTCGGCGATGGTGAAGGGAACCTGAAGGAAACGGGCCAGCGTTTGGGCCAGCAGAGTTTTTCCCGAACCCGTCGGACCCAAAAGCAGTATGTTGCTTTTTTGCAGCTCGACGTCACCGGTCACCATTTGGCTGTCGATGCGCTTGTAGTGATTGTGAACAGCCACCGCCAAGATTTTTTTCGCGCGCTCCTGGCCGATCACGTATTGATCGAGGACCCGTTTGATCTCCGCCGGTTTGGGAACGTTGGACGAAGCGCTGAGGTGCTCGTCGCGGTCAACCTCTTCGGCGATGATATCGTTGCACAGATCGATGCATTCATCGCAAATGTATACGGTCGGGCCGGCGATGAGCTTGCGAACCTCGTCCTGGCTTTTGCCGCAGAAAGAGCAAACGAGATTGCCCGACCCGTGTTCACCGTGCTTTGGCATAGACCCCCCGCTGGTTGACGCTATTTTTTCAAACTTCCTTCCGGCCGGGTCGCAATGACCTCATCGACTAGACCATATTCTTGAGCCTGTTTCCCGGACATGAACATATCGCGATCCGTGTCCTTCTCAATTTTCTTTAGACCCTGTCCGGTATGCCTCATCAATATACCATTGAGTTCTTCGCGCATGCGCAGGATTTCTCGCGCTTGGATATCAATATCGGTGGCCTGCCCTTGAAATCCACCCAGAGGCTGATGAATCATGATGCGCGAATGGGGCAGCGCAAAGCGCTTTGCTTTGGCGCCGGCGGCCAGTAATATCGCTGCCATGCTGGCAGCCTGGCCAACGCAAACCGTTGAAATCTGCGGCCGGATGTATTGCATGGTGTCGTAGATCGCCAGGCCCGCCGTAACCGAACCACCTGGACTATTGATGTAAAAAAAGATGTCCCGTTCGGGGTCTTCGGATTCGAGAAAAAGAAACTGCGCGGTTATGACGTTGGCAACGTCATCTGTGATGACCGATCCGAGAAAGACAATTCGATCTTTGAGTAGGCGAGAATAGATATCATACGCGCGCTCTCCGCGTCCCGTCTGTTCAACCACCATCGGGATGAAATTCATGTTTCGGGAAACTCCTTAACCAGAGAAAACATTTTAGCTTTTTTCGCCCGGCTCATCAACCATTGGAGGCGGCGGATCGATCTCCACAACCTTCGCCCTTTCAAGCAAATAGCTTACCGTCCGGTCAAAGACCAACTGGACGCGTAAATCGTCGCGCGCCTCCGGCCTGGAATAAATGTCGCGCACCGTTTTTGCCCGTTCCCCGGCGGCGCGGACCAACTGATCGACTCTTTCCCTCACGTCGTTTTCCGAGACCTCGATTTTTTCGAGCTGGGAAATCCTTTCGATGAGCAGCGTGGCTCGGACTTGACGCGCGGCCCGGTTCTCGAGACTCTTTCGCGTCTCCTCCAGAGAAGGCGCCGGGCTGGAATCGGACGGCGGCTGTCGAGAAACCTGCTCTTGATATCGCTCCATGAGGTACCGGGTTTGGCGTTCCACCATCGAGCCGGGCGGGGTTATAGGATGCTTCTCAATGACCTGACCGATGAGCTGCTCCGTCAGTCCCTCATTCTGAATATGCTTGATCTCATTTTCCAGGCGAGCACGAATTTTTTCTCTCAACTCTGCCAAAGACGCGCATTCGCCGTGATCCTTCGCGAAGTCATCGTCAAGAGCGGGCAATACCTTCTGTTTGATTTCCCGCACTACCAGGGAGAAGTCGACGGTTTTGCCGGCGATCTCCTTGTTCGGGTAATCGTCAGGATACTTTACCTGAACCGTCCGCTGTTCCCTCAATTCGAGTCCGGCAACCGCGTCTTCAAATTGCGGCAAGGCGTGTCCGCCGCCGACTTCAAGCACGTAGTTTTCTCCCTTGCCGCCGGCAAACGGTTTCCCGCCGATCGACCCTTCAAAATCCAGAGTCACAAAATCGCCCCGCTGGACGATCTTCCTGTCACCCACCACTTCCAAGCGCGCGTGCCCTTCTTGAAACCTGCCGAGGGCCGCCTCCACTTGAGCGTCCGAGATGGTCAGCTTAACTCTTTGGAGTTCCACGCCCAAGTAATCCTTAACTTCGATTTCGGGCTTGACTTCAAACACGGCGGAAAAAGAAAACGGCCGGCCCTCCTCCAGCTCATTGGCTTCGACCTCCGGCCGGGAAACGATTTGAAGACCCCTTTCTTTGATCACCTCGCCGAGGGATTCCTCTACAAGATGGGATCGAACCTCTCCCTTGATTTCGTCACCATAGAGCCCTTGCAACACGTGGCGCGGTATCTTACCGGGACGAAAACCTTTAACGCGCACGCGCTGTCCAAGGTTCTTATAGGCGCGCGAAAATTCGCTCGTGACCGTCTCCAGCGGCAGCTCGACGCTGATTTTTCTCTGGACAGGACCTAATTCATTGACATCTATTTTCATTGCCATACCCAAAGCGTCATTTGGTTACTTCCCTCACAATACGAAATAATCACAAACGCGCGCACATAGCCATAAGGGGATAACCACCCAGCAACCAACCTTTCTTGTGGCGCCATACGCGCAGTCCCTGGTGCGAGAGGGGGGACTCGAACCCCCACGGTTGCCCGCTAGATCCTAAGTCTAGTGCGTCTGCCAATTCCGCCACTCTCGCACGCAAACTGACCGAAAATAAGATATCTTTCCATGTTTGCCGATTGAATAAGGAGAGTAGGGAACGCGCCGTGGCAAGTCAAGCGCAGGGGATACCCCAAATCCACCACCTAATATAGCGACATAACAATCCGGCGTTGCCGCTCCTCTCTGACAGCGGCTTCTAGGTCTGACCGCAGCTGGGCCTAGGAGTATTTACAGCTTGAGAGTTCCTTGATAGTGATTTTCAGCACTTTTCAGACATACTACT
>JAUYJC010000177.1 GCA_030688735.1 Deltaproteobacteria bacterium
GACCGGAATAAATCTTGTCTTAGCCATCAATAGCTCCTGAAGCGCGCCTCCTGGAACGATATGAAGATCCCCCTGAAGCCAATACGGGCCAACACTTAGCAAGGCCCTGCTGGTGTCCTTTTTGACGTACAGACTTTCGAGCCCCGGCCGATCGTTGCGCAACTGCGAACTGAGATCGGCAATCAAGAACACCTCCTGCATATAAATGAGGTACTGATCAGAGCCGGCCACTACGATTTTCCGCTCCAAGTTTTCCAGCGTAGCATCACGCAGCGAGAAAACC
This sequence comes from Deltaproteobacteria bacterium, assembly GCA_030688735.1. Classification (GTDB taxonomy): domain Bacteria; phylum Desulfobacterota; class Binatia; order UBA9968; family UBA9968; genus JACPFE01. Next base: position 284 of record JAUYJC010000177.1, read on the forward strand.
TCGTCGCCACCGCACAACGTCAGATAGTTGCTCAGCCGATCCTGGTTGGTGACTAGAACGCCCCGCACCACCGCCGATTGGAGGTAGACTTCCAAAGGCATCGTATACGTTAGGTTTTCTTGCGGAGGCATCACTTGTCCGAGCTAGGGGAACGAATCCCGGCGTCATACGGGCGCGAGGTGAATTTGATTATCTCACTACTAGGCCAGCTAGACAACCGGCGCCCGGCGAAGGATGGATACGGAAGGACTTAGCGATCGATCGGCCAGCGGAATATTGCTTTGAAACTTCAAGAGAAATTTGGTGCGCCCCGGGGACTTCACCCGGCCACAGTCCGCCTTAGACTTTCGATTGCCGACCTTGACGTACGTTTAAATGAAAGATTTAAATGTCGCCCCTCATAGCTGATGCGCCAGGACCAAAAGCTGCGAGGCGCCATCGTAAAATCAGCTTGTCGCTACACCGTTGGCATGCGTCATCAAAGTCCTACGGCCCAACCGGTCATACGTGAATAACGTCACCGGCCCCTCGTTATTCGCAAAAGACGTCAGCCTGGCTCACCGTGCCGGCGACGATTTCCCAATCCGAAAGTACATGCTCGGTTTGATCGACCGGCCCCGTGCCCGGAAAACTGCCGACGTCGTGATCTCCTCTAGCCATTGTTTCCGTCCACGTGTGGTGAGCTAAAGCGAATCCGCGATCAAGCCTTCAGACGATTCGCCAGCGACTTGTGCTCCTCTTTGATGCCGGCCGGCAGCCGATCGCCGAAGGTGTCGAAATAGTCGCTTTGGCTCTTGAGGTTATTTCTCCAGCCTTCGCGGTCGACGGACACCAATTGATCGAGATCGGACTGGGAAACATTGAGTCCGTCGCCGGTCAAGGCGGAGGCTTTGGGCACATAGCCGATCGGGGTTTCCTGCGCCTCGCCGCCGCCCTTGCAGCGCGCGATGATCCAGCGCAGCACCCGCACATTCTCGCCGAAGCCGGGCCAGAGAAACCGCCCGCGCTCGTTGCGCTGGAACCAGTTGACGCGAAAGATCTTCGGCGGGTTGGTCGCGCGCTTGGACATGGAGAGCCAATGTTGCCAATAGTCCCCCATGTTGTAGCCGCAGAAAGGCAACATCGCCATCGGATCGCGGCGCACCACGCCGACGGCGCCGGTGGCGGCCGCCGTCGTTTCAGACGCCAGCGTGGCGCCAAGAAACGCTCCGTGCTGCCAGTCAAAGGACTGATAGACGAGCGGGATGAGTTTTTGCCGCCGGGCGCCGAAAAGCATCGCGCTAATCGGCACTCCCTCCGGCTTCTCCCATTGGGAGGAGTAGCTCGGGCAGTTTTTGATCGATACGGTGAAGCGGGAATTGGGATGAGCCGCCGGGGAGCCGCCCTCGGGATCCCACGACTTGCCGCGCCAATCCTGGGCATCGCTCGGCACGGGATCGTCATGCCCCTCCCACCAAACGGTTCCGTCCGGACGAAGCGCCACGTTGGTAAAGATCGTATCTTTTTTGACCATCCTCAAGGCGGTCGGGTTAGTGTTGGAGCCGGTTCCCGGCGCGACGCCGAAAACCCCGGCCTCCGGATTGATCGCCCAGAGCCTGCCGTCGGCACCGACACGGATCCAGGAAATATCATCGCCAATGGTGTGGATCTTCCACCCTTTCATCGTCGCCGGCGGCACGAGCATCGCCAGGTTGGTCTTGCCGCAGGCGCTGGGAAAAGCGCCGCAGATGTAGTGAATCTCGCCGTCGGGGTTTTCGACACCCACGATCAGCATATGCTCGGCGAGCCAGCCCTCCTTGTGGCCGAGCTTGCTGGCAATTCTCAAGGCCAGACATTTTTTCGCCAGCAACGCGTTGCCGCCGTAGCCCGAGCCGACGCTCCAGATGGTATTGTCCTGGGGATAGTGGCAGATAAAGCGCCGCTCGATGTCGAGGTCGGCCTTGCCGTGCAGGCAGCGCGTGAAGTCGTCGGAAACACCAAGATGGTCCAGCGCGATTTTCCCCATGCGCGTCATTATGCGCATGTTGAGCACGACGTAAATGCTGTCGGTGATTTGAATGCCGACCTTGCTGAACGGCGATCCCTGCGGCCCCATGAGAAAAGGAATCACGTACAACGTCCGCCCGCGCATCGAGCCGGAAAAGACCTTCGACAGCTTGTCGTAGGATTCGGCCGGGGCCATCCAGTTGTTGTTGGGGCCGGCGTCCTCTTTTTCCTCGGTGCAAACAAAAGTCAGATTCTCCGTGCGCGCCACGTCGTTGAACGCGCTGCGGTGCAAATAGCAACCCGGCAGCGCCTTTTGATTGAGAGCTATCAGATCGCCGCACTGGACCGCGGCCTGGGTCAGCCGCTCTCTTTCATCTTCCGAGCCATCGCACCAGTAAACGTTGTCCGGCTGGCACATCGCCGCCATGTCCTTGACCCACTTCTGAACGTACCCGTTTGTAGGAACAGTCCCCGATATATTACTCATGGGCAGCCTCTTCTCCCTTTCCCAACATGTTGAACTTCTTGCCCTACGTTTGGACTCTTCGCCTCCCGAAACGACTACCGAGAAATTTCTATGAAATCCAGGGTCAACTTGCGGATTAGTCGGAACGCTCAGGCCTCATTCTCGTCTTTCAAAACTATCCGATTACGAGCGCCGATGTCAACCTGAAGACGATCCTCTCCACGGTAAATTTGTTCTCTCCATAACCAATTGATTTGTCGTGTTTTCCAAAAGGTGGGCCATCGTTGATTTTTCAAACAAATTCGCGAGAACAAATTCACCCTGGATCCTCTCTCATGGCAAAATAATCGTGTCAGGGGCTAACGGCGACGTGGTTACGCCAAGGGGAAGTGAGGAAACAATCTGCTTGGAGTTGGTCCGGTTGCCGACTGGAACGTGTGTGGAATGCCAAAATTAAAGTATCATTGCCTGGCACTGGACTCGAAATCTTGACGCCTTTCTGGGCGAGAAGCCGCACGGTCGAGAGCGCGATCGTGTCGCCGGGAGTCGAGAGAACGAGCACCTTTCCTTTGAGATCGGCGAAGCCCTTGATCTCGGGCCTGACGATCAGGCTATATACCGGATTGGTGGTCTGCGCCACGATCGCGACCGCGTCGGAGCCCTTGAGCACCGCTTGGATCAGATAGGGCGTGGCGTTTTTGCCGGCGTCGATCTCGCCCTTGTCGAGCGCAGCGACGATCCGATCCGTGCCGCCGGGAACCGGCACGACCACGAGATTGATCGCTTCGCGCACGAAGAAACCCAGCGCTCGGCGACTGTGAGCGGCAGCGACGACAGGCTCCCCGCTGAAGTCGCATTCTGCCCGTAGCGCAACGTGATTGTCTCCGCAGCGTGGGTGGCGCGCATGAAACCCATGGGAATAAGCGCGGTAATCAAAAGAACGATTCGATAATTCATCATGCCTCCTCCAGCACGTTCTGAGTTATCACTCCCGTCTCGCGGCTCTCTTTCCCTTGTGGCTATCCGCTCGCCGTCCAATTCGGAGGATAGATACTCAACAAGGCTTTCAGCTCTTGATCCTTCAGCGGAAATATCTTGGGCTCATTGGATCGGAACAATCCCGGACGGCACGACGAGGGTCGTCCGCACATCAGACTGGTTTCATCACTATTATGTCCCAGTCCGATCGCGTGGCCGATCTCATGAGCGATGACGTTGCGCGCGACGTTCGGCAGGTTCATGGGAGGATACGCGACCCCGCGGATCGCGACCATGCGCCGGTGGTTCGCGGCGAACGGACCAGCGAAGGAAACAAAATCAGCATTGCTAAGAACAACCAACAGATCCCCCGGAATAGTTCGAATGGACTCAGGGAGCGTCCACGAAGGTGACCGCCGGCCGACAGATTCAAGAACCAGATTACTCATTCGAGACAGTTCCTCCGCAGGGACGGAACCTTCCTCCCGTCTGACCGCGCCGAGTCGAAAACTTGATCCCAGCTCCGTGAGAGTTTTGTTCCAGAAAGTTACCGCTTCATCGACGAGCGGCTGGCGGGGATCGTCGGCCGGCCCGATCACAACGATTTGGGGGATTTTCATCCACCCCGCGCTGGACTGCGCCGCCGCGATGTCAGTAAACGCCAGAACAAAGACGACTACGACTACAGAGGCACGCACTGAGTGAAGCACAACTTCTGGCACTTTAAAGTGTCCGCCAAACACCGGTCACTCCAAGTCGAACTTGCCAACAGTTATATCGCGTCCCAGTAATTCGGTCGAGGTAAAAGTGTGATCGGGGCGCGCTTGATAATCGTCAAACGCAAAAAAAGGGCGGCTGTTTTGCAGCCACCCCTCTTTCAACCAGCAAACTAATTTGCTTCCTAGCCTTCGATGACCTTGCGCCATTTGGCGTGGATCTTCTCGCGCAGCTCGGGAGACGACTCGGCCACGGGTGGGAAGTCCTTCATCCATTCGAACGGGCGGCAGGCGTCGATCACCGCGCGCGAGTTGAAGCCCTTCTTGCCGGGTTGAATTCGTGGATCCAGCGGACCGCTCCAGCAGCGGCGCAGAATTTCGATGGACTCCACCGGATCAGAGCGGCTAGCCAACGCCCAGAGCACGTCGAAGGTGTTGGTCGGGTCAATATCCTCATCGACGACGATCACGTAGCGGCCCAAGTAAGCGCCGGCGTGGACCTGCGACGCGGCGAGCATCGCCTGACGCGCGTGGCCAGGATAGCGTTGCTTGATCGAAATGATGTTGAACAAGCGGCCGCCGCCGGCCTCGTGGCACCACACGCCTTTGACATCCGGCACGCCGCATTTCTCAACCTGTTCCCAGATCAGCGCCGCCTTCACCATACATTTGGCGATGGAGTAATCCGACGGCGGTCGGCCCGGCCGGGCGCAGCAGAGAATCGGATCGTTTCTGTAGTAAATGTTTTCGACGCGCACCACCGGCTCCGGCCGGCTCGAGCTGGCGTAGTAGCCCGTCCATTCGCCGAAGGGTCCTTCGGTCTTTCTGTCATTCGGGTCCATCCAGCCTTCGATGACGATCTCCGCGTTGGCCGCGAACGGCAGACCGGTGGATTTTCCTTCGATGACTTCGATGGGCCCGCCCTTCAAACCGCCGGCGTAGTCGAACTCCGATACGCCGTAATCGATCTCATTGCCGGAGACCATGAAGAGCACCGGGTCCTGGCCGACGGAGATGACGACCGGGCAGGGTTTGCCGCGCTCGAAATATTTCGCGCGCTGGATGCTGCCGTGCTTGCCTGGCGAAATATAGAGACCCATGCTGTTTTTGTCGTGGACCATGCCGCGGTAGGCGCCGAAATTAACCCAGCCTTCGTCCGGGTCGCGCGTGGTCACCAAACAGGCGGTGCCGATGAAGCGGCCGCAGTCGAGCTCATGCATGAAGGGGACGGGAAACTTGAGGAGGTCCACCTTGTCGCCAGAGTCCACGTTCTCAAGAACCGGGCCTTTGCTGACGACCTTATGCTTGATCGGCTCATGGGTGACGAGCTTCTGGCGAAAGGCGCGCACCAAATCCAAGTTGGAAAGCTCCATCGGCAGACCCAAGTTGAGCGCCATGCGTTTGAATGAGGCGTTCTGCGCGAACAAGGTGCGGTAGCCCTTCGGGTAACCAGGTACGTTATCGAAAAGAACCGCGGGAACGACGCCGCTCTTGGACTCGCGGGAGAGAATCTCCGCGAGGGTGCCCATCTCCAAGTTCCAATCTACGCCATCGACTCTTTTTAGCTCTCCGAAGCTGTCAACGATCTCAAGCCAGTCGCGCAGGTCGGTGTATTTCGGTGTTTTGCCGGATTTGATTTCGTCTTCGGCTAGTTTTCTTGCCTCCAGGGCGGTCATGCTCAATTCTCCTTTCGCCTTTAACGATAGGTTATTTTAGTCACCTAATATCGATTCATCAACACCCTCGGTATCCTCCGCGGGTAGCCCGTTGCAACTCTTCGGATCCAGATGGAGAAATACCTTATCGCCAGGGCTTATAGTGTTGAAGGGATGGGTGTGCACAGCTAAGAGGTCGTCGCCCACCGCGATTTTGCAATGATAGGCGTCACCCATGAAAATCGCTTCTTTGACCGTACCCTCAACGACATTGTCTAAGGATTGCGGTTTCTCTTTGTGCACCGGAATATTTTCCGGACGAATCGAAATGACCGCCGCCTGGTCCTTTTTCAAGCCCGGTGCCGGTATGAAGCTTAGAACGCCTTTTTTTGTCTGCATCTTGCCAGGCATGGAATCCCCATCCACTTCAAGCACTTTGCCGTCAATCAGATTGGTGAGCCCCAAAAAGGTCGCCGTGAACCTTCTCTTCGGACGATTGTAAAGCTGGTGCGGTGAGCCTATTTCAATGAGTTTTCCGCCGTGCATCACTGCGATTTGATCGGAGATCGCTAAGGCCTCGGCTTGATCATGCGTTACAAAGATCGTCGTGATGCTGGTCCGTCTTTGCAGCGACTTGATTTCCGAGCGCATCGCCACGCGCAGTTTGGCGTCCAAGTTGCTCAAAGGTTCGTCGAGCAGCATCACCTTGGGCTCGTTTATCAGCGCGCGCGCGAAGGCGACCCGCTGTTGCTGGCCGCCGGAGAGCTTCGGCGCGGGCCGGTCTTCCAACCCGTCGAGGCCAACGACCTTCAACACGTCTGTTACCCTCTGCCGAATCTCGGCTTTGGACCGCCGCTGGATCGTCAACGGATAGGCGACGTTTTCCGCCACAGTCATGTGCGGCCAGATCGCGTAGGATTGGAAAACCATGCCGATGGGGCGCTTGTTGGTCGGCACATAGACGCGCTCGCCGGACGCGAAGACGGTCTGGCCGCCGATGCTGATCCTGCCGCCGTCGGGCCGCTCAAGACCGGCAACGCAGCGTAACGTTGTGGTCTTGCCACAACCGCTGGGGCCCAAGAAAGTATAAAGAGAACCCTCGGGAATGTTCAGCGCGACGCCCTTGAGCACGTGGACCCGCTCCTTGTCCTCGCCGAAATATTTTTCCAGAGCTTCGATCTGGACCATGTCTCGTTTGTCTGCCATTGTTCCTCCTGATTGCGACTCCCTACCGGCGCCGGCACATAGCTCCGCTGCCGCTTACAGGTCGAGTCGCTAATTGGCGATGCCGAGTCGCGCGCCGAGCTTGCGCGCCGTAAAGGCCATAGCGATCAATAACATGACCATCAACACGCCCAACGCACAAACATAGGTGTATTGACCGCCTTCCCATAAGTCAAATGCCATAATCGACAACACGGTGCTGTTATAGGAATAGAGCAGGATCGAAGTCGAAAGCTCGCGCAACGCGATGATGCTGATATAGATCCAGCCGGCGGTAAAACCCGGCATCAAGAGCGGCAGGATGATTTTTCGAAAAGTCTGAAACCAGGTTCCGCCCGCCGTCAGGGATGCTTCCTCCAGCTCTTTATTGATCTGGATCATCGACGCCGACGCGGCGCGAATGCCGTAGGGCATAAACTTGGTGATGTAGGCCAAGAGCAGCACCCAGATGGTGCCGTAGATCGGAATCGGCAGCGTCAAATAGACCCAGATGAGGCTCACGCCCAAAACGATTCCCGGCATGGCGATAGGAATGAAAGTCATGTTGTCAAGCAACGCCCGCCCCGGCAACTTGGTCTTGACCGTTATCCAGGCGATGATCGAAGTGAGCAGCATCACCAGCGTCGCCGAACCGACGGAGAGATAGAAGCTATTCTTGAACGCCGTCATCGCCAATGGATAATTCAGGATGTATTGGTAATTGGCCCAGGTCATCTTGTCCATCAGCTCGCGCGACGGCACGCCGTAATAGGGAATGAACGAAGACCAGAGGAGCACGAAGACCGGCAGAATCACCGCCAGGAAGAAAATCGCAAACGACCCTGCGAGGGTCGCGTACTTCCAAACGCCGAGATCGATCACCCGCGGGCGGTAGCCCTTGCCGGTCACCGTGGCGTAACGCTCTTCGCGCCGGGTGATCCGTCCGTAGATCAGCACACCGGTCGTGCTGATCACCAGCAACGTCACCGCATAGGCGCCGGCCAAGCCGAAATCCGACGGGAATTGGTGGATCGCCAGAAAAATTTTCGTCGTGAACAGGGAGATCTTCGCCGGCACGCCGATCAACGCCGGCACCTCGAAGGCTTCGATACCGCGAATGAAATTGATCAACAGCACGCTGAACATCGCCGGCCGCATCAGCGGTAGCGTCACGCGGCAAAATGTCTGGAAAGTGCTTGATCCCGCGGTCAAAGCGGCCTCCTCCAGCGAGGTGTCCATGTTGCGGAACGCCGCCGACATGAGCAGAAACACCAGCGGATAAAGGTGGATCGCCTCGGCCCAGATCATGCCCCACATGGAGTAGATGTTGAACGGCGCCGATTCGAGCCCCAGGGCCCCTTTAACAACGATGTTGATCAAACCGATCTTCGGGCTGAGCAGCAGAATCCAAGCAATGGTGCTGAGAATCCCGGGAATGATAAACGGGATCAGCGACATCACGACAAAGAGCTTTTTGAACGGCGTGTTGGTCCGCTCGCTGACCCAGGCCAAAAAGGTTCCGATCAGAAAAGTTAACGTGCAGGTGCCGACACCGAAATAGACGGAGTTGAGGAGGAGAAAGTAAAATTCTTTCTCAAAGTAAGCCTTGACGTAATTTTGAATCGTGTAGACCGCGCCCGGCTCGCCGATGGGCGCGCTGCGGATGCTGCCGTAAAGTAGCATCACCAGCGGCACCCCTGCCAGGTACAGGACGAAGAGTATTGCCCCTACGAGAATTAGGCTCTGGGAGTTGAACCTCCTCACCTGTTACCCTCGAAAGCGACGATCTAATCGTTGATATTATGAGTGACCTGGTCCTGAACCATGGTCTTCTTGACTTCTTCTTCGATCTGCTCCCAAACCTGATTTTCATATTCCAAAAACTTCGGATCGCGCTTGAGGGAAAGAGCGCGGGGACGCGGCAGGTCGATTTTGAGCGTCTTCTTCACCCTGCCGGGGCGGGCGCCAAAGATAATGACGCGATCCGCCAGATAGATTGCCTCGTTGATCTGGTGGGTGATAAACAGCACGGTTTTCTTTGCCTCGCGCCAGATGCGCAGTAGTTCTGCCTGCATAAGCTCGCGGGTTTGCGCATCGAGGGCGGCAAAAGGTTCGTCCATGATTAAAATCTTCGGGTCCACGGTGAGCGCCCGAGCCAGGTTGCAGCGTTGTTGCATGCCGCCCGACAGCTCATGAGGATAGTGATCTTCAAAGCCCTGCAAGCCAACCAGCTTGATGAACTTCCTTGCCCGTTCTTGACCCTCGGCGTTGTCCAAACTCTGGCATTCCAGACCAAAGATGACGTTTTTGATCACCGTGCGCCAGGGCATCAAGCAGGAATCCTGGAAGACCATGCCGCGATCGGTGCCGGGCCCCGTGACTTGCTTGCCATCGATATCGATCTTCCCCGCCGTCGGCTTGAGCAGGCCATCGCACAGATTGATGAAAGTGGTCTTGCCGCAGCCGCTGGGTCCGACGATGGTGACGAACTCGCCGTCTTCGACATGGAGGTCGATATTATCCAACGCCAGCAATCTGCCGCCGGTTCGCGGTTGATAGTATTCGTGCCGTAAACCGGTCGCCTGTAATTTGATCTGTCCCACAATGCCTCCTTGAGAAGGATTTTTTAGCGGCAACGCCGCAATTAAATTCTGGCCTTATTATTCCGCGCGTGCATAGCACTTATCATTTCTATTGTATTTTTCAAGTGTTAAAAATCGCTGATTGACAACCCGGTTTGGATCGGATAGGTTCGCGTTCATAATTTTTTGCATAAATTTTTTCATGCAACTTTAAACCGCAATGTCTCACGCGCTCCACCAGGTCAAAACGCGCGCTGCCGAAAACCTTTCCGCCCGCGTCTACAACCAAATCAAGAACCTTATCTTGTGCAACGAGGTCATGCCGGGCCAAAAGCTTCACCATCAACAACTGAGCGAACGCCTGGGTGTAAGCCGCACTCCTGTGCGCGAGGCATTGACCCGGCTGGTACAGGAAGGCTATGTTTCATTCCTACCGAATCGGGGTTTTACCTGCAAAGAAATTAGAATGCAAGAGGCCGAAGAGCTTTACGATTTGCGCGAAGCGATGGAAGCTTTTGCGGTGGAAAAGGCGACGGCCAATTTGACCGACGCGGCGCTCGAAGAGTTGCGCCACAAGATGGATCGCTACGGCGAAGATGTGCACAAACGCTTCAGCCGTGAGCGGCTGGTATACGACCAGGACGTTCATCTGGAAATCGCGCAACTGGCGGGCAACGCCACGCTGAAAAATTCCCTGATTCACGTTTTCGAGCGCATCGTCTTGAAAAGAAGAACCGACGGCCTGTACGATCCGGCGCGGGGGGTTGCCGCCCATCAAGAGCACCTTAAGCTTCTTGAAGCGATGGAGCGCCGGGATATCGAGGAGGCAGTGCGGGTCATTCGCGCGCATATTCAGGAAGGAAAGAGTAACACGCTATCCGATCTTAGGCAGCGCCAGGCAATCCGCGAGCTGCGCGTTGCCGAGACCATCGACTAAGAAAAACAAACCGAAAGAAGAAAGGAAGAAAACAATGGCAGCAGATTTAGTCATCAAAAACGGCTGGGTGGTGACGCCCACTGAAACCTTCAAAGGCGGCGTGGCGATCACAAATGAGAGAATCGCCGCCATCGGCTCCGACGATTCACTGCCCCAGGGTAAAGAAGAGATCGACGTCAAGGGAAAACACATCCTGCCCGGCATTATCGACGGCCACGTTCATTTTCGCGAACCCGGCATGACCCATAAGGAAGACTTTCAGACCGGCTCCACGGCGGCGGTGTGCGGCGGCATCACCTCCGTCGTCGATATGCCCAATACCGTGCCGCCCACCGCGGACGCGGAGCAGGTGACAGTCAAGCAACAGCTCGGCGAAGCGAGATCGTTGGTCGATTTCGGCGTCACTGGCGTCGTCGTGCAAACCAACACGAAAAACATTCTGCCCATGGCCGCCGCCGGCGCCATCGGCTTTAAGATCTTCTTCGGCGAGACCATCGGCAACCTGCCCTTCCCCGACGACGGCATGTGCATGGAGGCGTTCGATTACATCGCTCAATCAAAGCTGCCGCTGGGCATCCACGCCGAGAACCGCCAGATCATGTCCTACTGCACCAATAAACTCAAAACCGAAGGCAAGAACGACGCGCGCTATTGGGAAGCTTCGCGTCCGGATATTTGCGAGGCGGAGTCGGTGCACCACGCGCTGTTTTTCGCCGAGACCTTCGGCACCAAGCTGCATGTCTTCCACATGAGCTCCAAGCAGGCCGCTTTCATGGTGCGCGACGCCAAGGCGCGGGGACTTAGAGTGACGGCGGAAACCGGGCCGCACTATCTGCTGCGCGAACCGAACGACATGGACAACGTCGGCTCGCTGCTCAAGATGAACCCGCCGGTGCGCACCAAGGATCACGCCGACGTGCTCTGGCAGGGATTGCGCGAAGGCTTCGTCGATACGCTGGCCACCGACCACTCGCCGCACACGCTCGACGAAAAGGGCTCGGACCTCTATGGCAAGCTCACCAAGCCGGCGATCTGGGATTGCATCTCCGGTTTCTGCGGCGTCGAGACCGGCGTGCCGCTAATTTTGACCGAAGTGAATAAAGGGCGGCTGACGCTCAACCAGTACGTCAAAGTCGCCTGCGAGAACCCGGCGCGTGTTTGGCAGGTCTTTCCGAAAAAAGGCGCGATCCGCGTCGGCACCGACGGCGATATCACGGTCATCGACATGGATAAGGAAGGCACCATCGACGTAAGCAAGCTGCACAGCAAAAACAAACCGTCGCCATGGCATGGCTGGAAGGTCAAAGGCATGCCGGTGCTGACCGTCGTGCGCGGCCATGTACAGATGCGCGACGGCGAGCCCTGCGGCAAAGCGATCGGCCGCATGCTCAAGCCGATCATTTAGATGAAACACGGGGTCAGGAGCCTTTCAGAAGGGCTCCTGACCCCGTTTCTACTCCCCCGTTTCTACTCAGCACTCGGCACTCATGACTCAGGACTATTTTCCATGAAGCGCACCGAACCATTCGATTTCTACCAGCCGACCTCGCTCCAGGAGGCGAGCCAACTACTGCGCGAGAACGGCCCCGGCGGCCGTTTTCTCGCCGGCGGGACCGACCTGGTCATCGCCATGAAGGAAAAGGGGTTGGTACCGAAATATATCGTCGACCTCAAACGGATCTCCGGCCTCTCCGGCATCCGTGAGCAAGGCGACGGCAGCGTCGCCATCGGCGCGCTGACGACCATGCGCGAGATCGAGACCTCGACGTTCATCGCCACAAAATATCCATTTCTGTCTCAGAGCGCCGCCGAAGTCGGTTCGATTCAAATCAGAAACCGCGCCACCGTCGGCGGCAACATGGCCAATGCGACGCCTTCGGCCGACATGGCGCCGAGCCTCGTCGCGCTGAACGCGACGGCAAAGATTACCGGCGCGAACGGCGACCGCACCGCTGCCCTGGAAGAGTTCTTTCGCGGTCCCGGCCAGACCGTCATGACCAGCGACGAGATTCTGACCGAGATTACGATACCTAAAACGGGACCGCGGCTCGTCGGCGAATATATCAAATTTTCGCCGCGTGAGATGATGGACCTGGCCTACGTCGGCGTCGCCGTCACCTACAATCTCGGCGGCTCAGACAAGAAATGTGAAGGCGTGCGCATCGTCCTCGGCGCCGTGGCGCCGACGCCGCTCCGCGCCAAGCGCGCGGAAGCCGCCCTAGAAGGACAAGTTCTTACTGAAGCGCTTGCGGAAAAAGTCGGCCAGCTGGCGGCAGAAGAAGCCAAGCCGATCAGCGATGTCCGTTCCTCGGCGGACTACCGCCGTGCCATGGTCGGCGCCATGACCAAGCGCGCCCTGCTCAACGCCGCCGTCGGCCCGGCGCAGTCGTGGTTGGAGCGGCGCGATAGGAGGTATTAATACCGCGCCCGCGCTCGGGCAAACACGAGCCACGAACACGAATCACGAAAGCCGGGCGGCCTTTAAAAGAGGTTTTTCATGAACAAGTCTATTCAATTCACCCTGAACGGTAAACCCGTCACCCGAGAAGTTCCGACGCATCGTCTCCTGCTCGACCTGCTGCGCGACGAGATCGGCGTCACCGGCACCAAGGAAGGCTGCGGCACCGGCGACTGCGGCGCCTGCACCGTTCTTTTGAATGGCAAGCCGGTGAATTCCTGCCTGGTGCTTTCCGGCGAGCTGGACGGGGCCGAGATCGTAACCATCGAAGGGCTCAAGATCGGCCCCGAGCTGCATCCGATTCAGAAGACCTTCTTGCAGGACGGCGGCGCCCAGTGCGGCTACTGCACCCCGGGCATGTTGATGATGTCGAAGGCCTTGCTCGATGAAAACCCCAACCCGAGTGAAGAAGAGATTCGTTTTGCCCTGGCCGGCAACCTCTGCCGCTGCACCGGCTACGCCAAGATCGTCCAGGCGGTCCAAGACGCCGCCGCGATCTTGCGAAGCAAAAGCGCCTAACGGCTCCCTCGCTGGACTTGAGCCTTTACCTTGAACTTTGAACCTTGAACATTGAACGCAATCAGGAGAGACCCATGTCCGAACTGACAGTCGTCGGCAAACCGATTCAGCGCGTCGACGCGGAAGAAAAAATCACCGGCCAGGCGGTTTATGGCTACGATCTCGTCCTGCCCGACATGCTCTACGGGAAAACGCTGTTCAGCCCCAAGGCCCACGCCAGGATCAAACGAATCAACACGGAGAAAGCCAAAGGCTATCCGGGCGTCGTCGCCGTCGTGACCGCCGAAGACGCACCCTGGACGCACGGCGAGTCCGTCAAGGACAAACCTTTTCTGGCCCAGGGCAAAGTGCGCTGCATCGGTGAGCCAGTGGCCGCCGTCGCCGCCGAGGATGAAGACGCGGCGGAGGCCGCGGTGAAGCTCATCGAAGTCGAGTACGAAGATCTGCCCGTCTACACCGATCCCGAAGAAGCCTGCAAGCCAGGCTGCGTGGAGATCCACGAGGACTTCGACAAGTATCGCAAGGCAGACTTCATGGTGAAGGGCGCAGCGCCGAACGTGGCCGAGCATTTCAAGCTGCGCACCGGCGACGTGGACACCGGCTTCAAGCAGTCGGACGTGATTGTCGAGGAGCGCTACTTCGTGCCGGTCATTCAGCACGCCGCCATGGAACCGCACTCGGCCCACGCGCAGTTCGACAAGGAATCGGGGCGGTTGACAATTTGGGTCGCCAACGACGCGCCCTTTCGCGCGCTCCATGAAATCAGCGAAGCGCTGGGCATGCCGAAGGAAAAAATCCGCTTCATCAATCCGTTCCAGGGCGGCGGCTTCGGCTCGAAAGGCGGGCTCAAAGTGGAGCCAATCGCCGTCGCGCTGGCGTTCAAAACCAACGGCCGGCCGGTGCGCGTGAAGTTCAACCGCGAGGAAACCTTCATCTCGACGCTGACGCGCCATGAAGCGGTCGTCTATGCCAAGACCGGCGTAAAAAAAGACGGCACGCTGATGGCGCGAGAAATGACGATTTACTGGGGCGCCGGCGCCTACGCGGAGAAAAGCCCAACGGTGTGCATCCGCGGCAGCTTGCCCGCGCCGGGTCCTTACCGCATTCCGCATGTCAAAGTGGATGGCTACGCGGTCTACACCAACAAGCCCGTCGCCGGTTCCTATCGCGGCTACGGCATTCCCCAGGGAGCCTGGGCCGGCGAGCAACAGATGGACGAGATCGCCAAGCGCCTTGGCATGGACCCCATCGCCATTCGCATGAAAAATATGTTCGTCGAAGGCGACATCTCATACTGGGGCGAGCAGCTCCACGCCGTCGGTCTGAAAGAGACGCTCGTCAAAGCGACCGAGGCGATCGACTGGGGCAAGCCTAAGAAAGCGGCCAGGCCCGGCGTCAAGATCGGCAAGGGCTTCGCCTGCATTCAAAAGCCGACGCGCTCGCCGACGACATCGGCCGCGGGCGTCATGGTCAACGCCAAGGGCGAAGTCACGGTGCTCGCCGGCACGGTGGAGATCGGCCAGGGCTGCAGCACGATTCTCTCTCAGGTCGCCGCCGAAGAGCTAAAAGTGCCGATGGAAAAGGTTCGCATGCACCCGCTGGACACCGACGTGATCCCCTTCGACGCCTCGACCACCTCGAGCCGCAGTACCTATCACATGGGCAACGCTGTGCGCCGCGCCTCGATCCACGCGCGCGAGCAGATCATGGAAGCTGCGAGCCCGATGCTCGAAGCCAAGGTGCAGGATCTCGGCTACGGCGACGGCAAAGTCTTTTTGCAAGACCAGCCCCAACAGGCGCTCCCCATCGGCGAAGTCGTGCGGCGGAAGCTTGGCATCCACGGCGAGGTGCGCGGCGATGGTTCTTATACCTATGAAATTGGCAAGGACCTCGACCTGGAAACCGGCCACAGCGACCATGCCTCGGCGTTCTACATGTACGCGACCCAGGCCGCCGAGGTCGAGGTGGACGAAGAGAGTGGCCGCGTCCGCGTCTTGCGCATGTCGGCCGCCCATGACGTCGGCAAAGCGATCAATCCATTGAATTGCGCGGCGCAGATCGAAGGCGGCGTCGTCATGGGTATCGGATCCGCTTTGCATGAAGAATTGATCATCGATAACACCGGCAAGGTGCGCAACCCCTCATTTCTCGATTATCACCTGCTCACGTCCCTCGACACGCCCGAGCTAATTCCGATCGTCGTCGAGTGCCCCGAGGCCGAAGGACCGTACGGGGCCAAAGGATTGGGCGAGCCCGGCCTCGCACCGACGCCGGCTGCGATTGGCAATGCGGTGACTGACGCGGTGGGAGTGCGGATTTACGATCTGCCGCTCAAGCCGGAGAACGTTTACTGGGCGATCCGAAAAAAGAAAAGAGACGCTGCGTAGCTCACCAATCTCGTATTCCGATTGCTTTTCGTCTAAAATTCGAAACCACCGGTCGAGCGGTCAACGCTCGACTCGTGACCGTGCGTCCACCGGAGGTAAAGGAATGAATCTTGGCAAGGTTTTTTTGATCGCCGTCGGCGTAGCCATAATGGCGCTTTCGCCGCGCCGCCGCCCGCTGCCTTCGCTACGGGACCCGCGCCGAAGACGATCAAAACCGTTCCAGGCATGCCACCGGTCGTAAATCCGAACAATCTTTACCGCGAGACCCGGCCCGAGAAACTTAGCCAGACGGTCACGAAGCACCTGTCCCACGTCTACGTGCCCGCGCGAAAATTCCACGAAGTCGCGGTGATCGATCCGGCAACCTTTAAAGTCATCGATCGCTATCCGGTCGGTCGCAAGCTGAAGCATATGGTGCCGTCGTGGGATTTGAAAACGCTATGGCTTTCCGGCCGCTTCGACAACGTCGACACAGCAACCGGCAAAATAAAAAGTATGCCCCTTAAAACCGAGCACCTCGGGCAAACCCGTGGCACCTTCCACTACGCCCGTGGGGCTGAATCCTGAGCAAGAGCCCCCGGCCAAGGCCGAGAATCGAGTCGAAGCGTCGGATCTACCGATCACGGCTTTGCTCATTGTGATCCATGGCTAATGTTTTTCCCGATAAGATATTAGAGGGGCGCAAGTTGCCTTCATTGTTTCCACCGAAAAATCTTCCGACCTTCAGCGACGTTGTCGGCGGAGTTCGATTTCTATCCGGTCTTCCAAGACTGCTGCGCTATCGCGTGACTTCCGAGGAAGCCCATGCCGCGCTGAAAGACCGTTTCGAGCACAGACAGGCTAACTTCCTCGCGCTGGCGAAAGAGGCGATCTACGGTTTTCGTGAAAGTCCTTACCTAAAACTTTTACAGTTGGCGGGTTGCGAATTCGGGGATCTCGAAGCGCTGGTGCAAAACGAAGGCGTCGAAGGGTCGTTGTATCATCTCTACCGCAAGGGAGTTTATCTTACCGTAGCTGAGGCTAAGGGCCGCCAGCCCGTGGTCAGAGGGAGCGCTAAATTTGAGGTGATACCGGGGGCGCTCGCCAAGCCCGGCGTAGCGACAGCGCTGGTCGGGGAAAGCAGCGGCAGCCGAGGCTCAAGGACGCCCGTGCCGATAGATCTTGGTCTGGAAAAGGTTCGCTCGACGGAAATGTTACTCGACTTCGAAGCGCGCACCGGCCTCGACTGGGTCCGCGCGATCTGGGCAGTGCCGGGCGCGGTGTCGCTCAGGCGAGTTATAAGTTACACGCTCTGCGGCGCCCAGCCAGACCGTTGGTTCTCCGTCGTGAATGCGAGCGACGCCGGGATTCATTCGCGTTACGTCTGGAGCATACGAGCGCTTCGCTTGGGAGGTCTCTTAGCTGGAGTCCATCTGCCGCGCCCAATCCACGTGCCTTTGCGCGATCCGCTCCCGATCGCTCATTGGACGTCACAGATTTTGCGCTCGGGTCGCACGCCCCAACTTTATACTTACCCTAGCTGCGCTGTGCGTCTTTGCCAGGCCGCGCGCGACGCCAGCATTAGCTTACGAGGCGCCCAGTTCATTATCGGGGGCGAGCCCACGACGGCGTCTCGCCTGGCTGTCATCGAGCGCGCGGGAGCTACGGCTCAGGTTCAATACGGCAGCGTTGAAACCGGCACACTAGGCCGTGGCTGCATGTTTCGTCGGGCTCCCGACGATCTCCACCTGATGCATGATAAATTCGCGGTGATACAGCCTTTGAATGTCCCCGCGCCAGACCTGCCGTCCCAGGCGCTCTTGATCACGTCTATTTTCCTGCCCTTGGCACAGCTTATTCTTTTCAACGTCTCCCTCGGCGATCAAGCGGAAGTTACACATAGAAGTTGCGCGTGCCCGCTAGAAAAACTCGGCTGGACCACCCATATCCACACGATTCGGAGCTTCGAGAAACTCACCGCCGGAGGCATGACGTTTTACCATGCGGATTTAATCCGCGTCCTGGAGGAAGTCCTGCCGCAAAAATTCGGCGGCGGGCCGACCGATTATCAACTCCTTGAAATTGAAACCGCTAACAGCGAACCGAGCGTCCGCCTGTTCGTCCATCCCCGTCTCGGACCGATGGATCCGGCGCAGGTAAGACAAACCTTCCTCGACGCGATCGGCGCAGGCTCGGGAGTCGAACGGGTCATGATGCTGGTCTGGCGCGACGCAGGGCTGCCGATTGTCGAGCGGGAAGCGCCAAGAGTCACCGGCGGCGGCAAGATATTGCACGTCCACCTGGATCGTCCAAACCGGCTCTCGGTTGATAACGCTGATTGACAGCGAGCGCCCGCCTTCGATAAGAAGCTTTCCATCTTCGTAATAAATATCGTATCTTGAAATCGGTCTCATCGAGGAAAATATGGCGACTGAAATGTCACTGGATGATCTGTCCAAAATGGCTTCGCGGGCGGGCCTGAAGCTGCCAGAGGATGAATTGCAGGAGCTGCTGCCGGGAGTCAATCGCGCGCTGAGGCAGGCCGCGGAATTGCGGCAACTGATCGAGGATGGCACCGAGCCGGCGAGCGCGTTCAGCGCGCTGAAAGTAGATAAGGTCTAGCCGCCGTGACCGCCGACGATCTCAGCTACCTAACCATCTCAGAAGCTGCCGCCGGTCTTCGGCGCAAGGAATTTTCACCGCTGGAGTTGACTAAGGCTTGTCTCACAAGGATCAAAGCCATCGACGGCAAGCTGCATAGTTTTATTACCTTGACGACCGATCTCGCATTGCGGCAAGCCGAGCAAGCGGAGCGGGAACTGCATTCCGGCAACGATCGCGGGCCACTGCACGGCATTCCCATCGCCCTAAAAGATTTGTATGCGACTAAAGGCATCCGCACGACCTGCCACTCTGCCGTGCTCGAACATTGGATTCCAGATCACGACGCGACGGCCGTAGCGAAGCTGCAAGAAGCGGGCACGATTCTGCTCGGTAAACTCGGCATGCACGAGTTCGCCTTCGGCGGGCCGTCGGTAGACGCGCCCTTTCCCGCCGTGCGCAATCCGTGGAACACCGCCCATATCCCCGGCGGCTCCAGCAGCGGCTCCGGCGCGGCGCTGGCAGCGGCACTTTGCTACGGCGCGCTCGGTTCCGACACCGGCGGTTCCATTCGCACACCATCATCGCATTGCGGCATCGTCGGCATCAAACCGACCTACGGACGAGTGAGTCGCCGCGGCGTCGTCCCGCTCAGTTGGTCATTGGACCACGCCGGCCCGATGGCGCGCTGCGTCGAAGACTGCGCCCTCTTACTTCAGGCGATCGCCGGCTACGATGCAAAAGACCCGGCGTCGGCGAATGTCGTGGTTCCCGACTTTCGCGCCGGGTTACGAGATGGAATCAAAGGTCTGCGCGTCGGTGTACCGCGCGCCGGGTGGTTCGATGAGAATAAAGGGACCGATCCGGAAACCGAAGCGGTGTTCGATCAAGCGCTGAAAACTTTGCTAGAACTTGGGGCAACGATCGTCGAAATCGACGGCACGCCTTTCTCGCTGGCGCGCAAGGCGAATCAAACCATCTTGGTTTGCGAGGCATACGCCTACCACGAAAAGACTTTTCAAAGCACGCCGGAGAAATTCGGCAGCTCGGTGCGCCGGCGCATACTCGAAGGAGCCTTTCTCAGCGCCGCCGACTACATCACCGCCCAGCGTGCACGCTCCGTATTGAACGATCAAATCCGCGCGAACTTCGCCCGCGTCGATGTTTTCGCCACGCCCTCCGCGGCGCGCTCGCCTGAAGCCTTCGAAAGCATAGACCCCAACGAGCAAAATCTTCGCCCGAATTTCACCAACCCCTTTAATCTCACCGGCCTTCCGGCGATCTCGGTTCCCTGCGGTTTCACACCAGGAAATCTGCCGGCGGGATTGCAGATCGTCGCACGACCGTTTGAGGAAGCGACCTGCTTCCGCGTCGCCTACGCCTACGAGCAAGCGACGGAGTGGCGCAAACAGAGACCACCTCTCTGAAAACCCGCAGGTGTGGGCGGAAGCGCCTGCGCCGATTACCATCGCAAAGTTGGCCGGTGCTCGGACCGATTAAAGATTTGATAGGTATCGCCGAGATTGCCCCAGTCTAACTCAACTGGCTCAAAGCATCCTGGAAAGCTATGACTTCCATCAGAGCGGTAAAAAACTAACGCGGTTAAGCCACTCTTCGGCTTCGGAGGCGGACCAGATTAAGATCAAGTCTTCCACCACCGAGGCAACCGAGAGATATTGCGGCACCACCAACAACCCCGGGCTCGTTTGTGTCGCAACAAACTCCGCAAGATGCCTAGGCATGGGCTTGCGGTCATGAGTGACGAGTAGGCGCCCCTCCCGGGCCGCTAGACCTAACACCTCACTGTCTTGGCGGTGCGCCAAATCGGCTGTGAGCGCCGTTTGGAAATTTATCGCCGGTTCTCGTCTGAGTGTGGCCAGGACGATGATTTGGTTAAAATCGGCATCGGCTTGAAACCGCAATTTCACGGCTGCCGCGCGTCTCCCGAACGGCGTGCATCCGCCAATTTCTGGAAGAACATCGGGTCGGCATCACGGGCGGCTTGACGCAAAACTTCAAAATCGGCTTTCGCTTGTGCCAGATGAGCGTCAATCTCCGTACGGTTGGAAAGATAGAACGCGATGGCTCCATAGACTTGCTCATGTAGGAGCGTGGGAAAAGACTGAGCGATACTTTCGGCGGTCTGCCCGTAGAGAAACGCATAGACGATGGAGTCGAGGGAAACGCGACTGCCCGTTATCCAATAGCCTCCGTCGCGCTGCTCAACGTACTGCTTAATCATAGCAAGGGGCCATCCCTCTGTGATTGCCGAATTCATTTACACCGGTAATCGACGGCTTACCCTGGCAATCTTTTGTCTGATTCTCTTTGCTTTTTCATACGCTGTCAAGGCTGCCGACTGCGCCGTTGGGTACGCGCATTCATTTGTGGCAGTAGGGTGGGCGAGGCCCGCCGAGCCGATACCCGTTGCTTCATGATCACTGACGTTTCCCAAACACCCGAAAATACATTTCCGCCAATGCCGGCTCCAGTGTTCGCGCGGCTTGTAGTTCTCTTTGAATGGACGGGTCGAGCCGCGTGCGGGCTTGTTCGGCCAAGCGCAGAACTTCCGGCTCATCGACCTTCGTCAACCGGCCGCTTTCGACAACGACTTCGCCGTTGACGATCACGGTATCGACTGAGCTGCCATTTTCGCAGAAGACAAGTTGGCCCATGACGTCGTTGAGCGGTGTGAAGGCGGGCGTATCGCGCCGAAGGAGAACCAGATCCGCCAGCTTGCCGGGTGCCAGCACCCCGGCGTCGAGTCCGAACGCGCGGGCGCCGTTGCGCGTGGCCATGGCGAGCGCTTGAGCGGGAACGATCCATTCGTTGAAGTCGGTGCCCGCTTGGTTATGAATCAACGCAACCAAGCGCAGGGCGTCGAACATGTTCTGCCCGTCGTTGGACGCCGCACCGTCCGTGCCCAATGCCACAGTCACACCGGCGGAGATAAATTGCTTTACCGGCGCCAGGCCGCTGCCGATCCGGAGATTGCTCGCCGGGTTGTGCACCGGCGTCGCGCCGCTCTTTGCGAACAGCTCGATGTCCGTTGGCTCGATCCAGATCGAGTGCGCCAGGGAAAGATTCGGTCGTAGGACGCCGATCGATCCCAGGTGCTGCAACAATGAAGTTGCGTAGAGCTGCTTGCCCATCACCGCCTGCGCCTTGGTCTCGGCGAGATGAATATGCATCGGCAGATTTTTCTTGCGCGCGATTTCCGCCGCACCGGTCAAGAGTTCGTCCGTGCAGCGCTGCACCGCCGAAGGGCCGGGACATGCGGTGGTCAACTTCTCCGGAGCGTGAAAGGTTTCGATAAACGCTTCGCATTCGTCGAGCCAAGCTGTCGTCGATTTTGCTTCGCTCGCGCTCATGCGTTTGATCTCGTCGTCAAGCGTGGAATGCGTTTCGCCAAGCGGGATGGTTTCTTCGTAGTTCTTGTCCGTAATCGTCAGTGAAACCACATGGCGCAGTCCAAGATCGCGCATCGCTTGAATCGCCGCGCCGGCACCCATGAAGCGGCAGGCCTGGTTGCCGGCAAAGTGATCGAGCACCGTGGTCGCGCCGGCTTTCAACATCTCCACGCCGCCGAGCAGGGCGCTGGCGTAGAAATCCTCCTCGCGCATGTCTCTGAGAGAAGCCCGGTAATAAGCGCGCCAGATTTCCAGCGGCTTGCTCGGCATCATGCCGCGTACGAGATTGGCCGGCGAGTGGCAGTGCGCGTTGACCATGCCGGGCATGGCGATCATGCGGCTCGCGTCGATCATTCGGTCAAATGGCCCGGGGGGCGTCCATTCAGCCGGGCCGACGTAAGAAAGCCGGTTGCCGTCGATGACGACCGAACCGTTGTCGATCAAGTCGTTCTGTTCGTTCATCGTTACGACGACGGCGTTGCGAATGAGTGTTTTCACGGTGGCCTCATGCACAGGTAAACAGGGACAGGCAACTTTTCAAAAATACTGAAAAGTAGCCAGTCCCCTAATCCTGACGGCTTGAACGATTTGAAAGTCTTGAACTAATTGAACCTGCGCCGCGCAATCGGTCTTACACGAATCCCATCTTCCGGCCCCAATTCTCAGGGTCGTTGAGAAAGTCAAGGATTTGCTTGTTCTGCGCTTGGTTGAAGTAGTTCTTGGCAAGACCGGTGTCGAGGACGTCGTCCCAGTTGGCGAGCACGTGCAGCGCGATATCGTTTTTGGCGAGATTGTCGCGCCCCTCGTGCTGGTTCAGCCGATCGGACGCATAATCGAAAACGCACAGGCAGTGGGTCATCTTGGCGCCCGCGCCGCGGATGCCGATATTGAAGCGGAGCTTGCTTAGACCGTCGGTGATCAAATCCTCGACCAATAGA
The DNA here is from genome assembly GCA_030688735.1 of Deltaproteobacteria bacterium. Taxonomy (GTDB): domain Bacteria; phylum Desulfobacterota; class Binatia; order UBA9968; family UBA9968; genus JACPFE01. The sequence goes on from JAUYJC010000177.1 coordinate 23,099, forward strand.
ACTCGTTTCCCAGCTTCGAGGATACCCTCGATCTGTTTCGTGCCGCCATAACCTTTCGGCTGTTTGCGAATATAGATCATTGGCTTCTTGATGATATGAGACACGAAGGAAGCGTAAGGGATCCCCGCCGTTTCCCCGCCGGCCACGACGTCGATGTTCGCCCCGCCAATATTGCTTTCCGCCATCTTCGCCAGCGCGGTCACGATATACTCGCGCTCCATTGGAAACGAGAGAAGCTTCCGGCAATCGATGTAGACCGGCGAGATGCGCCCCGAGACAAAAACGAACGGCTTATCTTTGTAAACCGCAATCGACTCGGTTCGAAGCAGCATCTCGGCGACGGTCTTGGACATTTCGCTCATGGAAAACTACCTCACAATCTTCTGGACTAGGCAGGTCATAACATAGCGATGGCCCATTTCCAAGAAAGCTTGCAAGCGAAAAGATTAGTTTTTCAGGCGGCAAGGAAAGAGATGCTATCGAGCGAGGTTCTCTAAGCAAAATGATAGTAAGGCTTGCCTGACTTCGTTGCCGTTCCAAAGATCGTCTTTTCTTCCAGGCCAACCTCGTTGTCTGACGCATGTCGCTTCAGTGCCAGAGCAAGCGCCTCTCACCGATCGAGGTCAAACCCAAACTGCTCTCACGAAGTGGGTGTCCGCCTCCTGATAATCGCCCGAAACAGGTTGCCGTCCTGATCGTCCACGAAGTCGATTGCTGAATACGCCTTCAACGCCCGCAGAATTCCAGTTCCGAGGCCGCGATACGGGAGAACTTTCGTCGCATACGAGGTAAGGATCGGATTGCGAATGTTCGAGTTACCGCTCCGAATGTTCGCGACCGTCAGATTATTCGGTAGATGGCCTGGGCTAATGATCTCAACCCGGTCATCAAACACGAAGATACGAACGGGCGCTGACACGAAGTAGTCGCGGTGAATCAGGGCGTTGGCGAGAAGCTCTTCCAGCACGATCTTGGGAATCTCCACCTCCCCGGTGGTATTGACACCCTGGCCACTCTGCTCCCTGCGGAGATTACGTAGCACGAAGCCCAAAGACTCTTCAAACTGCGTCTGGATGCGCCCGAAGATATCCGCACTGTCCAGGTAGGTCGTCGCGTGAATGTCGTTACCTGGATAACACACCGCCTTGACATGAAACACCGGGAGAAACGCACGCGGATCTTTCGCAAAGAGTAGGACGCCGGTCACTGTCAACAGATCGTTGCCCAAAATCCGCATGTTCGAAAGCACCTGCCCGAGTGAGAGATCCTGTTCCTCCAACTCTTGGTCGAAACGGGTCTTGAAGAACCAACGAAAGTAGTTGAGATCGATATCGGCGATGGATGTACCGGGAACAGAAACGTCATCACCGTGAACAAGCTGCGCACTTTGAAACATCCGTTGCATCTCTTCGCGCGCTGTCACCCTCCGCTTGTCGCTACCGCTCTTAACCCAAATTGCTCCGTTATTGTCCATGTACGGCTTACTGAGTCCGTCAGGGACCGTGACAACGATAACAACGCCCGTGGACGCGGGCACATTCTCGGTCAGCGGATTGATCGGGGGACGGACCGAATTCGAGGCGGCGTTGGCAATGAGCTGATTCAACCGGTCGACATCGGCCGCGTCGTGCGCCCGAATTGTTCCGTCGTTGGCAACGCCGATGAAGACCTGCCCACCGCCAGAGTTGGCGAAGGCGACGATCTCGGCCGCCAACGCAGTTGCATTAGTGGCGTCCTCCTTGAACTGATGTCGGCTATCCTCTCCGCGTGCGACGATTTCTAGGAGTTCTGTCGTTTCCATATCTGGTAAATCTCCTTTCGTCGCTGGAATGCCTCGCTCCCCCCCTCCATGATGCTAACGATCGCCTCCTGAAGCTCGGGACTGTCGATGCTTCCGACCTTCGTTTCGATGACGTCGTTGCCGTAAGCGCACGCAATTATCTGTTCGGCATCACCCAAGACTGGAATGTTCGGGTTGTGCGTGGCGAAGACGAACTGGGTTTTTGGCTTGAGCTTTCGAACCAACTTGATCACGTCCTCATAGATCGTCTGGTTGTCGAGATCGTCCTCTGGCTGGTCGATTATTACCACGTCGTTGTCCCGCTGGCTCAGCACAAACAGAATCAACGCCGATGCACGCTGGCCCAGCGAGTGGTTCCTTAGCTGCTTCCCGTGGTACTTGATGGTGTACCCGTTCGGCACCTGCCACGTCAATAAGGCGCTCAGATTCTGCTGGAAATACTCGTCGAACGTCGCGGCTGAGCCTCCAACCATGGCCTTCGCTTTGTCGAGTTCCCGATACAGGCCCGCTCCGTCCGCGAAAGCCTTGACCAGTTCGTCGAGCGTGGTTTCGCGAAGCTTGCTTCCTCGGAAGATGTCCTTCATGTATCTGAGGAATGCCGCTTTGTCGCCCTTGTAATCGAGCTCGATCTGCAGTGCCGTTTCCTGCTCATTGATCAAATCTAACTGCTGTTTGATAAGCTTGAATTCCTGGTGCCACTGATCGTTCAGCGCCGTCAGTGCGGACGACAGTTGCGTCCTCAGCGCAAGTTGCTGTTCTTTCTCCTTGGCGAGCGCCACGAGAAATTGCGCTGCATTCTCGATCGTCTTTCGGAGCTTTAGGAATTCGTTTGGATCAATGGCGGTGACGCCACTCGATTTCAATTCCTCAGAGAGCTTCCGTGCAATTTCGGCAAACTCTTCCTTCAGCGCGTTTTTAAGCCCATCGAACTCATTGACCTTAACCCTCATTTCAATCGATGCCGCCTTCGCCAGCACGGCGACCTTGCCGATCTCCGCAAACCCCTTAGCGATACGGTCAAAGATCCCAAACACCTCCGCAAAGAATGCTGCGTTCTGTTTCGACGCGTATTTCCGGCGACTCGCGAAATCGTCGGCGTACCGGGCGATGAACTCCTCGAGATCCTGAACGTAGCCAGTGACGAAATCGCTCAGATCCTTTGTGGTCCGACCGTCCCGCTCGAACTCCACCTGCTTCTGAAGTTTCTCCTCTACGCCATGCGCCTTAAAGGTCTTTAGCCGAAACTCCGCATCCTGTTTCTTGGCCTCATACTCCTTCTGCTTATCTCCGACATCCGAGAGCTTTTGCAGTCGGTGGATTATCTCGACCACTGCCTGACGCTGTTCGGCCATCGCATGACGAACATCAACAAGTTTCTCGCCAACGAGCTTCTCGACCAGGTCGTTCTCGAAGCCCTGACCGGTGTTCGAGAGGTCCTTCTGTCCGAAGTAGATCGGTTTGTGAAGTACGGTCTCCCGAATGTTGATACCAGGCTGTAAGTTGCCGCCCACGTAAACGTCCGGCTGCTCGCCAACAATGCGGCGGACCTCATACTCGTGTCCGTGCCGGTCGATCGCAGTCAACGTAACTTTGCCACCGCTGCCCAGCGCATTCTTGACTGAGCCCTCTTTGTATTCGCGGTCGGCCGCGTTCTTACCGAAGGCAATGTCCAGCGCATACCGAAGTGCTTCAAGAATCGTTGATTTGCCACTTCCCCGGATGCCGATAAAGGTGTTCAGTTCTGGTGACAAGTTAATGATCCGGCCATCAAGTTTGTCGCCTTCGAACCTAACCCTCTTCACATACGAGTGGTCTTGCTTCGGTAGCTCTGCGGCAACTCGGTTCGTTTTGTCGAGAAGTGCGAATTTCACTGATTCAAAAGTGAACGCACCGATCTTAATGTAAACATGCCTTCCCTTGCCGATGTCTGAAATCGACTTGCAGTCGCAGCCTTCTAGTTCAGCGGGGTACCAGTCCTGTAGCCAGGCCTTCACCTGCACTCGCGTGTCGTTGGTTCTGACTTTTTGGAAGCCAAGGCATCGCTGGCGGAACAGCTCTGATTTCCCCAATTCGCCGATCCGCCCTCCCCCAAGACCTCCCCAGAGGCCGTTTTTCGCTTCCACATGAGCGCACACCCAAAAGTAATCTCGGCCGAACTTGTCGAGTTCACGAATGGTTTCGTTGAGATCGTGGTTTGACCGGCCATTCTCGTTCTCGAAGTTTGCTTGTCCCGCGAATGTCACGCTCAGAAAGGTTTTGACGTGGTCCGTAGTCTCTTTGTTGGAGATCCAGTCATTGCTGAAGACAACAAGCATATGAATCCCGTTTGAACCGTCTTTGACAGATAATTCCAGGCCGGGCAGAAGAAAGATATCCTCTTTCTTAGCCGCCTTTGCCAACGTTTTGAATTCCTCCCAGTCAAACTTGTTGTGGTTTGTGATGACGGCGACACGAACGCCTGCCGCCTTAAGGGCCGCCACGTAGTCTGATGAGAAAGAAGCGGCGTTCCCGGCATATGAGAACTCCTTGTCCGCCAACGAGTGCATGTGAAAATCAGCACGAACCCATGCAGATCCGTGCTGAAACACTTCGGAGAAATATTCGGGGTTGCTCATGGCGTCATCCTTGAAATCGTCACCGCGTTCATATTTCAAACACCTTTAGCACTTCGTCGCCGTAGTGGTTGATGACCTTGACGGCGATTTTGCCGGTCTTCGGGCGGTCGAAGGGAATACTTTTGGTTGAGTAGAGCGCGGACCAGGCGGCTTCGTCGATTTCGGCGCGAAGCGCGCGCTTGAGTTTGTCATAGGGTTCTTCAGCGCCGGTGAAGTAGGCGTGGCGGACGAAGAAACTCTCACCATTGTAGTTCGTGTCGATGAACCAGCAGGCGATGTCGTCGGTAGATGAGGAGCGGATCTCGCCGGTGGTCGGGTCGTAAACATCCAAGCCCTTTAACTCGGCGACGAGCTTTCCATCTTTTTGCTTTTTGAGGTCGATATCCGGCTCGCCAAAATACATGAAGAGGTTTCCGGCTCCGGTCTTCTTCAAAAGTTCATCACCCATCGCAAGGTCCGGGTTCATTTTGACGGGAATAACGTTGAGCTTGCCGTACCGCTTGGCTTCTTCCGATACATGCGGGTCGAAGGCGAAGCCGCCGACGATCAACATATCGAAGCCGACACCCTGGACGGCTTCTTTCGCAGCCTCTTTGACTTGAACGGGACCGACGGTGCCGTGCTCGGGGCCGATGGAAATAGCGGCTCGCTTAGTCTTACCGTCAGCGTCAGTGTAATTGCCAACGGCGTGAATCCACTGGCCCGCGTAGGAATCGAGAGTCTCGAATTTGAGCCGTTCGTTTTTCTTCGTATTCTGAACGCCAGCCTTACGGAGGTTTTCGAGAATCATCGTGGCGAAGTCTTGTTGTTGCTTCGCTTCCTGTTCAGAAACGCTACCATCAAGGTTCTCGTCGGCAGCAAGCACACGATGTGGGGAGAGGCTCTCGACGGTGAATGGTCCGGTAACGCGGATGCGCTTGCCGTCCTCGTAGGGCTGGTCGTAAAGCGTCTCCTGTTCAGCGTGCCGGGCGATTGCCCGGTCGATTTCCTGGCGGCTCATTCCTTCCCGGATGTCTGGATTGTTAGCGATGGCTTTGAGCGTCACATGTGGGACACGCTTGTAAACGAAACCCTTCTTGATGTCGCCCTCCGTCTTATGAGGTGGAGGCATCTTGCCGGTGAGTTCAGCTTCTTTCGCAATTCCTTCAGGCGAGTCGGCGAGTAAGTAGTAGGGAAATCTAGCGGCCATAATGCGCGTGCGGGCAAGAGCGAGGGCTACACGGCTGGTGTCGATGGTAATCCAGCGCCGCCCCCACTGCTCGGCGACGAAGGCCGTTGTTCCGCTGCCACAGGTTGGGTCGAGCACCAAGTCACCGGGATCGGTGGTCATTAAGAGACACCGCGCGATAACATCGGGCGAGGTTTGAACGGCGTACGTCTTTTCATAAGAAACAGGCGCGTCGGTCCACGTGTTTGTCCGTTTCCTAAAGGGAAAGTCGTCGTAGAACAGGCGGTAGCTCAGGTTACTGCCCTCCGGCTGAAGCCGCCCAATCCTACCAAGTACCGCGAGCTTATCTTTGCTGATTACCCAGGAACCACGACTCGGGGGCGCGTAGCGCCTCCCCTCGTGTTCGAACTCGTACACGGTTGTTGAAGAGAAGGAAGGGGCCAGCAGTGAGAACAGGCGGTAGTAGCGAGTACCTGTTGGATGGGAGACGCTTCTGAAGTCTTCGACGCGGATTTTCTCGCAGTTACCTTCTGGGTACATGGCGTATGGGCCGTGTGATGAAATCATCGAAACATCGGATTCTTCATACAGATGCCTGAACTTGAGATGTTCGGCATCCTTCGCATAGAAGAGAATCTGGTCGTGCATCGTCTCCAGGTACGTACCTCCAAGCGGGATGCTCTTCTTTCGGAAGTAGATATCCGCTACGAAGTTCTCGCTGCCAAATACCTCGTCAAGCAGATTGCGGATGAGGTGGGAGTTCTCTGAGTTAATTTGCACGAAGACACTTCCGGTTTCGGTGAGAAGTTCGCGGGCAACGACCAGTCGGTCACGTAGATACGCGAGGTATGAATGGATGCCGAGTTTCCAGGTGTCGCGGAAGGCGCGTACCTGTTCCGGCTGGCGCGTCGTATCCTCGGCCCGGCCATCTCGCACGTCGCGCTTGCGCGTGCTGACCTGCCAGTTGGAACCGAACTTTATGCCGTAGGGCGGGTCGATGTAGATGCATTGAACCTTGCCCTTCAGTCCTTCTTTCTCGGCAAGGCTGGTCATCACCAACAGCGAGTCGCCAAGGATCATACGGTTGCTCCAGTGCTGCTCGTGCTGGTAGAAATCAACCTTCTTGGAAAAGTCATCGTCGAGGCCGTTGAAGTCAGCGAAGAGCAGTTGCTCAGGCTCCTTCTTCCCCGCAGATGCCATTTCACGGAGGTTTTCCACGATCGCTTGAGGATGAATCTTCTCCTGGATATAAACGGGCACGACGGGGACAGCGAGGTCTTTTTGGTCCTGCTCGTCTTTCCCTTTCCAGACAAGCTGCGGGTCGACCGACGGGTCGCGGGGATAGAGCATGGTTTTGGGCGCTTTCTCGTCCTCAGCCACGAAGTCGCGCAGCTCTTCGGTCGGGATGTTGGCCCGTTTGTCCTTGTGCTTGATGGACTCGACAGATTTCTGGCGGGCGTTTTGGGGTGGTTGCTTCTTGGCCATCGTCTATCCTAATTGGTGCTCGCTAAAGAGAGTCAACGACTGGCGGGAAACTCCATCTTCCAACTTGTCCGGCATTTCGTCATAGGTGCGACCGTCAAGCTCACGTCCAGTTTTCTTCTTGTTCACGCCTCCCCATTGCTTGAAGAAGAACGGGACGCCCGCCTGCCGGCACTGGCGGCGTATATCGACGACCCACTTGCGCTGTATCGGGCGTGCACTTGGCCCGGATTCGCCCCCTACGATTACCCAGTCGATCCCGGAAAGGTTGAGGCCAGAGAGTGGTCCTAGTA